>NZ_CP026102.1:1927020-2248190 GCF_002902945.1 Paraburkholderia caribensis
GAGACCCGTGATGTAGAGCCTCCAGTTCTTCATCACAAGCGCGTATCGCTGCGCGCTCGTCAACTCATTCTCCGACTCCGCCAGAGAGGTTGTCTCTTCCGATTTTTCAGCAGCCGGCAGATGCAGAGCCTCCGGTCGTTCAGAAACAAATAGCAACAACACCAGTGCGCCCAGCAGCATGGAAAGCGGCGCGAGACGGAATATCCAGACCCAGCCGAGTTGCATCGTACCCAGAATGATGACCGGAAAAACGTAAGCGAGCACCGAAGAGAATCCGGAGAAGCCCACATAAACGCCATAGACAAAACCGCGATGTTTGTGATCCCAAGTCAGTGCAACGTTACGGCGTCAATCGCCTCACCAACGAGCCTAGAGGACATATTCCAGTCGGCCCAAGCAATCTAGCGCGGCTCGGGTGCCCCCTTTGCGCTTAGGCCAGAAACCGTTGTATTGACTATCCAAGAGGTATCGACGATAGCAATCACGCATCGTCGTTGTGCGCCGCACACCGAATTTTCGCGTTCCCGCGCACTTTGTTGCACCTGAACGGACGTTTTCCCGTTCCCGCACACTTTGTTGTGCCCCAATACAAATTCGAGATTTGGCTTGACGAATTATCTTTAGATATATATCTTACGATACATCTTAAGACATTCGGAGATGCCGACATGCGTCACCACCATCATCGTTTTTCCCGTGACTTCGCCCGCGACGCCGACTTTGCCCGCGATCCCGCGTTCCTTGGCTTATACGAACGCTTCCAGATGTTCAGGGACGCGATCGGCCGCCATCAGCGCGGCGGCGGCCGGCACGGCGGGCCGTTCGGCGGCGGCGCGGGCGGTCCGTTCGGGGGCGGCTTCGGCGGAGGATTCGGCGGCGAAGGCGACGGCTTCCCGCGCGGACGCAAGTTCACGTCCGACGATCTGCAACTGCTGCTGCTCGCGCTGATCGACGAACAGCCGCGCCACGGCTACGAACTGATCAAGGCGCTCGAAGCGCGCTCGAACGGCTTCTACACGCCGAGCCCGGGGATGGTCTACCCCGCGCTGACCTATCTGGAAGAACTCGGCTACGTGACCGTGCAACTGGAAGGCAACCGCAAGCGCTACTCGCTCGCCGACGCCGGCCGCGAGTACCTCGCCGGCAACCGCGAGCGCGCCGACCTGATGCTCGCCAAGCTCTCGCATATCGCCCGCAAGATGGATTCGGTGCGCCGCGCGTTCGCGGGCGAGGCGGGACAGCAAGGCGAAGCGGGCGACGACGCGAGCGAATACGGCGGCTGGCTGCCCGAATTCGTGCAGGCGCGGCGTGCACTGAAACATGCCCTGCTGTTGCGCGACAACGCATCGCCGGAGGAGCAGCGGCGCATCGCGGCGATCCTCGCGCGCGCCACGGCCGAAATCGAAAGCAAGCCGCGCGAGAACGGCGGCAAAACGCCGGGCGAAGCCGCCTGACGCAGTCGATTCAACGACATTGAGAGAACACCTTATGCAAGCAACCCGAACCGATCTGAACGTGACGCGCGTGCGTCATCCGCTGAAATTCCGTCTGCTGCAAGTCAAGCACGTCGTGGCCGTCACGCCGCATCTGATCCGTGTGACGCTGACGGGCGACGATCTGCACGACTTCGTATCAGCCTCCTTCGACGATCACATCAAAGTGTTTTTCCCCGCGCCCGGCGAAGACAAGCCGACGCTGCCGGCAGCGGGCCCCGACGGCCCCGTGTTCCCCGCCGACCGCCCGCGCCCCGTCGCGCGCGATTTCACGCCGAAGCGCTTCGACCGCGACGCGCGCGAACTCGAGCTGGAGTTCGCGATGCACGAAGCCGGCCCCGCCGCCGAATGGGCGGCGCAGGCTAAGGCCGGGCAGTATCTGGGCATCGGCGGGCCGCGTGGCTCGTTCGTCGTGCCGACGGGCTATGACTGGCATCTGCTGATCGGCGACGATACCGCCCTGCCCGCCATCGGCCGGCGTCTCGCGGAACTGCCGCAAGGCGCGCGCGTCGCGGCCGTGATCGAAGTCGCCGATCCTTCCGCGCGCATCGAGTTCGACACGCGTACCGATCTGTATATCGAATGGCGTTATCGCAGCGATGCCGCCCATCGTGACGACCGAGGTGCAGAGTTGCTGAAAGCGGTGCGCGAAACCTTCCTGCCGGACGGCGACGGCTACGTGTGGGCAGCGGGCGAAGCGGCAACGATGCGCGCCGTGCGCGCGCTGCTGGTCAACGAACGTGGCATCGACAAGTCGCGCATCCGCGCGTCGGCGTACTGGAAACAGGGCGAGCAGGCCGTCCACGAGAATCTCGACGACTGACGCCTCAACCAAACGGAGCCATGCATTGCTCTCATTGAACGAATCACACGAGCGGCGCCTGCTGTGGCTGCTCGCGCTCACGCAGTTCACCATCATCATGGATTTCATGGTGATGATGCCGCTCGGCCCGCAGATCATGCACGCGTTCGAAATCTCGCCTGCGCGTTTCGCGACGGCCGTGTCGGCGTATTCGTGGTGCTCGGGGCTATCGGGCCTGCTGGCCGCCACGTATATCGACCGTTTCGACCGGCGGCGTCTGTTGCTCGCCATCTACGCGCTGTTCGCACTGTCGAACCTCGGCTGCGCGCTCGCGCCGAACTTTCCGCTGCTGCTCGTGGCGCGCGCTTTCGCGGGCATTACGGGGGGCGTGCTTGCTTCCGTGGTGATGGCGATCGTCGGCGACGTGATTCCTGTTGCGCGGCGTGGCGCGGCGACGGGCACGATCATGACGGCCTTCTCGCTGGCGGCGATTGCAGGCGTGCCGGCGGGCGTGATGCTGGGCGCGCACTTCGGCTGGGCATCGCCGTTTGTGCTGCTCGTCGTGCTGTCCTGCGTGATCTGGATGGGCGGTTTGCGCATGGTGCCGTCGCTGACCGAGCATCTGCAGAGACAGCGCGTGCCGCTCGCGCAGGTGTTGCCTGATTTGTGGCGGCTGTTCGCGAATCCGCGGCATCTGAATGCGTTTGCGCTGACGTTTGTGGTGATGGTCGGGCACATGCTGGTGATTCCGTTCATCGCGCCGACGCTCGTGGCGAATCACGGTGTCGCGCCTGCGAATCTGTCGTGGCTCTATATGGCGGGCGGCGCCGCTACCTTCTTCACGTCGCGCCGGGTTGGCGCACTCTCGGATCGCTTTGGCAAGAAGCGCGTGTTCCGGATCGCTGCGTTGCTGTCGGTGTTGCCTGTGCTGTTCGTCACGCATCTGCCCGATCTGCCGTTTTACGCGATGGTGCTGTTCTTTCCGGTGTTCATGGTCGCGTTGTCGTCGCGGATGGTGCCGATGCAGGCGTTGCTCACGACGGTGCCGGAGCCGCAGACGCGCGGTGCGTTTCTCAGCGCGAACAGCGCGGTGCAGGCGATGGGCACGGGTTGTGGTGCGTGGTTCGGCGGCTTGTTGCTGACGACCACTGCGCAGGGGCAGATCGCGGGTTTTGGCACGGTTGGATGGTTGGCGGCGGCTGCCGCAGTGCTGGCGTGTGGGTGGATCGGGCGTGTGAGGAGCGCTAGTGACGCCGCTGCGGGCGGGGCGGTGAAGTCTGCGGCGGGGGGTGAAGTGGTTGGGGAGGTGTGATGCTTTTCTTTCGTGGTTTTTTTCTTGCCTGGGTGTCTGGGGTCTGTTTGCTAGTGCGATAGCGGTGCCCGTTTTTTTTGCCCCTGTGCGGGGCGGCGGTTTTGGTTTTTTTGTGCTGGTGTTCGTGGTTTGACTCGTGCACCTTGCGCTTTGCGCTTTGCGCTGGCATCCGCGTTACGTTAGCTCACTTCAGGCGTCGCCCCTGTGCGGGGCGGCACCTACTTTTCTTTGCCGCCGCAAAGAAAAGTAGGCAAAAGAAAGCGGCTCACACCGCCAGCGCTTGACCTTTGTCCACGGGCCCCCAACGTCCCCACACTTCGCACGGCAATCACGTGACCCACGTTCGTTGCTAACGCGCTGAATGAGCGCCTCACCCACTTCACGCACCCGCGTTTCAGCATGCCTCACCAGCCAGTCCACCGCCGCCCAGGTGGCAAACTGTGTGTCGGCCGTAGCGCCTCACACGTCTCACTCCGGACTGATAGCGCATGCGTCCCACCCCGTAAGAGCGCTAAGCCGTACGACGCGACAACCTACACACAGTTTGCCACCTGGGCGGCACATACCATTCGCTGCCGCTGGCCCGGGTACGGGTAATTGAAGCGGGTGAGGCGTTTGTTCGAAGCGTTGGCAACGGGCACCAACCAAGGCGCTGGTGTGTGAACGATGGGGACGTTGGGGGCCCGTGGGTAAACGTCAAGAATTGGCGGTGTGAGCCGCTTTCTTTTGCCTACTTTTCTTTGCGGCGGCAAAGAAAAGTAGGTGCCGCCCCGCACAGGGGCGACGCCTGAAGCACGCTAACGTAACGCGGATGCCAGCGCAAAGCAAAAGCAAATAGGGATCCCAGCGAAAAGCACAAAACACCGACCAACAACAAACACAAGCCCCCCAACCATGAACGCCCAGCAAAACCCAAACCCATCGCACATCAAAAACCGATCGTGTGCGGTTTGCACACCCTGGACTAGTGCGTTATGGTGAACCCTCACAGCGACCGGGCGTCGCGCACACTGCCTCCGAGGCTCCTCATGGCTGACACCGACAACGAACCGACGCAACTGCAGCGCCAGCAGCAACTACACCCCCCCATCGCACCGCAGCAATTCTCCCTCGACGTCCTGCAAGAAAAGTACGCCAAAGGCGACGAACAAACCGCCGACGACGTCTACCGCCGCGTCGCGCGCGGCGTCGCAATGGCCGAGCCCGAACCCCTGCGCCCCGCCATCGAAGCCCGCTTCGTCGAGAACCTGCAAAACGGCGCACTCGGCGCAGGCCGGATCATGAGCGCCGCAGGCTCCGGCATCGCCGCAACGCTGATCAACTGCTTCGTGCAACCCGTCGGCGACAGTATTCAAGGCGTCGACGACCAGGGCTTGCCCGGCATCTACGTCGCGCTGCTGCAAGCAGCAGAAACCATGCGCCGCGGTGGCGGCGTCGGCTACAACTTCTCGGCCATCCGCCCGCACGGCGCGCGCGTCAAGACGACCAGTTCGTCAGCGTCAGGCCCCTGCAGCTATATCGATGTATTCGATGCCTCCTGCCGCACCGTCGAAAGCGCCGGCTCCCGGCGCGGCGCGCAAATGGCCGTGCTCGACTGCACGCACCCCGATCTGCTCGAATTCATCGAGGCCAAACATTCGAAAGGCCGATGGAATAACTTCAATGTCTCCGTCGCCGTCAGCGACGAATTCATGCGCGCCGTCGAAAACGACGAGATGTGGCAACTCGTGCATCACGCAGAACCGACCCCCGCCCTTCGAGCGGCCAACGACATGCACAAGCGCGAAGACGGCATGTGGGTCTACAGCGAACGGCGCGCGAAAGAAATCTTCGATCGCATCATGCGCTCGACCTACGACATCGCCGAGCCAGGTATCGTGTTCATCTCGCGCATGAACGACGACAACAACCTGCGCGCCGTCGAAACGATCCGCGCCACCAACCCTTGCGGCGAGCAGCCGCTGCCGCCTTACGGCTGCTGCAACCTCGGCCCGCTGAACCTGACGCGCTTCGTGATCGATCCGTTCGCGCAGCGGCATGGCGGCACGCCGTCGTTCGACTGGGACGCGCTCGCGCAACGCACACGCACCCACGTACGCTTTCTCGACGACGTGCTCGACGTGACGCTCTGGCCGCTTCCGCAGCAATACGACGAATCGCGCGCCAAGCGCCGCATCGGCGTCGGCTTCACGGGCCTGGGCGACACGCTCGTCATGATGGGACTGCGCTACAACTCGCAGGAAGGCCGTGATTTCGCGGTGCGCATCGCCCGCCTGATGCGCGACGAAGCGTATCGCGCATCCGTCGAACTCGCGCGCGAACGCGGCGCCTTCACGCTCTTCAACGCAAAGCAATATCTGGAAGAAGGCACGTTCGCGTCGCGCCTGCCCGATGACATCAAGAACGCCATCCGCACGCACGGCATTCGCAACAGCCATCTGCTCTCCATTGCGCCGACGGGCACGGTCAGCCTGGCGTTCGCGGACAATGCGTCGAACGGCATCGAGCCAGCGTTCTCGTGGACCTACACGCGCATGAAGGTGATGGCGAACGGCAGCCGCGAGCAGTTCGCCGTCGAAGATCATGCGTACCGTCTTTATCGCGAGCTTGGCGGCGATGTCGCCCATCTGCCGGACTATTTCGTCAGCGCGCTCGAAATGTCGGCACGCGATCATCTCGACATGATGGCCGCCGTGCAGCCGTATATCGACACGTCCATTTCGAAGACGGTCAACGTGCCCGCCGACTATCCGTTCGACGCTTTCGAAACCCTCTATTTCGACGCATGGAAAAGCGGCCTGAAAGGTCTCGCGACGTACCGGCCGAACGAAACGCTCGGCGCTGTGCTCAGCGTGACGCAGGAACCCGCCGCCACGCCCGACGACGCTCTCGCGGAAATCGATCTCGACCCGCTGCGCGTCGCCATCGACCATCGGCCGAGAGGGGAATTGCCCGCGATCATCGAGAAAGTGGAGTACCTGACGGCAGCCGGCAAGAAGTCGCTGTATCTGGCCGTGTCGTTCATCGAAGTGACGGGACGCGTCGGCGGCGAGGAAGTGACGATCGAACGTCCCATCGAGTTCTTCATTCCCGCCGGTCAGCGCGACGAGTCGCAGCAATGGATCACCGCGACAATGCGTTCGCTGTCGCTCGCCGCGCGCGGCGGTTTCGTCGCGCGCAACTTGCAGGACTTGCGCAAGGTCTCATGGGACCGTGGCCAGGTCAGGCTCGGCGAGGTACAGCGGATGGACGGGCACCATTCGCCGCGCTGGCACGACTCGGAAGTCGCGGCGCTCGCTTACGCGCTTCAGCAAATACTGCACCGGCGCGGCTTTCTCGATGCGGAAGGCAACCAGGTGCCGTCGCGTCTGCTCGCGCGACTGCCGCTCGGACAGACCAACCCCAATGCGTCGACGGCAGATCACGCACTCTCCACGATCGAGGATACCGCGGCGCAACACGGCGCTCAGGAATTACGCACGATGTATGGCCGTAAATGCGGCAATTGCGGCGCAAATGCGGTGATTCGCAAAGATGGTTGCGATTTCTGCACGGCGTGTGGAGAAATTGGTGCGTGTGGATAAGCGGTGGGATTATTTACCGGCAATATAAAAAGAACTAAATTGGATTATCCATGCCTTAACCGGTAAGGGTTCTAATGGACCAAGGACGGCCGGTAGTGTGATCAGTTTCGTCGCCGATTCGATAAGGCTCGTGATGCGCCGCAATCCAGCTCGCTGGATTGCCGGTGCATTATTGCTTCTGACTGGCGCGAGTTCATTCGCGAACGATCGCATCCACGTCACATCTGAGAGGCATTCCCCGTTTGTCCTGTTTTACTCGTACCCCGTCATTGCGTCATCGCCCTATGCGCCACAACGCCATGTGCATCGCTACGTGATGAAGAACTCGATGCAGTGGGCCAATTCGGCTTATGGCCTGCCTGACAACGGCGGCATCGCGCCGGGTAAACAGCGGTTCCGCGTTGGGCATACGCCAGGCAACCCATATCTCGCCCCGCTAGACAGCGTTCAGACTGGCCAGCCTCCGGGCCTGCCATATGGCTTCGGACTGCCGTCCGACGCTCAAAGCATTCCGCCCGCAGCCGCCAGCGACGACTGGAGCTTCAGGGCCGACCCGCTTCTGAACCTCAATCACGCGCACGAAAGAGGCGCGACATTCTCGATTCGGCACGACTTTTAACGGCTTGCCGCGCAGTCCCATTGCGTCGAAACACAAAAAAATGCTGCGCTCCTCACAAAAGGAGACGCAGCATCGTCCACGACAGGGGACAGAGGAGACTTCGACCTGCTACCCGCCCGATGCGAACCCTCCGGTTCGCATCACGCAGCCTTCAGCAATCCATGCGGATCGAGCACGAACTTGCGCGGCGCGCCGCCATCGAACTGACGATAGCCATCGGGCGCGCTGTCCAGCGAAATAACCGACACATTGACGATATCCGCGATAGGCAGGCGGTCCCACAGAATTGCCTGCATCAGATTGCGGTTGTACTTCATCACGGGCGTCTGTCCCGTATGAAACGAATGCGACTTCGCCCAGCCGAGGCCGAAACGGATCGACAGGCTGCCCTTTCTCGCCGCCGCGTCGGTAGCGCCCGGATCGTCGGTGACGTAGAGGCCGGGAATGCCGATTGCGCCGGCCACCTTCGTGATGTCCATCAGCGAATTGAGCACCGTGGCAGGCGCTTCCTCGCGCGAGCCATGGCTGCCGTGGCCGTGCGCCTCAAAGCCCACGCAGTCCACGGCGCAATCCACTTCCGGCTTGCCGAGGATCTGCGCGATCTGCTCGCCGAGCGTCGCGTCCTTCGACAGATTGACCGTTTCGAAGCCGACGGCACGCGCATGCGCGAGCCGCTCTTCGTTCATGTCGCCGACAATCGTGCACGCGGCGCCCAGCAAACGCGCCGACGCAGCCGCCGCCATGCCGACGGGGCCCGCGCCCGCGATGTACACCGTCGATCCCGGCTTTACGCCCGCCATCACGGCACCGTGATAGCCCGTCGGCAGAATGTCGGAAAGACAGGTGAGGTCGCGAATCTTTTCCATCGCGCGGTCGCGGTCGGGAAACTTCAGCAGATTGAAGTCCGCATAGGGCACGAGCACGTATTCGGCCTGGCCGCCGATCCAGCCGCCCATGTCCACGTATCCGTACGCGCCGCCCGCGCGTGAAGGGTTCACGTTCAGGCACACGCCCGTGTGCTGTTCCTTGCAGGTCTGGCAGCGGCCGCATGCAACGTTGAACGGCACCGAGACCAGATCGCCGATCTTCAGCGTTTCGACATCGCGGCCCACTTCGATCACTTCACCCGTGATTTCATGCCCTAGAACGAGGCCGATTTCAGCCGTCGTGCGGCCGCGCACCATGTGCTGGTCGGAGCCGCAGATATTGGTCGACACCACTTTCAGGATCACGCCATGACCGATCGCGCGTCCGCGCGGATCGACCATCTTCGGGTAATCGATCGACTGCACTTCGACCTTGCCCTGCCCCAGATACACGACACCGCGATTGCTGCTCATCGTCTCGTCTCCATGTTTGTCTGAATGCGCAAAAAAGCGCTGAGTCGAGGTTAGTCCCTTTGCCCCGTCGGCCAGTGTTCAAAAACCGACATGTGTTTTCCCCAAACCGACAAAGCCGTTTTGCGCGGTTTTTATTGATTGAACGTTCAATAAAAAACGACTAGAGTGACGGCTTTCGGGAGCATTGCGAGTCATCCATGCCCAAAGTCGGAATGCGCGAAGTGCGTCGCGCGCAACTGATCGACGCCACGCTGCTCACCATCGACCAGTCCGGTCTGTCGGGCACCACGCTCGCGTCCGTCGCACAGCGCGCGAACATTTCGACGGGCATCGTCAGCCATTATTTCGGCGACAAGGACGGCCTGCTCGAAGCGACCATGCGCCACATCCTGCGCGACCTGTGGGCGGCCACGACGCGCCGCCGCATCGCCGCGAAGCCGCAGCCGCGCGCGCGTTTGCGCGCCGTCGTCGCAGCGAATTTCGACGTCTCGCAGGTGAGCGGCCCGGTGATGAAGACCTGGCTCGCGTTCTGGTCCGAAAGCATGCACGAGCCGTCCCTGCGCCGTCTGCAGCGCGTGAACACGCGGCGTCTCTATTCGAACCTGTGCGCGGAGTTCGCGAAGGAATTGCCGCGCGCGTCGGCACGCCGCGCCGCCAGCGGTCTTGCCGCGATGATCGACGGCTTGTGGCTGCGCGGCGCGTTGTCCGGCGATCCATTCGATACCAAAGCGGCGCTGCGCCTCGCGAACGACTACATCGACCTGCTGCTGGCGCAAAGCGGCTCATAACGTCGCGCCACGAACCCCGCATTTCAAGGAGAAAACCGATGCCCGGATACGGCCTGCAACGTCTCTACATCGGCGGCGAATATGTCGACGCCACGAGCGGCGTCAGCTTCGACACCTTCGATCCCGCCACCGGCGAACGGCTCGCAACCGTCCAGCAGGCGAGCGAAGCCGACATCGACCGCGCGGTGCAATCGGCGCGCGAAGGCCAGCGCGCGTGGGCCGCGATGACGGCCATGCAGCGTTCGCGCATCCTGCGCCGCGCCGTCGAATTGCTGCGCGAGCGCAACGACGCGCTCGCCGAACTCGAAATGCGCGACACGGGCAAACCGATTGCCGAAACCCGCGCGGTCGATATCGTCACGGGCGCGGACGTGATCGAGTACTACGCCGGACTCGCCACGGCCATCGAGGGCCAGCAGATTCCGTTGCGCGCCGAGTCGTTCGTCTATACGCGGCGCGAGCCGCTGGGTGTGACAGCGGGCATCGGCGCATGGAACTATCCGATCCAGATCGCGTGCTGGAAATCCGCGCCCGCGCTCGCTGCCGGCAACGCGATGATCTTCAAGCCGAGCGAAGTGACGCCGCTGTCCGCGTCGAAACTCGCGGAAATCTACCTCGAAGCAGGCGTGCCGCCCGGCGTGTTCAACGTCGTGCAGGGCGACGGCCGGGTCGGCGCGATGCTGAGCGCTCATCCGGGCATCGCCAAGATTTCGTTCACGGGCGGCGTCGAGACGGGCAAGAAGGTGATGTCGATGGCGGGCGGCTCGTCGCTGAAGGAAGTGACGATGGAACTCGGCGGCAAGTCGCCGTTGATCGTGTTCGACGACGCGGACCTCGACCGCGCCGCCGACATCGCCGTCACCGCGAACTTCTTCAGCGCGGGACAGGTTTGCACGAACGGCACGCGCGTATTCGTGCATCAATCGGTGCAACCGGCCTTCGAAGCACGCGTGATCGAGCGCGTGAAGCGCATCCGTATCGGCAAGCCGTCCGACCCGTCGACCAACTTCGGCCCGCTCGCCAGCGCGGCGCAACTGGACAAGGTGCTCGGCTACATCGAAAGCGGAAAGAAAGAAGGCGCGCGACTCTTGACGGGCGGCGCGCGCATCACCGACGGCGACTACGCGCACGGACAGTATGTGCAGCCCACTGTATTCGCCGCTTGCCGCGACGACATGAAGATCGTCCGCGAAGAAATCTTCGGGCCCGTGATGAGCATTCTCACCTTCGCCGACGAAGACGAAGTGATCGCGCGCGCGAACGACACGATTTACGGCCTCGCTGCCGGCGTCGTGACCGAGAACCTGTCGCGCGCGCATCGGGTGATTCACCGGCTCGAAGCGGGTATCTGCTGGATCAACACATGGGGCGAGTCGCCCGCCGAAATGCCCGTGGGCGGCTACAAGCAATCGGGCGTGGGCCGCGAGA
Source organism: Paraburkholderia caribensis (assembly GCF_002902945.1). Taxonomy (NCBI): domain Bacteria; kingdom Pseudomonadati; phylum Pseudomonadota; class Betaproteobacteria; order Burkholderiales; family Burkholderiaceae; genus Paraburkholderia; species Paraburkholderia caribensis. The sequence continues at coordinate 1,938,387 of NZ_CP026102.1, forward strand.
ACGGCATCACGACACTCGAGCACTACACGCGCATCAAATCCATCCAGGTCGAACTGGGCAAATATCAGCCCGTGTTTTGAGGGAGCGCAGCATGGCAGCGAAGGAGTACGACTACATCATCATCGGCGCGGGTTCGGCGGGCAACGTGCTCGCGACGCGTCTGACGGAAGACCGCGACGCGACCGTGCTGCTGCTCGAAGCGGGCGGGCCCGACTATCGCTTCGACTTTCGCACGCAGATGCCTGCCGCGCTCGCGTATCCGCTGCAGGGGCGCCGCTACAACTGGGCGTATGAAACGGACCCCGAGCCGTTCATGAACAATCGCCGCATGGAATGCGGGCGCGGCAAGGGGCTCGGCGGCTCGTCGCTGATCAACGGCATGTGCTATATCCGCGGCAACGCGCTCGACTATGACGGCTGGGCCGAACGAAAAGGCCTGGAAAACTGGGCCTATCTGGATTGCCTGCCGTATTTCCGCAAGGCCGAGACGCGCGACATCGGCGCGAACGACTATCACGGCGGCGACGGCCCCGTGCACGTGACGACCAGCAAGCCCGGCGTGAACCCGCTGTTCGAAGCGATGGTCGAAGCGGGCGTGCAGGCAGGCTATCCGCGCACCGACGACCTCAACGGCTACCAGCAGGAAGGCTTCGGCCCGATGGACCGCACGGTGACGGCGAACGGCCGCCGCGCGAGCACCGCGCGCGGCTATCTGGATCAGGCGAAGCAGCGGCCCAACCTCACGATCGTCACGCACGCTACCACCGACCGCATTCTCTTCAGCGGCAAGCGCGCGCAAGGCGTGGTGTATCTGGACGGCGACGCGCGCATCACCGTGCACGCGCGCCGCGAAGTACTGCTGTGCGGCGGCGCGATTGCATCGCCGCAAATCCTGCAACGCTCGGGCGTCGGACCCGGCGCATGGCTGCGCGAGTTCGACATTCCCGTCGTGCTCGATCTGCCCGGTGTCGGCCAGAACCTGCAGGATCATCTCGAGATGTACATGCAGTACGAGTGCAAGGAGCCCGTGTCGCTCTACCCTGCACTGCTGCTGCGCAACCAGCCCGCCATCGGCATCGAATGGATACTGAAGGGCACGGGCATTGGCGCGAGCAATCACTTCGAGGCAGGCGGGTTCATCCGTACGCGCGACGACGACCCGTGGCCGAACATCCAGTATCACTTCCTGCCTGTCGCGATCAATTACAACGGAACGAATGCGATCAAGATGCACGGCTTTCAGGCGCACGTCGGCTCGATGCGCTCGCCGAGCCGCGGGCGCGTCAAGCTGCGTTCGCGCGACCCGCACGCGCATCCGTCGATCCTCTTCAACTACATGTCCGAAGCGCTCGACTGGCGCGAGTTCCGCGACGCGATCCGCGTGACCCGCGAGATCATCGCGCAGCCGGCGCTCGACCGCTTCCGTGGACGCGAACTGAGCCCCGGCGCCGAGCTGCAGACGGATGCGCAGATCGACGCGTTCGTGCGCGCGCGTGCCGAGACGGCCTATCATCCGTCGTGCTCGTGCGCGATGGGTTATGACGACATGGCCGTCGTCGATGGCGAAGGGCGCGTGCATGGTCTCGAAGGACTGCGCGTGGTCGACGCGTCGATCATGCCGCGCATCACCACAGGCAACCTGAACGCGCCGACCATCATGCTCGCGGAAAAAATCGCGGACCGCATTCGCGGGCGCGATCCGCTCGCGCGCTCCAACGCGCCCTACTATGTGGCGAACGGCGCACCGGCTCGTGGCGGGAAGCATGTTGCGCGCGCACCGGCACCGAGCGTGGCTGCCCATACGCAATGAACGAACGTGTGCGTCATGACCGATGGCGCACACCGGATGGCGCAGACATACCATCCCAATGCCGAATCTGTTCTATATGACGGATTAATGGCGGCATCTACTGGAACGAGCCGGCCCGTGAAGCAAGCGCGCTTCGCTGGACCGCCGGCCTCTTCCAACCTCCATCCGGGGATGACATGCCGACCATCGCACGACCCAGCGCCGCCGCGCGTCTAGAACGCCTGCCGTTTTCCGGCTATCACCGCACCATCTTCATCATCATCGCGATTGCGTTCTTCTTCGATTCCGTCGATCTCGGCACGATGACCTTCGTGCTCGGCTCGATCAAGACCGAGTTCGGTTTGTCGAGCGCAGCAGCGGGACTCGTCGCGAGCGCGAGCTTCTTCGGCATGGTGCTCGGCGCGGCCGTCGCGGGACTGTTCGCGGACCGCTTCGGCCGACGCCCGGTCTTTCAGTGGAGCATGGTGCTGTGGGGCGTCGCGTCGTATCTGTGCTCGACGGCGCAAAGCGTCGATGCGCTGATCGTCTATCGGGTGCTGCTCGGCATCGGCATGGGCATGGAGTTCCCGATCGCGCAAACGCTGCTGTCCGAATTCGTGCCGACGGCTTCGCGCGGACGGCTCGTCGCGCTGATGGACGGCTTCTGGCCGCTCGGCTTCATCACGGCGGGCGTCGTGTCGTTCTTCGTGCTGCCGCATTTCGGCTGGCGCACCGTGTTCGCATTGCTTGCGATTCCCGCCGTGTTCGTGCTGATCGTGCGGCGCGTCGTGCCCGAATCGCCGCGCTGGCTCGAACATCGCGGACGTCTTGCGCAGGCCGATGCCGTACTCGGCCAGATCGAGGCGAAGGTGATGAAGTCCAGCGGACTGCGTTCGCTGCCCGCGCCGTCGATGCTCGCCGATCAGGCCGTGCCCTCGAAGCACGGCGCGTTCCGTGAAATCTGGAGCGCGGCCTATCGTCAGCGCACGATCATGGTATGGGCGCTGTGGTTCTTCGCGCTGCTCGGGTTCTATGGTCTCACCTCGTGGCTAGGTGCATTGATGCAGCAGGCGGGCTTCGCCGTCACGAAATCGGTGTTCTACACCGTGCTCATCTCGCTTGGGGGCGTACCGGGCTTTCTGTGCGCCGCGTGGCTCGTCGAACGATGGGGGCGCAAGCCGACGTGTATCGCGTCGCTGGTCGGCGGCGGGGTAATGGCCTACGCATATGGCCAGACGGCATTGCACGCCGACAGCGTCACGCTGCTGATCTGCACCGGCCTCGCGATGCAGTTCTTCCTGTTCGGCATGTGGGCCGTGCTCTACACGTACACGCCCGAACTCTACGGCACGGGTGCGCGGGCGACGGGGTCCGGCTTTGCTTCGGCGATAGGCCGTATCGGCTCGCTGATCGGCCCCTATGCAGTCGGCGTGGTGTTGCCCATCTTCGGACAAGGGGGTGTGTTCACGCTCGGCGCGCTGTCGTTCGGCGTGGCCGCATTGGCCGTGTGGGCGATGGGTATCGAAACGAAAGGTCTGTCGCTCGAAACGCTGGTCTCACAGGTCGACGACGAAACGCCTGCCTGGCGCGCCACGGCCGATGACGCACGCTAACGCCGCGCAAGCAGGCGCGTGCTTTCCAGCTGCTGTAACGGGCTTACCCGCGCGTAAGCCTGTTACACGCCCGTCGTCGATTTATCGCCGCGCCATTCGCGCATGGGCCGCAAGCGCGGGACTGGCCGCCGCCTTTCGCGACCGTCAAACACGTAACCGCGTAACGGGATGAAATACACCCGTAGTCAAACTGTCGTGTCCTCCGACTAGCATGTCCGGACTGCTCGCTCACTTGTCCACGGAGGTGTCCTGATGTTGAGCCCTCACGAACTGGCGACGCTCATGCTGTTGAATGGCAATGACCGCCGCATCGAATCGCTCGAGCCCGATGTGCTCGCACTGCGCCACTACGAACTCGTCGAAGTGCACGAGCTTCGCGGCGGCATGGCCGCACTGCAGATCAGCGCGCGCGGACGCGATCTGCTCAGACGGCTTGGCATGGATACGGCGCGCCATGTGCCGCCGAATTGAATGACGCTTGTCGTCGCTATCGCCGGCGCGTGGCGACGGTATTCGCGCCCTGCTGCCCCTCGCTCACCATGCTGTGCAGGCTCATCCGCACGGTGATGTGCATGCCGTTCGAGACGAACGGTGTCAACGGTTCGGGCGCGGGCCTGGATTCGGGCGCGAGACGCGGCGCTTCGTTTTGAACGTCGTCATGACGCGCCGCCGTTGCAGCGGGAATCTCCAACGGTGCAGGATCGTCTGCCAGTGCGACGTCGGTCTCGCTCGTGGCCGCTTCAGCCATTGCGGTATGGGCCTTCAACTCAGGCGTTTGCGCGCGCGCCGCGCTGTTCGCCATGACCGGCTCGCGCCAGCCTGGCTCGTCCGCAACAGGAGAGCGCGGCGACACGTCGATCCACTGCGGCAGGTCGGCAAGGTCCATGATCGTGAGCTTGCCGCCGTAGACAGCGCCCGTGTCGATGTTGATCACGTTGTCCTTCGCGGTGACGGTGGACACGGGCGTATGGCCGACGATCACGGCCGTCACGTTCTCGATCCGTCCCACGGCATGCGCCTCTCCGCGCACGCTGTGTCGCGCCTTGTCTAGCAGACTGCGCAACGTGTTGCGTGACGGCGAAGGATGCGGTTGATGCGCCTTCCAGCGCGTGCGGGACCAGATCGCCTTGCGGCGCGTCTTGCCGTCCGCCCGTTCTCTTTCGATATCGGCGACCAGCCGGTTCCAGTCGGATACGGGCGAATCCGCGTGCACGATGCCAACCAGCCCGTGCTCAGTTTCGATCTCGATCAGGTACGGCAGCGATGCCATGTACGCGGCGATCGCATGAACCCATTCCCGTTCGTCGGCTCTGTCGAGCAGCCAGTCCGCGCCGTTGCCCAGCAGTGAAAGCGCCTGCTCCTCGCCGGCATGCCAGCGTAGGATCACGTCTTCGTGATTGCCCTTCACCGACTTGATCCTGTAGCGCTCGACGGCCTCCAGCACGCTATCCGATTGCGGCCCGCGATCGACGAGATCGCCGACGGCAAACAGCCGGTCGCGTTGCGGATCGAAATGGCGCGCCTCCAGCTCCGCGCGCAATTGCTCGAAGCAACCGTGCAGATCGCCCACGACGAAGTCGCGTCCCGAGTCGTTACGCGGATAGCGGTGAACGGCGCGATAGGGCTCTTTCATGGGTCAGGGAAGGTTCCGGTAACACAAAAACAACATAGGACGGAATAAAAAAATCCGCAAAAAATGGCAAATAACGTCGAGAAAAATAACCAGGGTAGATACGCGGAAATAGGCGCCGCGACGTTGACGGCAAGCATAGCGCGCAGATATGTGACAAGGTGCTACACAAAAAAGGTTTGTGTAACTGTTCGTGAAGCGCATTGCGGAATGGTCTGTTCGGGCCTGTTCGCGGGCGAGCGTCATTCCAGCGCCCACCCTGCCCCCTACGCGGAATCCATCCGCAACTCGCCCGGCGCCGCCACCGACCGCCGGGAGTCCGATGCCAGCATGCGGGCGAGCAGCACCCTGGAAATGCGCAACTCGGACGCAGCCGCATCGAGCCGGCCCTGATTTCGCGCGATGGCCAGCTCGACCGCCTGCCATTCGGGAATCTGGTCGTTATCGTCGGACGCGCTCAGCATCGGCACGCTCGCGGTCCGATCGAAACCGAGGTCAACGGCCGTGATGAGCGGGCCTTCACTGGCGACGATTGCATGGCGGATCCGGTTGATCATTTCCTGCAGATTGCCGGGCCACGTGTGCGCGTCGAACGCTTCCCACGCGCATACGGAAAAACCTTGCACCCCATGACGGGAATCGGAGCGGAAGCTCTTCAGCAGATGCGTGGCGAGCAAGCGAATATCCGGGCCGCGCTCACGCAGCGGAGGAATCGTGATCGTGTCGGGCGCAAGCCACGACAAAAGACGCGCGTGCAGACGATGTTCGTCTGCAGCGCGCTGCAAGTCGATATAGCTCGAGCAGATGATGCGCACGTTGCGCGCTCCTGAATCGAGCACGTCCGCGAGACGCTGCTGTGCCGACAGCGGCAGTTCGCAGATGCCGTCGATATACAGTGAGCCGCCCTCCGCCATGCCGAGGCGGGAGCGCTGGTTGCCCTCTTCGACTTCGGTCTCCTCGCCGCCCGCTTCCCCGAACAATTCCGCTTCCACGCGTTCCGGTGCGAAGGCCGCGCAATCGATCGACACGAACGGCCCTTCGCGGCGCGACGAACCCAGATGGATCGACGACGCCGCCAGCGTCTTGCCCGTGCCCGATTCGCCGATGAACGTCACAGGCCGTTCATGTTCCGACGCGCTACGGATTGCCGCACGCACGTCGCCCATCGCCGCGCTTGCGCCGATCAACGCGACGGCTCCCACGTTCGCGCTCGTATGCTCGTTCCCGTCGCCAGCGGACATCTCATACGCACGATCCAGTTCCTGAGCGACCATCTCCGCCGCCGCGGGCAAGCGGATATAACTCACACACCGCGTGCGGACGATCCGCCCAATTTCCGGATCATCGAGATGCGCATGGGTGACGACAGCCACCCAACTGATGGCTGCGCTGGTTCGCGTGAGTTCGTCGACTTCATTCAGATCACCGGGGATGCTCAACGAGGGAAATTCGATCAAACCCGCGGCGCGATCATTGGCGAGCAATGCGGCGCCTTGCCGTTCACGAATATCGATGCAACGAATTCGCCATTGCAGCGACGGAAGATTGCCGTCCAGGCATGCGCGCTCGGGATTGCATACGTGATAGAGCCGTTTCAGGTTCAGATTCATGATGTGATCGGTTGACCCGCCTCGAATAGATCGAACAAGTACCGACTGCTCCACGCCCCCGCAAATACGGCCGCGATCGGTTACTCAAAAAGTAATTGAATCTTGACCCCCTCAATATGGCGGGTTGTTACGGTTTGAAAACATCTGCGTGAGCTCGCGGGCAAGCGAATGCGTGCGCGCGACGGCGGCAGTCATCGCGCGCGCCGCTCCGTGGATCGCCTGGGAGGAGTGAACACCCGGTACGTGTTCGTGGTTCGCCGTTACGTGAGTAACGATCCTTTACATTCGGCGCACGCGACTGTGGCGGCCCGAACACACCGGTAATTAATGGCGTTTTGAATGCCGAACTTGTTCCCTGGTGGCATTCTGAATAATGACAAAAATACCGCGTCTCAGGGAATCAAAGCCGGAAGAACCGGTAATGCTGAATTAAATATTGCGGACTTGCGACATGCTTACCGGCGCTGTCGCAAAACGAGGACGGCATCATAAAGCGCAATTCTTAAGGGACGCTGATGCGAACCATCTCGGCGCGCCGATGAGAAAGAAAAGAGTCAAGCTTGCTACACAGACATATGTGTTGGGCTATCGGTTGCACCCGATCGCACTGCGCGATCGGGTGGACACGCGTCGAAAAGTCAATGCACGGTGTGGATGCTGCTGATGGCCCCATCGTTGTCCTCATCGGACGAGGCTTGCTCCAGGATCGCGCACCGGAAATCCGATTTAACGCGAAGAATCGCTGATTCGATACGTGCATCGCCGCGATGGCCGCTCAGGCGAGTATTGATTGCCTCCTCGACGGCGAGAATCGCCTGCTCGATGCTCTCGGGATCATCGCTATCGAATCCGATCTCAACCTCCACGCTCTCCAGCAGGTTCAACGCTGTTGCAATGTCCTCGGAAGCGACGAATAGTGTCTCGGCGTTGTCTCTCATCTTCCCTCCCCGTTGAGTTGTCCTGCGTCTTCAGACTGGTGCGAGTTCCATGCCCATCGTTACACATCGGGCGCAAACTTGCCGGGCGACGAAAAGCGTGTTGGGTTCGAAACAACGGATGGCTTGCTGTCCGTGAAGAAGCGAATAGAATCGAAGGTTCCAGCAGGCACACGCGCGGACCGATTTGCAGCCACCGACTATCAGTGTGAGTTCGATCGATCGCCCCGATCGGCATGTGAAATACGAAAAAACCCGCCGACCTCACCAACCCCGCATTCCGGATCCGCTGCGTAGGCGTTTTACCCTTCACGTCCCGCGTATGCATGAAGAGTCGATCGATTTTCCCTTTTGCCCGATGCGATGAAGTCAGTTGACTGGAGCGCAACTGTGTCTGAACCGCCGATCGACCGCTTGCTGCTGGCGCGCGCCACGATGCGCGTCAGAAACGTGTAGAAGAGTTCGAGCTGTCTTGCGTCGGAAGCGCGTGGTTCGAGGTCGAACACATCCTCGAGCACGCGGCGCGCCAGGTAGAAACGTTGAAGCCCGTGGACCACCCTGACCTGAAAGACGATGCCATCACTGTTGTGCGGCACCCCCGCCCAAATGAGCACATGGTTACTCATGGAGCCCCCGGTTCATCGTTGTGCGTTTCAAAAGCTGTTGATTGATGGTCGCACACTGAACGGCAGCCGAATATCTTTCAAATCTGTTTCACGCAGAGATTTGGCATTTTTACAACGGCCACATATTTCAACGCGGCAAAAAATAGCCAGACGATCTGCAATTCATCCCCCCGGCTCAATTCAGTTTCACCCAACCCGCTGCGCCCGTACCGCGATAGATGTACATGCCCGCCCCCGTTCCCCCGCCCTGCACCACTGCACCGGCGTACGAGGGCGTACCCGCGAAGTTGACGATATCGTTGTTCTGTGGGGTCAGCACAGCGCCGCTCGCGGTGATCGCCGCAAGGTCCGACTTCGTGATGCGCACGGTACCCGACACGACCGTGACCGCTTGCGCACCTGCGCCACTGACCGTGGTGCCGAACAGTGACAGGGTCGTCGCCCCCGCTACGTTTCGAACCAGATTCGCGCCTGTGCTCAGCATGCCGCCGACATAGGAAACGTTCGCGGTGAACGCACCGTTCATAAAAACCGGATGCGTCTGGTTCAGAATCTTGCAATCGCGCCACGCCAGCGTCACGCCGGCAGCGGATGCGTTATTGATCTGCACGCCCGCCTTGACGCCGTTGAAATAGCCATCGGAGACCACGCCGTAACCCACGTACGCCGTATTGGCGACCAGACAGATGCCTTGACCATCGGCGCCGCCATTCGGGCCGGTGATGTTGTTGCCGCGCGACCGGAAGTTGTTTACGCCACCCGCCAGAAGGAACCACGATTGCGGTATCTGATAACCCTGTGCGGTCACGATCCCGTCCAGCGTGAGGTCATCGATCACCGCCGCATTTCCAGCGCTGTACTGGTTGATAAAGCACGCCGCCGTAGGGGCGGTCGCGCCGCTCGAATTGATGGTGAGCCCGTCGATGATCACCTGGCGGGCAACCGTCTTATTGCCGAACTGGATAAACGCCTGGTTCGACGTCAGGTTCGACGGGGTCCATTCACAGTCTTTGAACTTCAAGCCATCCAGGTTGAACGTGTTGTACGGCACCTGTATCGACACGGCGATATGGCCATTGGCGCCGACCGACGCATCGCAGTGCACCTGTTCGACAACGACGTTGCGCACTGTCAGCGTGTTCTGGCCATCGGCAGGAGACCCGCTCGGCGTCTTCTGCACGACCATCATGCTGCAGTTCGAGTTCGTCATCGCGTAATAGCCACGCGTGATCCTGACGTTCTCGACCAGGCCGACGCCGGAATACTCGGAACCGTTCACCTGGTCGAAGTCGCCTGTGATCGCGATTCCCGGCGACGCCGGTGCGGCCGGCGCAGTATTCATATTGACCTCCCAGCCGTCCACCGACACATTCCTGACATTGCCGGTGCCCGTGCCGTTACCCGTCGTCCGCGTGCCCGGAAGAAACACCACGAGACTCGAAGTCCGGGTTTGGCCTGCGAGGCCGGTACAGCCGTAATACGCGCAGTCGTTGATCCGTACGTCCACAATGTCGCCGACTGTCGGACCGCTGCGGTGCCAGTCCCACGCGTTCAGCGCAATAAACGCGTCATTCGAGAACCCACTGCAACGATCCACGACAATGTGCTTCGACGGCCCGTTGATATGAATGAAGTCACGCGCCACATTCGGATTCATGTCGTGGAAATATGCGTCCGTACCGATGTACTGACAGAAGAAGCCATTCGTATTAAATGGATTTGCAATCGCGCACTCGAAGTTCTTCACGTTGATCATCGAGATTTCGCCCTGAATACCATAGAGAAAGGTATTGGCCGTAATCGCGCTGACTGCCTGTGTGAGGCTCGTCTGGCTCGCTGCGTTACCGTCGATCGTGCCTTGACCGAAAAACCCGATATTGCTGTCACCAACGGGTGGACTCTGAAGCGCCCCCTTGTTGATGAACATGCACAGGTTGTAGTTGGCGGGCTTGCGGTGCGTCACGCCATAGCCCAGCAGGAATGACGTGTTGGTCGGCATGACCACCTCATTGCAATAGTAGACGCCCGGGCTATTGACCTGGACCTGCACGTAGGTAAGCGTACCGACATTATTCAGTGCGTTCTGAATTACCGTCGCGTTCGCGGCGGCCTTCGTGGAATCGTTATAAATAATCGATGCACTCACATCGATGATTACCGAAGCCATGATGTCTCCCTACGCGATTTTCAGCAGTGAAAGCGCGGAGGGCCGGCGCATTCCTCGTCACGCCATAGGTGCGATAGCGTATTCGCTAGCGCTATAAACATAGGCGATATGTAATGCATCAGCAACCGGGAGGCTCGCGTTCACTGGTTCGCTTCGATCACCCCGCTTGCACCCTCTTGGTCTTCATCCCCATGCCCGCACCATCTTCGGGCGCGGAAATCCCCAATTGCGCGCCGAATTTTTTTCCAGTTGCGCCGCGTTTTTTTTGATTGTGCATTATGCGTTGTGCACAGCACAAACGCACACCACGTACCGATGGGGATGTCCATGAGTCTCTCTGCCTTTGCCACTGCGCCAGCAGCGGGTGCAATCGATACGACGCGCGCGTCGGGCACGGACCGCCTGAAGGTCCAACAACTCAGTCATGCATTTCGGAGCGCCGATGGCGTCGACGTGCCGATCTTCGAGCGCCTCGACTTCAGCGTGAAGAGCGGCGAGATCGTGTCGATCGTCGGTCGCAGCGGCGCTGGCAAGAGCACGCTATTCAATCTCGTTTCGGGGCTGATCCAGCCGCAATCGGGCCATGTCAGCGTGGGTGCGCGTGAAGACGGCAGCGCGGGCCGCATCGCCTACATGCTGCAAAAGGATCTGCTGATGCCGTGGCGCACGGTATTGCAGAACGCGGTGCTCGGTATCGAGCTGTACCGCAAGGTCAAAGCGGCTGATTACGAACGCGCACGCCAGATGCTGTCGCGTTATGGCCTGGGCGCCGTGGCCGACGCTTATCCGCACTCGCTTTCCGGCGGCATGCGCCAGCGCGTGGCGCTGACGCGCACGCTGCTCGTCGACCCCACACTGGTGCTGCTCGACGAGCCGTTTTCAGCGCTCGACTATGAAACACGGCTCGCACTCGAAGACGATGTGATGGCGCTGCGCGAGCAAAGCGGCACGAGCGTCGTGCTCGTCACGCACGATATCGAGGAGGCAATCGCGGTAAGCGACCGTGTGATCCTGCTGGGCGGCCGCCCCGCGCGCATCGAAGACGATATCGACGTGCGCCTCACCACGCACGGCCCGCGCACCGCCGTATCGGCGCGCGAAGCGCCCGAATTCCGCACCTTCCATTCGCGCGTCTGGAACGGACTGCGCAGCCATACCATCCAGCATGCGGGAGCCACGGCATGAGCGACGTAGCAATGTCATCCGACGCGCCGGTGCGCCGGCGCACGAAGCGAGGCCACGCGGCAAAGCTCGGCACTACGGGCGCTGTTGCCCTCATCGTCGTCGCGCTCATCGCGCTGTGGCAGGTGGCCGTCTCGGCTGGCTGGATCAACGGCAAACTGCTGGGCTCGCCTGCCGGTATCTGGCTGGCGGCGCAGCAAGGTCTCAACGGCGGCACGCTGGTCAGCGACACGCTCGTCACGCTCTACGAAACCGTGCTCGGCCTGGTGCTGGGCAGCGGGCTCGGCATCGGGCTCGGTTTGCTGCTGTGGTTCGTGCCGCGTGTTTCGGGCGTTGCCGAGGGCCTCTCGGTCATTCTTAACAGCATCCCGAAGATCGCGCTCGGACCGCTCATCGTCATCTGGTTCGGCTCGGACATGACGTCGAAAGTGTGGCTCGCCGGCATTTCCACCTTCGCGGTGGCAATGATCTCTTCCTGTGCCGCCGCGCGCGAAGTCGACAAGGACCTGCTCAACCTGTTCCGCTCGTTCAACGCGAAGCCTTCGATGATCTTCACCAAGCTCATTTTGCCGGGCGCGATGCCGTGGGTGTTTTCCACGCTGCGCGTGAACATCGGCTTCGCCCTGATCGGCGCGGTGGTGGGCGAGTACATCGCTTCGCAGGCGGGGTTGGGACACGAAGTGTTCGTCGCGGGATCGCTGTTCGATCTGAACACCGTGTGGCTCGGCATCATCGTGCTCACGCTGATGGCGACGCTGTTGAGCTGGATCGTTCAATTCACGGAAGCAAAGGTCATTTCATGGAAGGCAAAACGATGAAACGGATGAACGCACGCATGGGCGCGATCGCGGCGGCTGCCGCGATAACGGGGTTCGCGGCGCAATTGCCCGCGCAGGCGGCCGAGCCGGTGACGGTGTATCAGGCATTCCAGTCGATCCAGTATCTGCCGCTCTACGTGGCAATCGACAAAGGCATCTTCGCGAAGAACGGGCTCGACGTGACGAAGGTCACGGCAGGCAGCGGTGCGGCGGGCGTGGCTGCCGTGATCGGCGGCCATGCGGACTTTTCGCTGCAGGACCCGATGACGGCCGTGCTCGCGAATCTCAAGGGCGCGAGCGTGATCAGCGTGGCGAACGTGGTGGCAGGCGTGCCCGTGTGGGTGATCGCGCCGCCCGATGCCGGCGTGCATCAGCCCGGCGACATGTCGAGCAAGAGCGTAGCCGTCGCGCTGCCGCCCTCCACCAGCACTTACCTGCTGCAACGTCTGATCAAGGATCAGAAGATCGAGAAGGTCTCGCTCAATACCGTGCAGCTCGGCACCGAGCTCGCGCCCGTCAGCGCGGGCCGCAGCCAGGCGGCGGCCGTTTACGAACCGCAGGCCGACACCGGTATCGCGCAGGGCTACAAGATCGTCTACGGCTTTCCGAAGGCCTATCCCGGTGGCTACGCATTCTCGACCATCGACACGCTCGCCTCGACCATCAAGGACAAGCCGAAGATGGTGGCAGCGTTCGTGAAGTCGATCGCCGAGGCCGAGGCGCTCATCCATCAGTCGCCGCAGACGGCCAAGGATGTCGCGAAGAGCGAATTCCCGTCGCTCGACCCGAAGATCGTGGAAGCGGCCGTCGGACGGTTGATCGACCAGAACATCTACGCGCCGACGCCCGATATCTCCGAACAGGCTTTCCGCAACGCGCTGGATTTGCAGGAATCGATCGGCAATATCAAGCCGGGCGCCGCAACCTATGCGGGATCGGTCGACAATTCGTTTGCGGCTTCGCTGGGAAAATAAGGCATCCGCCGTCATTGCCGGCAATCGACCCACGCGTTCGCGTGCCCCCGTGCGCGAACGCTTCGAATGGAAGTGCGACATGACCGAAGCCTCGCCGTCGTTCGTGACGGAACTGATCGCGCAACGCGGCAATGCCGCCGCGAGCCGCGCCCGCCTCGACGCGGCCATCGCGCGCGCCGACGCGCTCGAAGCCACGCTGCATGCCTTCACGTACCGGCCCGAAGCGTATGTCGAGCCGGATGCGCGCGCGCCGCTCGCGGGTTTGCCCGTTGGCGTGAAGGATCTGATCGACACCATCGACATGCCGACCGCGTACGGCTCGCCGATCTATCGCGACCATCGTCCGCAGGCGGACGCCGCGATCGTGACGAAGCTGCGCCAATATGGCGCGCTCGTATTCGGCAAGACCGTGACCACGGAATTCGCGTGGCGCCAGCCCGGCCCGACCGTCAACCCATGGGGCCATACGCACACGCCGGGCGGCTCGTCGAGCGGTTCTGCTGCGGCCGTGGGCGCCGGCATCGTGCCGCTCGCGCTCGGCACGCAAACGGTCGGCTCCGTGATACGTCCTGCCGCGTATTGCGGCGTGGTCGGCTACAAGCCGAGCTATGGCAGCATCCCGCGCGATGGCGTGCATCCCCTCGCCGCGTCGCTCGATCACATTGGATTTTTCGCTCAATCGGTGGAAACGGCCGCGCTCGCGCATGCGCTGTTCGTGGCGGGACGCCCGGAGGCGATCGACCGAGCGCAGAGCTGGCAGGCGTGGTTCGCGCCGCTCGCCTCGCCGCCGCGTCTGGGCGTGGTGCGCACGCCTTTCGATGCGCGCCTGCAGGACGCGCAGCAGGCCAATTTCGAAGCATCGCTTGCGCAGTTGCGCGCAGCAGGCGCCGAGGTGGTCGAAATCGGATTCGGCGCGGATCTCGCGCAGATCGTCGATGCGCTGCAGGTGATCCTGCGCGTGGAGGCGTGGCACGCAATCGGCCCGGTGTCGGAGTATCACCGCGCGCAACTCAGCCAGCACATGCAGGCGCTCATCGACGAAGGCGCAGCGATGCCCGCAGCACGCTACCGCGAGGCACTGGCGTTGCAGTCCGCACTGCGCGCGGAATCGGCGGCGCTGCTGGCGGGCTGCGACGCGCTCGTGAGCGTACCGGCGCCGGGCGCAGCCCCCGAAGGTCTCGACGATACGGGCGACCCGGTGTTCTGCGCGCCGTGGAGCCTGCTCGGTGTTCCTGCCGTGACGGTGCCGTCGGGCTGGACAGCGCGGGGCTTGCCGCTGGGTTTGCAGATCGTCGGCGCATTCGGCGAGGATCTGGCGGTACTGCGCACGGCGGCGTGGGTCGAAGCCGCGATCGGTGCGAGGCGTGACCTCCCGCTCGATGCACGCCACGGATCTGCCGCCTGACCATTCTCGCCAACGCGAAAACACGGGTACGGACGGACGCCCGTAGATCAGGCCACCAACAGGAGACGCCATGGGCAAGCCATATCGCACGATTCAGGAATACGTACTGGGGACGCTGCGCGTGGAGATCCTGCAAGGCGTCTACGCGGCGGGCACACGGCTGCGCCAGGAGGAAGTCGCGAAGCGTCTCGGCGTGAGCACGACGCCGGTCCGCGAGGCGTTTCGCGATCTGCGCGCGGAGGGGCTCGTCGCGATCGATCCCAACAAGGGCGTCGAAGTGCGCGGCCTGACGGCTGACGACGTCAGCGAAATATACGAGTTGCGCATGATGCTCGAGCCGATGCTCGCGGCACGGGCATGTCTGAACGCGAGCGCTGAGCATCTCGACACCGCGAACGCATGTCACGAAGCGATGAGTGCGGTCGCACCGACTTCCGAGCAATGGACCCTGCTCAACGAGGAGTTTCATCAGGCACTGATGCACAGCGAAGCCAGCACGCGGCTGTTCGAGGTCGTGCGCGGGCTGTCGCTGCTCGCAAGACCCTATGTCTCGCTGTCCATGTATGTGCAGCCCGATATCATGGCAAGCAACAACGAAGAGCATGCGCAACTGCTCGCCGCCTGGCGTGCGCGCGACGCGGACGCGGTGCGCGAGCAGACGCGCGTGCATCTGCTCAATACACGCGATGCCATTGTCGCGTGCGTCGATCAGTCGGCGCGCCCGCTGGCAGCGTGATTCACTGCGTGACCTGCCAGCAGTAGCAGTGTCAGGATTCGCGTCGCCTTTCGCATCACGAGCCGCTGTCCTATCCAACCGCCCGGTCTCTCGCATCTCAATCACGATCCGCATGTCCGAAACCCTGCTGGAACTGTCCGCCGTCGAGGCACGGCGCCTGATCGGCGCAGGCGAGCTTTCGCCCGTCGATCTGCTCGACGCGTGTCTCGCGCGCATCGAAGCCACCGAGCCGTCCGTCAATGCGCTCGCCGCCACCGCGTTCGAACGGGCACGCGACGAAGCGCGGCGCGCACAGGAAGCCATAGCGCGCCGCGAACCGCTCGGCCTGTTGCACGGCCTGCCCATCGGCGTGAAGGATCTCGAAGAGACAGCCGGCCTGTTGACCACCTACGGCTCGCCGCTCTATCGCGAGCACGTGCCCGTCGCGGACAACGCTTTCGTTGCACGTCTGCGTGCGGCTGGCGCGATCGTCGCCGCGAAAACGAACACGCCTGAAATGGGTGCGGGCGCCAACACACGCAACGCGGTGTGGGGCGCGACGGGCAACCCGTTCGATCCGCGCCTGAACGCGGGCGGCTCGTCCGGCGGCTCGGCGGTCGCGCTCGCGACGGGCATGTTGCCGCTCGCCACGGGGTCGGACCTCGGCGGTTCACTGCGCATTCCCGCCGCGCTGTGCGGCGTGGTGGGTTTCCGCGCGTCGCCGGGCCTCGTGCCGTCGGCGCATCGGCTGCTGGGATGGGCGCCGAACTGGGTCAGTGGACCGATGGGCCGCTGCGTCGCCGACGTGCGTCTGCAACTGGCCGCCGTCGCGGGACAGGATGCCGCCGATCCGCTCGGCTATCCCGCGCAGCTCGATCCGCACGCCAGCGCGCGCCTCGACCCCGCCGCGCTGCGCATCGGCTATACGGAAGATTTCGGCGTCTGTGCGGTCGATGCCTCGATTCGCGCGACGTTTCGCGCAAAGCTCGCACGTATCGCCACGCAGGTGCGGGTGTGCGAACCCATCGAGCCAACCGCACTCGACATGGTCGACGCGCATCGCGTGTTCGACGTGGTGCGCGCGCAGGAATTCGTTGCAAGCCTGCGCGAGACCTACGAGCGCGATCCCGCTCTGCTCGGGCCGAACACGCGTGCGAACTACGAGATGGGCAGTGCACTCACGCTCGCCGACGTGACACGTGCCGACACGCAACGCACCGCACTGTACCGGCGCTTCCAGACCCTGTTCGGGCGCTACGACGCGATCGTTTCACCCGTGTCGCCCGTCACGCCGTTCGCGTGGACCACGCCGCATTGCGCGCAGATCGACGGCGTGGCGCTGGAAAACTACTATCGCTGGGTGGCACTGACCTACGTGGTTACGCTCCTCACCAATCCGTCGATGTCATTGCCCTGCGGCGTCGATCACATGGGCATGCCATTCGGCCTTCAGATCATCGGACCGATGCGCAGCGAAGCGCGCCTGCTCGATGTTGCGCAGGCGCTCGAGGCCGCGTTCGCCCGCGACGAGGCGCTCGCGCGGCCCGTGCCCGATCTGCGGAAGCTGCGCGCCATGCGCGGCGACGTGCAGGCAGACCTTCGTGCCATCGTTACGCATCCGCCGGGTTCTGCTTTTGTGAAATAGGATCAGTGGCTGATCATCCACGGCCGGCCGCCACCGTTGCTCTTTAATCCCGTTGGCGCTGCACCCGCCAGCCTCGGTTTCGTGCTGCTGCCACACCCGCAACCCGGGCCGTGACGATGCGGTGCATTCGCAGCACGCTCGTTGACCTGGTGCGCCGCGCGTTGCGTGGACGCCATCAGCGACAATGCGGGCAAGCTCAGTGTCCGCTGCGCGAGCTTGCCGCATGACGGACAAGGCGACGCGCAATCGCGCTCGGAGATGCGGCGCAGCACGGCGAAAGGGCCGCACGTGTCGCAACGATAATCGTAGGTCGGCATAGCCTGCTCCATCATGAATCGCCCGCCGCATCGCGACCCGGCGGGCTCGGACATCAGACGATGTCGGGCGACAGCGGCATATCGATATCGCCCTTGATGTGTTTGATCGGGCCATCCGCGCCCGGGCGAATATCGAAGTCGAATATCTGTGTGGGCAGCCACAACGTCGCGCACGCATTCGGCACGTCGACCACGCCGCTGATATGTCCTTGCACGGGGGCGGTGCCGAGAATCGAATATGCCTGCGCCCCTGAATAGCCGAACTTCTTCAGATATTCGATCGCATTGAGACACGCCTGGCGATAAGCGATGTGCACGTCGAGATAATGCTGCTTGCCGCCTTCGTCGACGGAAATGCCCTCGAAGATCAGATAGTCGTTGTAGTTCGGCGTGATCGGGCTCGGCTTGAAGATCGGGTTCTTGATCCCGTACTTCTCCATGCCGCCTTTGATGAGTTCCACCTTCATGTGAACCCAGCCCGCCATTTCGATCGCGCCGCAGAAGGTGATTTCACCATCACCCTGACTGAAGTGCAGATCGCCGACCGACAGCCCCGCGCCGTCGACATAAACCGGGAAATACACCTTCGAGCCGCGCGACAGATCCTTGATGTCGCAATTGCCGCCATGTTCGCGCGGCGGCACCGTGCGCGCGCCATCGGCGGCGGCTTTCGCCTTCGCGTCGCCAGTGAGCTTGCCCATGTGCGCAGTCGCCGCAAACGGGGGATTCGCAAGGCCTGGCACGCGCGCCGGATCGGTGGCGATCAGTGCGGCCTCGCGTTCGTTCCATGTGGCGAGCATCTTCGGATCAGGCAGACAGCCGATCAGACCCGGATGAATCAGGCCCGCAAAGCTCACACCGGGGATATGGCGTGAACTCGTGAAGAGCCCGTGGAAATCCCAGATGGATTTTTGCGCTTGAGGAAAATGATCCGTCAGGAATCCACCGCCGTTCTGCTTCGAGAAGAAACCGTTGAAACCCCACTGGCTATCCGCCTTCGTGCCGATATCCAGCAGGTCGACGACGAGCAGGTCACCCGGCTGCGCACCCTTCACACCCACGGGCCCAGACAGGAAGTGAACGATCGACAGATCGATATCGCGCACATCGTCTGCGCTGTCGTTGTTCTTGATGAAGCCACCCGTCCAGTCGTACGTCTCCAGAATGAAGTCGTCGCCGGGATTGACCCAGCATGCCATCGGGATATCGGGATGCCAGCGGTTGTGAACCTGCTCGTTGTCGTACGCGGACTGTTCGAGGTCCACCTTGATCAGTGTTTCAGCCATTGCTTACCCTCCTTTGAAATAGCGTGGACAGTCGGCTCACACCGACAGGTATTCGCGGATCTTCGCGGTGTCGGCCTCGGCGCGCGGTGTCTCGTGCACGAAGCGTCCGCCTTCGATCACGAACAGACGGTCTGCCACATCGAGCGCGAAGCTCAGCACCTGCTCCGATACCACGATGCTGATGCCGCGCAGCCTGCGAATCTCGTTCAGCGCATGCGCGATGTCCTTGATGATCGACGGCTGAATGCCTTCCGTGGGTTCATCTAGCAGCAGCACTTTCGGTTGCGCGACGAGCGCGCGGGCAATGGCGAGTTGCTGTTGCTGGCCGCCCGACAGATTGCCGCCCTTGCGGCTGCGCATGTCGTACAGCACCGGGAACAGTGCGTAGATTTCTTCGGGCACGCGCTTTTCGCGTGTGTTTTCGAGTCCCGTCTGAATGTTCTCCTCCACGGTCAGCGTGCCGAAAATCTGCCGTCCCTGTGGTACATACGCGATGCCTTTCTTCACACGCCTGAAGCTCTCGTCGCGCGATACGTCCTCGCCGTCTACACGCACAGCCCCGCCCTTGAGCGGCAGAATGCCCATCAGCGATTTGAACAATGTCGTCTTGCCCATCCCATTGCGGCCCATGATCGCCACCGTCTCGTTCTTTTGGGCGGTGAAGCTGATGCCGTGCAGTGCCTCGCTCTGGCCGTAGCTGACGAATACGTCGTCGACGTTCAGCATGTGCGGTCTCCTTTCAATGGCAACTCAGTGACCAAGATAAACGTCGATCACGCGCTGGTCCGATTGCACCTTCTCCATCGGCCCCTCCGCGAGGATCTTTCCCTGATGCATCACCGTGACCTTGTGCGCGATCTGTTCGACGAAAGCCATGTCGTGCTCGATCACGATCATCGAGCGGTTCTGGCAGATTCGTTTCAGCAGCTCCGCCGTAATCTCGCGCTCGCGCACGCTCATGCCGGCAATCGGTTCGTCGAGCATCAGCAGTTCCGGCTCCTGCATCAGCAGCATGCCGATTTCGAGCCATTGCTTCTGGCCGTGAGACAGCAGCCCGGCTTCGAGATCGAGTTCCTTTTCCAGGCCGATTTCCTGCGCGACGCTCTTTACGCGGTCCAGCACGTCGCTCGTGCGCTTGAACGCGAGCGCGCCGAATACGCCACGTCCGCGCGGGAACGACACTTCGAGGTTCTGGAACACGGTGAGGTTCTCGTAGATCGACGGCGTCTGAAACTTGCGCCCAATGCCTTTGCGCACGCGTCGAAATTCCGGCAGTCGCGTCATCTCTTCGTTGCGGAACTTGATGCTGCCCGCGTTCGCGCGTGTCTTGCCGCAGATCAGATCGAGCAGCGTGGTCTTGCCCGCACCGTTGGGTCCGATCACGACGCGAAGTTCGCCGCGATCCACATACAGGCTCAGATCGTCGACCGCCTTGAAACCGTCGAACGCGACGGACAGCCCTTCGACGGCCAGCACGAAATCGGTGTTGCTCATGACGTGCTCCTTGCGCCACGGCGCATGAGCCAGGGCTTCACGTGACTGTCGTAGAGGCCCGCGAGCCCGTTGGGGAACGCCATCACCACGCCGATGAAGAGCGCCGCCATCAGGAACAGCCACAGGTTCGGAAAGCTCTCGGAGAACCACGTCTTGCCGAGATTGACGAGAATCGCGCCGTACACAGCGCCGACCAGCGACATGCGTCCGCCGACAGCCGCATAGATCACCATCTCGATCGACGGCACGATGCCCACGAACGACGGCGACATGAAGCCCACCTGCAACGTGAACATCGCGCCGCCGATCGCCGCGAGCACGGCAGCGAGGCAGAAAGAAAAGACCTTGAACATCGCCACGTCGTAGCCGGAGAAACGTACGCGGTCTTCCTTGTCGCGCATCGCCAGCAGCAGCGTACCGAGCTTGCTGCGCGTGACCCGCCGGCAGAAGAGGATCGCGGCGAGCAACAGCGCCGCGTTGACGAAGTAGAGAACCAGCTTGGCGTGATCGCCGCGGATGTCCCAGCCGAGCAGCGTGCGCAAATCCGTGATGCCGTTTACGCCACCTGTATAGCCTTGCTGACCGATGATCAGCACCGACAGGATCAGCGCCACAGCCTGCGTGATGATCGCGAAGTACACGCCGCCCACGCGCCGCTTGAACATGGCGAAACCGACAATGAACGCGAGCAGGCCAGGCACCACCAGCACCGCGAGCAACGAAAACGGCAGTGAGTGGAACGGCTTCCACCATAGCGGCAGCGCGGTCAACTGGTTCCAGTCCATGAAGTCGGGGATGCCGGGCGTCGACTGGATTTTCGTGCTGACGGGATCGGAGGCTTCGAGCTTGAGGAACATCGCCATGCAATAGCCGCCCAGTCCGAAGAACACGCCCTGGCCGAGGCTCAGCACGCCGCCGTATCCCCACGCGATCACGAGGCCGACTGCGACGAACGCATAGGTCAGGTACTTGCCCATCAGGTTGAGGCGGAACACGTCGAGCGTCAGCGGAAACACGACGAGGATCAGCAGCGCCAGTACGATGAAGCTGCCGTAGCCGCCGCGATGCAGGAACATACGGCGCAACCAGCCCGCGGCCGGTGGCGCTTGCGTATCGACGGGGGCATCCGCGATTGGATTCATGGTCGTTTCTCCCGCTTGCGTCGAAGAGATTGAAGAGTGGGTCAGTTCACGCACGGCGCACCTTCGATGCGAACAGGCCCTGTGGCCGCAGCATCAGCACGATCACGATGGTGAGCAGCGTCAGCACACGCGCCGACGAACCCGTCATGAAGAACTCGGTGATCGATTGCATCTGCGCGATGCCGAACGCCGACGCTACCGTGCCAAGCAGGCTTGCCGCGCCGCCGAAGGTGACCACCAGAAACGAGTCGACGATGTAGAGCGAGCCGCTTGTCGGTCCCGTCGAACCGATCGCGGTGAAGGCAGCACCGGCAACGCCCGCCATGCCGCAACCGATCGCGAAGGTCATGCGGTCCGTCATCTTTGTGTCGATGCCGGCCGCGTTCGCCATCTGCCGGTTCGCTACCGTGGCTCGCACACGCAGGCCCCAGCGTGCGCGGTACAGCGCGAGCAACAGGCCGCCCGTCATCAGCGCAGCAAGCGACATGACGAAAAGACCATTGATGGGGATGTCGAGGCCCTGCTTCGGCGACCATGAACCCATCAGCCACTCGGGCAGGTTCGGGCTGACTTCCTTCGGGCCGAAGGTCGAGCGAAACACCTGCTGCATGCCCAGGCTCAAGCCCCATGTCGCGAGCAACGTGTCGAGTGGGCGCTTGTAGAGATGACGGATCAGCGCCCACTCCGCGAGCCAGCCTGCTGCGAACGCCAGCACGAACGCGACGACGATCGCGAGCGGGAAATACACCGGCCTGAAACCGGGCCACACCGTATCGGCGACCTGCGAGAACATGTAGATGGTGTACGCGCCGATTGTCATGAACTCGCCGTGCGCCATATTGATGACGCCCATCTGGCCGAAGATCACCGCGAGCCCAAGGCCCATCAGCAACAGCACGCTGAACAGCGAAAGGCCCGCGAAACCCTGCATCAACGTGATGTTGAGAATGTCCGAAGCCGACATGTTTCCCTCCTCGAATGAAGCCGCTCATATCACGTATGTGATGCGACACGAGCAGCGTGGCAGCGCTTACTGATAGCCCTTCGGGAATGGATTCGGCTCGATCAGATCCGGCGATTCCGCGACCACCTTGAACTGCCCGTCCGCCTGCGCCTGGCCGATGCGCGTCCGGCTCCACAAGTGGTGGTTCGCGTGGATCTTCACGTAGCCTTCGGGCGCCGTCTTCAGTTCGATGCCTGGCGAAGCTGCAACGACCTTGTCGACGTCGAAACTGCCGGCTTTCTCGACAGCCGCCTTCCACAGCCATGGCCCGAGGTACGCTGCCTGCGTGACGTCGCCGATGACCGCCTTCGGCCCATACTTCGCCTTGAACGCCGCGACGAATTTCTTGTTGTTCTCGTTGTCGAGCGATTCGAAATACTTCATGGCCGAATAGAAGCCCGCGACGTTTTCGCCGCCAATACCCAGTACCTCGTCTTCCGTCACTGAGATGGTCAGCAGGAACTGCTTGTCTGCCGTAATGCCCGCCGCCTTCAGCTGCTTGTAGAACGCCACGTTCGAGCCGCCGACGATGATCGCGTAGATGCAATCGGGCTTCGCGATCTTGATCTTGTTGATGAGCGAATTGAAGTTCGTGGTGCCGAGCGGGTAATACTCTTCGCCGACGACCTTGCAGCCCTGCAGGTGCCCCTCGATGTGCTTGCGCGCAATCTTGTTCGACGTGCGCGGCCAGATGTAGTCGGAGCCAATCAGGAAGAAGCTCTTCGCCTTCTTGGTCTGGTTCGCCCAGTTCAGGCCCCAGAGGATCTGTTGGGTCGCTTCCTGTCCGGTATAGAAGACGTTTTTCGACTGCTCGAGGCCTTCGTAGAAGGTCGGGTAGTACAGCAGACCGTTGTCGCGCTCGAAGATCGGCAACACAGCCTTGCGCGACGCCGATGTCCAGCAGCCGAACACAGCGGCCACATGGTCGTTTTCCAGCAGCTTCTTCGACTTCTCGGCAAAGGTGGGCCAGTCGGACGCCCCGTCTTCCTGAATGATCTTGATCTTGCGGCCCAGAATGCCGCCCATCCCGTTGATCTGCTCGATTGCCAGACGCTCGGCCTGAATCGAACCCGTCTCGGAGATTGCCATCGTGCCGGTAGCCGAGTGAAGCTGGCCGACAGTCACTTCCGTATCGGTCACGGCGAGGTTGGTCGTATTGACCTTCGCGGTCGGATATTGCTGCGCCCAGCCGATGGCCGGCACCGCGAGCGCGGGCGCTGCGGCGAGGCCCATCAAGAGTTTGCGGCGCATGGCCGACGGCATGATCTGGTCGTTGTGATCGTCGTGCGACATCGAAATCTCCCTTGTGGTCGTATCCGGTTTGCGTCTTCGGAGCGAAATGTAGGGAGCCAATTTGCGCGGTTGAATACGTCATATGACGTAGGGCGCTCGCGAAAACGGCTTCATACAATCGAGTCCGCCACGACGTTCCATAGCCAGACGTTCAAGGAAGGGCCATCGAATGGAATGCTACTTGCATGGCGAGCCCGATCCACCCGGAACCCGCCTACTCCAGCCATCGATGCACCAAAGGGAATCCCCGCCTGCCGCCACCGACGATGCAGCGACCCAAGCCGGGGCGTCGCGCCCGGCAATGGGCGGCACGCAACGTATCGTGAAGATTCGCCGCGACTACAACGCATGGGTCGCCGATGAAACGCTGGAGGACTACGCGCTGCGCTACACGCCGCGCGGCTTCCGGCGCTGGTCGGAACTGCGTGTCGCCAATACGGCGATGGGCGCCGTGTCCTTTCTCGCGCTCGAAGCCATCGGCGGCGCTCTTGTGGTGAATTACGGCTTCACCAACGCGGTGTGCGCGATTCTCGCGGTGGCGGTGCTGATCTTCCTGACGGGTATGCCGATCAGTTACTACGCCGCGCGCTTCGGCGTCGATATGGACCTGCTCACGCGCGGCGCGGGCTTCGGCTATATCGGCTCGACGCTGACGTCGCTGATCTATGCCGTCTTCACCTTCGTGTTCTTCGCGCTCGAAGCGGCCATCATGTCGCTCGCGCTGGAGTTGTATTTCGGCATACCGCTCTCCATCGCGTATGTGATCAGTGCGCTCGTCATCATCCCCGTGGTGACGTTCGGCATCACCTTCATCAACCGCTTGCAGGGCTGGACGCAGCCGCTGTGGATCGTGCTGCTCGTCGTCCCTTACGCAGCCGTGCTATGGCGCGAACCGCACGCACTCGCCGACTGGTTCACCTTCGCCGGGATCTCGGGCGAGGACCGCAAATTCAATCTGTTTGCGTTCGGCGCGGGCTGCACGGTGGCGCTGTCGATGATCGTGCAGATCGGCGAACAGGTCGATTATCTGCGTTTCCTGCCACCGCGCACGAGCAGGAACCGCGTGCGCTGGTGGATTGCGTTGATCGCGGCAGGACCAGGCTGGATCATTCCCGGCGCACTGAAGATGCTCGGCGGTGCATTCCTCGCGTTTCTTGCCATCCAGCACGAAATCGATCCGGCAAAGGCCGTCGAGCCAACGCAGATGTACCTCGTTGCCTATCAATACCTGTTCCGCTCGCCCGAAGGCGCGCTTGCCGCGATGACCCTGTTCGTCATCGTGTCGCAGATCAAGATCAACGTGACCAATGCGTACGCAGGTTCGCTCGCATGGTCGAATTTTTTCGCACGGCTCACACATAGTCATCCTGGGCGCGTGGTATGGCTCGTATTCAACGTGCTCATCGCCTTGCTACTGGTCGAGATGGGCGTATTCGAAGCGATCAGCAAGGTGCTCGCGCTGTATTCGAACGTGGCGATTGCGTGGATCGGGGCGCTCGTCGGGGACCTCGTCATCAACAAGCCGCTCAAGCTCAGCCCGTCGTATGTCGAGTTCAAGCGCGCGCATCTGTATGACGTGAACCCGGTCGGCATCGGCGCGATGTTCGTCGCATCCGCCGTCGCAGCGCTTTCGCATGCGGGCGTTTTCGGGCCGGTGGCCGAAGCGCTGTCGTCGTTCATTGCATTGCTGGTGGCGTTCGTGTGTGCCCCCATCATTGCACTCGTCACCCGGGGCCGCTTCTATCTGGCGCGTGACGACAGCACGCTCGCGCCCGGTGCGACCCTGCGCTGCGTGATCTGCGAAAACACCTTCGAACGCGAAGATATGGCGCATTGCCCCGCCTACGCGGGTTCGATCTGTTCGCTATGTTGCTCACTCGATTCACGCTGCAACGACTCGTGCAAGCCACACGCCCGTCTGACCACACAGCTAGGGCAAACCGTGCGCAAGCTGTTTCCGCGCCTGCAGCTCGGACGCGCGAGCTTGCGCATCGCGCAATACCTGGGGTTGTTGATTGTCGGGCTCGTCTTGCTCGGCGGCGTCATGTCGATCCAGTGGTATCAGAGCGTGAGCGCCCTGTCCGACCTCGACACGATAGCGCGCGACGCGCTTCTGCACGGTTACCTGGAAGCGTTCTTCGCACTCGCGCTGGTCGGATGCATTGCTGCGTGGTGGCTGGTGCTGGCGAACGAAAACCGCAAGGTCACGCAGGAAGAACTGCAGCGCCAGGCCGAATTGCTGATGCAGGAAATCGAGGCGCACCGCAAGACCGACGCGGCGCTGCAGCAGGCAAGTGCGGCCGCTGAATCAGCGAACCGTGCGAAGAGCCGCTATGTGACGGGGCTGAGCCATGAACTGCGCACGCCGCTCAACAGTATCCTCGGCTATGCGCAACTGCTCCTGCAAGCCACTGATGAACTCCCTCCCGCACGCCGTGAAGCGGCAGCGACCATCTATCGCAGCGGAGAACACCTGCTGGCGCTGGTCGACGGCTTGCTCGATGTCGCGCGCATCGAGTCGGGCAAGCTTCAACTGAACGTCACGGAAGTCTCGCTGCCGGATTTCATTACCCAACTCAGTGCGATGCTCGAACCGCAGGCGACCGACAAGGGCCTCGCGTTCGACTTCCAGACCACGGGCCGCATGCCGGAAGTGGTTCGTATCGACGAAAAGCGCGTGCGGCAGATTCTGATCAACCTGATCGGCAATGCAATCCGTTTCACGTCGCAAGGCCGCGTGAACGTGCGCGCCGGATATGCGTGGGAAACACTGACCTTCGATATCACCGACACTGGCCCGGGCATTCCTGCCGCCGAACTGGAGCGCCTGTTCCTGCCGTTCGAACGCGGCGCGGCCGCTCGCGAGCATGACCACGGGGCGGGACTCGGTCTCACCATATGCCGGCTGCTGACCGAGCTGATGGGCGGCAACCTGCAGGTACAAAGCGAAGTCGGTAAAGGCACGCGCTTCATCGTGAAGCTGTTCGCATCGGAAGTGCGCGCACCCGTGCGGTTTTCCGGTGGTCAGATCAACATCAGGGGCTATCCGGGCAAACGGCGCACCGTGCTGATCGTCGACGACCTGACGGAGCAGCGGCGCATCATCACGCAGACGCTCGTACCGCTCGGCTTCGACGTGATCGAGGTTGGGAGCGGCCCGCAAGCACTGCAATGGCTCGCGACGGGCGGAGCCGATCTCATTCTGATGGACGTGGCCATGCCGATGATGGACGGTTTCGAGGCGAGCCGGTTGATCCGTGACAATCATCTGTCGGACGCGCCCATCCTGATCCTGTCGGCAAACGCCTTCGCGGACGACCGCGAAAAAGGCGCGGCGGCCGGATGCGACGATTATCTGGCCAAGCCCGTGCACCTGCCGCTGCTGCTCGACAAGATGGCTACGCTGCTCGACTTGCAGTGGATCACCGAGCCCGCGCCGCTATCTGCCGAAGCATCCCTCTCGCCACAGGCGATTGCCTCACTACCGGCGCCCTTGCTCGACAATCTGCGCTCAACACTGGAGATGGGCTATATGCAGGGCTTCATCGAACAACTGGATGCCGCCGAGCATCATGCCCCCGAGCTCTCCTCGCTCCTTGAACCACTACGTGCAATGGCGCGGCGCTTCAGGCTTTCCGAACTCGCGCGCGTGCTTGCGCCACCTCAGCCGACCAACCCCGATGCATGACGATCAACACCTTCTGCCCAGCGAGACGGCGAGCCTGCCCGAGCTGCCCAACGACCGCGCGGTCGTGCTGATCGTCGACGACACGCCCGACAATCTCGCCCTGCTCTCGGATACGCTGAACGACGCGGGCTATGCGGTGCTCGTCGCGCTGGACGGCCAATCGGCGCTGCAACGACTCGCGCGAGTGACGCCCGACGTCGTGCTGCTCGACGCACTGATGCCGGGCATGGACGGCTTCGAGACTTGCAAGCTCATCAAGAGCGATCCGCGCAATCGACACTTGCCCGTGATTTTTATGACCGCGCTGACAGAAAGCGAACACGTCGTGCATGGCTTTCGCGTTGGCGGTATCGACTATGTGCCAAAACCAGTCAAGCCGAGCGAAGTGGTCGCGCGTATCGCCGCACACGTGCAACGATCCCGGCAACAACGGCATATGGATGTGGCATTGGCGATCGGCATGCGCGCGGCACTCATCGCCGCGGAAGACGGCACCATACGTTGGCAAAGCGAACTCGCACGCGAGCGGCTACCCCGCTACGCAGCAGTGGGTGCGCCCGGTGACGGGCTGCCTGACTTGCTGCATCAATGGCTGCTGCGCTGGATCGGCGCCGGCTGCGATTTGCAGGCGAGCTTCGATACGGTGAGCGGCCGCGTGCGTCAAAGCGTACGGGTACTCGGACGCGCGGAGCACGGCGACTGGCTCATCGTGCTGGAAGAGTTCGACGATGCGTCGCAGACCGATAGCCTCGCCGCACGTTTCAGCCTCACGAGCCGCGAGGCGGAAGTGTTGCTCTGGCTTTCACGCGGCAAGACAAACCGCGATATCAGCGACATTCTGGGCATGGCGCCGCGCACGGTTAACAAGCATCTCGAACATGTATTCAGCAAGCTGAGTGTCGAAACGCGATCGGCAGCCGCCGCAGTTGCCATGCGTTGCCTCACGCAGCAACAGAAATGAAGCCAGATTTTCAAACGGCTGCGTCAGATTCGAAACAGAAGCCGGCATCTCCGGAAAACACACCGGGTCTTCCTTCGCGGATCGACCGCGCATATCGCTCCTGCATGGACGCGCACAAGGAAACAGCGCCGGGACGCCACGAGCTATCGGGCGAAAAAAAACGCCAACCTGCATGGGTTGGCGTTTTACCCGGCGTATGACTGGTATCAGAACTGGTTCATGGTGTTGTCTTTGCCCGCCGCTTTCAGGGCAGCTTCGCCGCTGAAATACTCCTTGTGGTCATCGCCGATGTCCGAACCGGACATGTTCTGGTGCTTGACGCACGCGATGCCCTGACGGATTTCCTTGCGCTGCACGCCAGCCACATATCCCAGCATGCCCTGGTCGCCGAAGTATTCCCTCGCCAGATTGTCGGTGGACAGTGCGGCGGTATGGTACGTCGGCAGCGTAATCAGGTGGTGGAAGATACCTGCTTCGCGCGATGCGTCGGCCTGGAAGGTACGGATTTTCTCGTCGGCGAGTTTTGCCAGTTCGGTCTGATCGTATTCCACGCTCATCAGCTGGGCGCGATCGTATGCCGACACATCCTTGCCTGCGGCCTTCATCGCGTCATACGCCTGCTGGCGGAAATTCAGCGTCCAGTTGAACGACGGGCTGTTGTTGTACACCAGCTTGGCGTTCGGGATGACCTTGCGAATCTCGTTGACCATGCCTGCGATCTGGGCGATGTGCGGTTTTTCGGTTTCGATCCACAGCAGGTCAGCGCCGTTTTGCAGCGCAGTGACGCAATCGAGCACGCAGCGCGCTTCGCCCGTGCCGGCGCGGAACTGAAACAGGTTGCTCGGCAGGCGCTTCGGACGCAGCAGCTTGCCGTCGCGCTTGATGATGACGTCGCCATTGCCCAGTTCGTCGGCCGACAATTCTTCGCAATCGAGGAAAGAGTTGTACTGGTCGCCCAGGTCGCCCGGCGTGCGGGTCACGGCGATCTGCTTGGTCAGGCCGGCGCCCAGCGAGTCGGTACGCGCCACGATGATGCCGTCATCCACGCCCAGTTCCAGAAACGCGTAGCGGATCGCGCGGATCTTGGCGAGAAAGTCCTCGTGCGGCACGGTGACCTTGCCGTCCTGGTGGCCGCACTGCTTCTCGTCGGACACCTGGTTTTCGATCTGGATGCAGCATGCGCCCGCTTCGATGAACTGCTTGGCCAACAGGTAGGTGGCTTCAGCGTTGCCGAAACCCGCGTCGATGTCGGCGATGATCGGCACGACATGGGTGACGTGGTTGTCGATTTTTTCCTGGATGGCGGCCTTGGCAGGGCCTTCCGCTGCATCCAGCTGGCGGAACAGGCCGCCCAGTTCACGCGCGTCGGCCTGGCGCAGGAAGGTGTACAGCTCGCGGATGAGCGCGCTGACCGAGGTCTTTTCATGCATCGACTGGTCCGGCAGCGGGCCGAACTCCGAGCGCAGCGCGGCCACCATCCAGCCGGACAGGTACAGGTAGCGGCGTTCGGTGCTGTTGAAGTGCTTCTTGATGGAAATCATCTTCTGCTGGCCGATGAAGCCATGCCAGCATCCCAGCGATTGGGTGTACTTCGACGGATCGGCATCGTACGCAGCCATGTCGGCGCGCATGATCCTGGCGGTGTACTTCGCAATGTCCAGGCCCGTTTTGAATTTGTTCTGGGCACGCATGCGGGCGGCGTACTCGGGGCTGATCGCATTCCACGCGCTGCCGTGGGTCTCTTTCAAATCGGCAACTGCGCTGATGTCGTCTTGATACTGGCTCATGGTTTTCTCCTAAGGGCGTTTAACTGATCTGGCGTGTCGCTGCGTCTGCGTGTGCGAACTGCATGACTAAATGGTAGCGCCGTTTGACCAGCTTGAACCAAGTCTTATATAAGACATAAGACATAATTTTTGTTTATTTTTCAATGAGATACACGCCGCTTTTTGCCATGTAAAACATGCTTTCAGGTAACAAAAAGATCACGACGCTGAAAGCCCAAGCAAATCTCACAATATGAAACTCGCTTCCGGCTTCTGGAGAAATGGCGCGCGGGGGACCCGACCGGCGATTACCCGCCAGATGGCGATCCAGCGGCCAGCCAGATGGGACATCCATGCTGGACCCGGTAGATTCCCCTGGCTTGCCTCTTCAGGGCACAACGTGCTAATTTTGTTACCGATAACATCGAACGACGGAAAAATGGCAGGCTGAATTGTTATCGGTAACATCTTCGAGCCCGATTGTTCGATTACGGTGAACAGATCGAGGCCCGTCTGCGGGCAGACCCTGAATTCATGCAGGCGACGCCCACCGCCATACCGCTCGAGACATACAAAATGGAGACATTCCAATGCCAACAATCGCTCAGACTGCGGCTTCGCCTGCGGCGGTCGACGAGACCGAAGAACTGCTATACCGCAAGGTTCTGAAGCGGATTCTGCCGCTGCTTCTGCTGTGTTACGTCGTGGCTTATCTCGACCGCGTGAACGTCGGCTTCGCCAAGTTGCAGATGCTCGATTCGCTGGGGATGAGCGACGCCGTCTACGCTTTCGGCGCGAGTATCTTCTTCTGGGGATACTTCCTCTTCGAGATGCCCAGCAATCTCCTCCTTCACCGGTACGGCGCACGGTTCTGGATCGCACGCATCATGGTGTCGTGGGGCATCGTCTCCTCTTCACTCGCCTTTATCTCGCCGCTCGCCAGCTTCTTTCATGTCGAAACGTCCACGATGTTCTACATCCTGCGTTTCCTGCTGGGCGTCTGCGAAGCGGGCTTCTTCCCCGGCATCATCCTCTACATGAACTACTGGTTCCCCGCACGGCGCCAGAGCATCGCCATGTCCGGGTTCCTGATCGCCATTCCCGTGAGCCTGACGCTGGGCGGTGTGATCTCCGGCTGGCTCATGGAAAACACCCATGGCGCGCTTGGCATGGACGGCTGGCAATGGATGCTGCTGGTCGAAGGCATTCCGTCGATTCTCGTCGCGTTCCTCGTGCTGTTTCGGATGGGCGACGGTATCCAGTCGGCGAAATGGCTGACGGCATCCGAAAAGGCATTGCTGCAGAAGAATCTCGAGCAGGAAAGCACGAAGAAGACCCATCGCATCGGGGCGGCGCTCAAGAGCCCGCGCGTGTGGCTGCTGACTTTCATCCTGCTCACGTTCAACACGGGCTTTTACGGTCTCGCTTTTTGGCTGCCGTCCATCATCAAGGCATCCGGCGTCAAGAGCACGCTCAATATCGGCCTGCTGACGGCCATACCCTACCTGAGCGCGGTCGTCGCGATGATCTGGAATGCGCGCCACTCGCGCAAGACTGGCGAGCGGCGCCTCCATGCAGCGATTCCCGCGTGCATCGGCGGCATCGGCCTGATTCTCAGCGCCACCTTCGCGAACAACGTGCCGCTGTCCATCCTCTTCCTGACGATTGCCACCTGCGCCATCCTCGGTCTGATGCCGATTTTCTGGACCTTTCCCGGCCAGATTCTGTCTGGAACGGCTGCCGCGGCAGGCATTGCTCTGATCAACTCGGTCGGCAACCTGTCCGGCTTCACAGGTTCGATGATTACGAGTGTGGCAAAGGACCTGACGGGCAATATCAACAATGGTACTTACGCACTCGGGGCTTGCCTGCTCATCAGTTGCGTGCTTATCCTGTCCATTCCGAGGAGCATGCTGAACAACGACCGGGCCTGATACCGCAGCGGTCGCGCCCGGAGCACGGCTTTCCGGGCGCGTTTATCTGCATCGACAATTACCTCCGTCTGCGTAAGCGTGTCGTCATTAATACGGGCGTCACTTCTCATCCATTGCACCGCCCCACGCTTGCCGTCCACGCCTGCGAACAGGCAGCGCACAATAACCTGCGCGAGCGCGCGCTGCGTGTCAGCGGCACCCGCCCGATCGAGCCACGGCATGTCTGACATATCGCTTACGCCGCGCAGCGCGCATCGACGCGCAAAGCTCAGCGGCGCGACAATATGCTGGTTAGAATAACTGGCAATCAGGCGCCGGCGCGTCGCGGCTTCATCTCTGCCTCTGCAGCCATGCCGGCACGACACAAGGAGACACGCGATGTGGTTTGTCGGAAAAAGCGAGCTTCTCGCGCTGATCGAACGCAACTGCCTCGAAGAGGTCATGCCGGCCTTCAGCGATCACCGCAGCCTGCGCAAGAACGCACTGATCTATCGCCCTGAGGAGCAAAGCGAATACGTGTACCTGTTGAAGGTGGGTCACGTGCGGCTCTATCGGCTTACCGAGGAAGGCCAGGAAATCACGCTGTCGTTTATCAAGGCCGGCATGATCTTCGGCGACGGCGACGTGCTGAACGAAGCGAGCTACTCACACTATGCGGAGACACTCGCCGCATGCCGCATCTGCTTCATCCGCAAGGCAGACTTCAAAGATCTGCTCAAGCGCTACCATGTGATCAACCAGTTCGTGTTGCGCAGCCATCACCAGCGCTGGCAGGAAGCGCAAAAGCTGATCGAGAATCTGTCGCTGCACGACGTGCGCAAGCGCCTCGTCAATATTCTCGCGATGTTCGCCAACCAGATCGGCGCACCGTTCGTGCATGACGGCGCGACGGGCGCGGTGCTGATCGATCTGTCGATCGCGCAGGACAAGCTGGCGGAATTTATCGGCACGTCGCGCGAATCGGTGAACCGCCACTTCAGCGATCTGAAAGCCGAAGGCCTCGTCGATACGCACGAACGCAAGGTCGTGCTGACACCCGCGTTCGTCGCGCAATTTCTGCCGGGCATGACAGCGGCGCTCGCCGCCGCGAGCGTCGCGCAGCCTGTCGCCAGCAGCGCACAGGCGGCTCATCATGCGTACAAGGCGCCGCTGGTACGTGCCTAGTGCGTGCTTAGTGTGCCTTTAGTGCGTGCCTGGCGCGCGTCTGACAGCGCGGCCTTGACCGTCGCCACGCCGCTTTGCGGGCTGGACAGCACCGGCACGCGCGTCTGGCCAAGCGACGGCACGAGCCGCGCCATCGATACCTGCGCGAGCACCACCACGTCCACTTCGTCGGCAAGTGCGACGATGGTGTGCTTGAGCACCTCGTCGTGACGCGCGGCGTCGCCGGCCAGCAGCGCGGCGAACGCTTCTTCGGCGACGCGCTCGACCACACTGATCTCGCGGCCCGCTTCGGCGGCTTTCTTGCGAATCAGCCGGACGGTCGGCTCAAGCGTGGTTTTCACGGTGGCCACCACACCGATCCGCGTGCCGAGCCGGCTCGCTTCCTGCGCCATGGTTTCGTCGATCTTGATGATCGGCGTACGGATCATGCCGCGCAACGTATCGACCGCTTCGCCGACCGACGAGCACGCGTTCAGAATCAAGTCCGCGCCCATCGCCTGCGCGTTCGACATATACGAGTACAACCGGCCCGTGACTTCGGGCGTCAGGTGTCCGGCGCTGCGTACGTCGTTAAGCAGGCTGTCGTCGACGATATTGATCATCCGCACATCGGGCAGTTGCGCGGCGAATTGATCCTTCAACGGCTGAACCGTCACCGGACCGGTGTGCACTACGACTATGGTGGCCATCTCGATTGAAGCTCCGTGTTGAATAAACCGACTTGCGGCGGGACGTTATGCGGTTGCCGCCGCCATCACCCGCTCCTGGGTTGCGTCCGCGCGCTCGAACGTACCGTTCAGCCGCCCTTCGCGCACCACCAGAATGCGGTCGCTGATCGCCAGCACTTCCTGCAGGTCCGACGAGATCGCGATGATTGCAATGCCCTGCGCGGCAAGCCGCCCGAGCAGCGCATGCACTTCCGCTTTCGCGCCGATATCGATACCGCGGGTCGGCTCGTCGACGATGAGCACGCGCGGATGGCGCGCAACCCATTTCGCGAGCACGACTTTCTGCTGATTGCCACCGCTCAGGTTGATCACTTTCTGCTCGATGGTCGGCGTTTTGACGCCAAGCTTGCGCACGTATTCGCGGCAATGTTCGTCTTCGGCCGCGCGCCGCACGAACTGAAACGGCGAGTAAGTTTCAAGGTGCGTCAGGCTGAAATTCTCGCGCACGCTCATGCCGGCTATCAGGCCCTGCCCCTTGCGGTCTTCGGTGACGAAGCCGATGCCGTTGGCGATTGCATCGTGCGGACTTTCAATCGTCACGCGTTTGCCGGCGATCAGCACGTCGCCGCTCTTCGGCCGCATCCCGAAGATCATTTCCATGATCTCGGTGCGCCCCGAGCCGACCAGCCCCGCAATCCCGAGAATCTCGCCGCGGTGCACGGCGAAGCTGATGTCGCGAATGCGGCCCGGCACATGATTGCGTGCGCGCAGCGCCAGATTGCGCACTTCGAGTACGACCTCGCGTGTCGCATGCGACGCCGACACCGCATACAGTTCGTTCAGGTCGCGATCGACCATCTTGCGTACCAGCCACTCGCGGGTAACCTCCGCCATCGGCGCACCGCCGACGGTTGCGCCGTCGCGCAGCACCGTCACGCGGTCAGCGAGTTCGAACAGCTCTTCGAGCCGATGCGAAATATAGACAATGCCGATGTTCTGCAACCGCAGCCGCTTGATCAGGTCCAGCAACATGCGCGTTTCGTGATGGCTCAGCGACGCAGTGGGCTCGTCCATGATGATGATCTTCGAATCGCAAGAGACCGCCTTGGCAATTTCGACCATCTGTTTCTGCCCGACGCTCAGGCGGCTGACCTGTTCGCGCGGATCGACGCGCATGCCGATCGTTTCGAGCAGGGTGCGCGCCGCGTCGTTCATCCGCGCACGGTCGATCATGCCAAGCCGCGTGAGCGGCTCACGCGCGAGAAAGATGTTCTCGGCGATGCTCAGGTTTTCGACGACCGACAGTTCCTGATAAATGATGCCAATGCCCAACGCGCGCGCATGATTGCCGTCGCGCAAGGTCACCGGCTCGCCTTCGATGCGGATTTCGCCGCCGGCATCCGGTTCGAGCACGCCGGTGAGAATCTTCATCAACGTGCTCTTGCCCGCGCCGTTTTCACCCGCCAGCGCGAGCACTTCGCCACGTGCGATCTCCAGCGTGACGCGGTTCAACGCGCGCACGCCGGGAAACGTCTTCGAGATCTCGCGCACTTCGAGAAAAGGGGTCATCGGCGGTCCCTGGCTGGTGGCCTGGCGGTTTGTGCTTGCCGCGCGGGTGGCCCACGCGGCTTCGTGGCGCAGTTCCCTCCTGCCGTTACTTGGTATAGCTGCCGAGATTGTTCTTCGTCACCACGGTCACGCCTGTGTCGATATCGCTCGCCTGCTTCTCGCTGCCCTGGATCTGCGAAACCAGATGTTCGACAGCCAGCTTGCCCATGGTCACGGGGCGCTGCACCATGATCGCCTGGATCGAGCCATCGCGGACGCCCTTCACGGTGTCAGGCAGATCGTCGAACGCGATCACTTCGAGCTTGCCCTTCATCGCGCCGAACTCCTTGGTATTCAATACCTTTGCGACGGCCGGCCCGCCGACCTGGCTGACACCGAAGATGCCCTTGAGTTGCGGATGCGCGCGCAGCGTGGTCTCGACCACGGACACGCCGCGCGCCAGATCGTCGTCAGTGCCCTGCGTTTCGACGATCTTGATACCCGGATATTTAGCGAGGCCCTTCTTGATGCCAGCGATGCGCTCGTTCAGATTCACCGCGCCCAGTTGCCCGGTGACGATCGCGACATCGCCTTGACCGTTCAATGCCTTGCCCATCGTCTCGGCCATCGTCTCGCCCGCCGATTCGTTGCTGGTGCCGATATACATCGAGCGGCCACTATTGGGCGAATCCGAATCGTAGGTCAGCACCTTGATGCCGCTCTTTTCCGCGCGCTTCATCACGCTTTCGACCGACTTCGGCTCGTTCACCGAAATCGCAATGCCGTCGACGTGCTTCGAAATCAGGTCTTCGATGATCTGCACCTGCGTCGAACCCTGGGTGTTCTGCGGCACCACCCATTGGTAATTGACCGACAACTTGTCGGCAGCAGCCTTCGCGCCGTTATTGCAATCGTCGAAGAACGGCACCGCGACTTTCGGAATCACCGCGACCGAAATATCCTTCGCGTCTTTCGCGTGGGCGTTACCGGCCGGGAGCGCACAGAGCGCCGCTACGGCCGACACCGCGAGCAAAGCGTTCAGGCTGCGCGGACGTGCCACGCGAGTCAGGGTTCGTTGCATGATGTCGTCTCCAGAAAGCGTCGGTTTTTAGGAATTTGAAAAGTCACAAGACGGCCCGGCGCACACGCCAGACCTCGCTCGCAGCTTTAGCGCCCTTTGAAGCGCAGCCGCCAGATATCGATGCTCACGGCGATCAGGATGACGCAGCCGGTGATGGTTTGCTGCGCATAGGTGTCGATATTGAGCAGCACCACGCCATTGGTGATGATGCCCGCCAGCGCGGCACCGATAATCGCGCCTTCGACGCTGCCGACACCGCCCGACAGACTCGCGCCGCCGATCGCGGCGGCCGCGATCACGTCGAGTTCCGCGCCGAAGCCCGCGGCCGGCTCGGCCGACACGAAGCGCGAAAACGCGATGACACCGGCCAGCGCCGCAATCGCGCCGGACAGCACATAGACGATGAACTTCACGCGCGCTGTGCGTACGCCGCTCAGCAGCGCAGCGTTTTCGTTACCGCCAGTCGCATACACATGACGGCCAAAGCGCGTGCGCCGCATCACGATCGAAAAGCACACGGCAAGCAGTCCCATCACCACGACAGGGAACGGGATAAAGCCGAGATAACCCTGGCCGAGGAAAGTGAAACTGTCAGGCACATCCGGCGTGACGGGGACACCTTTGGTGATGATGTACATCAGGCCGCGGCCGATCGACAACGTGCCAAGCGTCGCGATAAATGGCGGCAACTGGACACGTGTGACAAGAAAGCCATTCAGCGCGCCGACCGCGACGCCCGTCGCGAGTCCCGCGGCGACGGCTCCTACCGCGCCGTAGCCGTGCTGAAACGACAGCGCCGTCACCAGCGACGACAGCCCCATCACCGAACCGACCGACAGATCGATGCCGCCCGTGATGATCACCA
This sequence comes from Paraburkholderia caribensis, assembly GCF_002902945.1. Lineage (NCBI taxonomy): Bacteria > Pseudomonadati > Pseudomonadota > Betaproteobacteria > Burkholderiales > Burkholderiaceae > Paraburkholderia > Paraburkholderia caribensis. Next base: position 1,975,706 of record NZ_CP026102.1, read on the forward strand.
GCATCATGCCGACCGCCATGATCGCCGTCAGCGAAAACGAGCGGAATACGCCCATCAGATTGTTGGTGGTCAGAAAGTATGGCGAGAACAGACTGATCAGCACGCCGACCAGAATCAACACTGCGAAGATGTTGAATTCGCGCACCCTGACACAAGCGCGCAGCAGCGCGAGCGGCATCGGCAAAGCGGGCACGTCGGTTTTCGAAGAAAGGGCTTTCAACGGATGGTCTCCTCGGTGTCGCGCATCGACAGCACAGCGGGCCCACTACGATGCGAGGGCTCGACATCGTGGACGATCATAGGTTGAGAGCGCGCCGCAAAACTGTGACGGGCGTCATACAAACCTATTGGGGTTGTCCCGGGATTGGTGATTGCTGCAGTGCGATCGACGTGTGACTACCATTCGCGCGCAATCTGGCTGGAAGACAAAAACAGGCGAAAGTACTGCCGAAAAACGCTGCGGTGACCCGCAAATCGCGCATTGAACCCGCACGGCGATGCCGACTATGACGTCCGTCACAGAAATGTGCCGCACAAATTCATTAAGCTCCCGGCAAGGTCCGCCGGCTAGACACGCGACACGCATCCGGCCCCTCTGACATCTTTCAAGGAGCAAACCGTATGACGAAGCGAGTGATTGTGACCGGCGGCAGCGGACTCGCCGGTAAATGGGTAGTCGAAAATCTGGTTGAGCACGGCTACGAAGTGCTGAATCTCGACCGCGTGCCAATGGCGAAGCGCACCGCGCGTACGCTGATCACCGATATCACTGACGCAGGCCAGGTGTTCAACGCGCTCGCGTCGAGTACCGCGCCGGCCGAATTCGTGCCCGACCTCGAGCCGAAGCCGATCGACGCGATCGTCCATTTTGCGGCGATTCCGCGCATCATGGTCACCACCGACAACGAGGTGTTCCGCATCAACGTGATGGGCACCTACAACATTCTGGACGCCGCGTCGAAGCTTGGCATCCGCAAGGTGATCGTTGCATCGAGCGAAACCACTTATGGCGTGGTGTTTGCGCACCGGCACCGCAATCCCCAGTACTTCCCGCTCGACGAGCAGTATCCCGTCGACCCGATGGACAGCTATGCGACGTCGAAGGTCATCAACGAAGTGACCGCGAAGGCGTTTCATGCGCGCACCGGCGCCGACCTGTACTGCTTCCGGATCGGCAACGTGCTGGATCCGGAAGACTATGCGAAGTTCGCGGAGTGGAACAAGGACCCGTCGCTGCGCAAGCGCATTGCATGGAGTTATATCGACGGCCGCGATCTCGCTGAAGCGGCACGCCTTGGTATAGAGAAAGACGGCCTGGGCTTCGAGGTGATGAATGTCGCCGCCGACGACGTCTCTTCCGATCTGCCCACGGCGGAACTGCTGAAGCGGTTCTACCCGGAAGTGCCCGTAAAGAAGCCGCTCGGCGAGTTCGAGACGCTGCTGAGCAACGAGAAGCTCAAGCGCCTGCTCGGCTGGAAGCAGAAGTACTACTGGCGCGATCAGGCGAAGTAAGCGCCACGTCACCTGTCGTCGCTGCTCTACGCGCTTCACTTCTGGCGCGTTTCTACCGCGTGCGCCGCGAAGTATTGCGGCGCGCGCCCACGCTGCCGAGCAGCAAGCCGGTTGCGAACCTCTATCGGACATGTCCGCAACGTCCTGCGTAGATCGGCGGTTCGCCATTTCCGGCGCTTCGCGGTGCCCTTCCCGTTCCGTGCCGCTTACTGCCGCACGTTCCCTTACTGCCGCACGTTCCAACACGTCAACGCGCTACGCCGTCCCTTCGCGAGCGGCCATGTACGCATGTCGCTGCGCGTGAGAATCCGTAGCGCAATAGAAGCCGTTCTTGCACGCTCCACGCTGCGCAGCCGCCGTCATATAGCGTCGCCAGACTCACGCCGGCCGCGCGGAAACGGGCATGCAAACTGCTTACAATGACGGTCATATCCACGCGCAACTGCGCGAGACATCCGGAGGAAACGACCATGCGCCTCGATGACGAAGCAGAAAGTGAGAACGTCGAAGACCGGAGAGGCGGCGGTGGCCTGCGGGTGGGCGGCGGCATCGGTATTGGGACCATCGTCATCGCGCTGGCCGCGTCTTACTTTTTCGGCATCAACCCGATGACGATCATCAACGGCGCGCAAGTGCTGCAAGGTAACGCGCCTCAGCACCCGACGCCGACAACCGCGCGCCCTGTCGAGGATCAGGGCAGTCAGTTCGTACGGCGTGTGCTCGGCAACACTGAACGTACGTGGCAACATATCTTCCGGACGCGCTTTGATCAGGACTATCCAGCACCCAAGCTCGTCCTTTTCAGCGACGCGACACCTACCGCTTGCGGTACCGGTCAGTCCGCCATGGGCCCGTTCTATTGCCCGCCCGATCGCACTGTCTATATCGACCTGTCGTTCTACCGCGAATTGCGCGACCGTTTCGGTGCGGGCGGTGACTTCGCGCAAGCGTACGTGATCGCGCACGAGGTCGGGCATCATGTGCAGAACGTCCTGGGGATCTCCGGGAAGTATGAAGCCGCCCGTGCGCGTATGTCGGCCGCACGGGGCAACGCCTTGTCTGTGCGCCTGGAATTGCAGGCAGACTGTTTCGCCGGCGTGTGGGCAGCCGTCGCGCAGCAGCAGAATGCCAGGCTGATAGAGCCGGGAGACTTTGAACAGGGCCTCAACGCAGCTGGCGCGATCGGCGACGACCGGCTACAGCGGCAATCGCAGGGACGTGTCGTGCCCGACGCATTCACCCATGGCACGAGTGAGCAGCGGCAGCGATGGCTGCGGCGCGGCATGGCGACGGGCGATATCCGTCAATGCGACACGTTCTCCGCGCAGTCGTTGTAATCCCGGCGTTTAGTGGATGGGTGCGGGAGAAGTCGCCGCGTCTGGCTGCAGAGACGCGGGGATGCGTCGGCAACGCGAATCACACGCTCAACGCAGACAGCCGCCTGACGATCTCGTCGAAGGAAGGCCGCATCTCGACGCGCTCGCGGAAACAGTCTTCGATCAGCGCATCGAACCCGGCGGCGAGATCATCGGCCTCTCCGGCCAGACGTTGCGCGAGTTCTTCCAGCAGGCAGCCGAACGCGCGCACCTCGATCCGCTCGAGCGCCAGCGCCAAAGGGCGATCATCGATATCGTGGCACGATGCCGCGCCGAAGTCGCCGAGCAGTACGTGCCCTGCGCCGTCATGCAGGATGTTGTGCCCGTACAGATCGCCATGCATGATGCCGCGCCGATGCAGATGCTGCGCCGCAGATGCGATGCCGCGCGCGATATGCAACGCAACCGGCTTGTCGAAACGTACGTCGTCCGCATAGACATCACGTGTGCAGGATTCGAGGCTCGGAGGCCCCGCAAGATTGCCGAAGGCCGGATGGATCAGCTTCATCACGAGGCCGTGCTCGTCGAGTGGATGCCCCGTAATCTTGCCGAGCACCGGGATGAGATTCGGGTGCTGACCGGCTTGCAGACATGCGGCCATTTCGAGTTCGGGCAAACCGTCGCTCGTTATCGCGCCCTTGAACAGTTTGACGGCGACCGCCTCGACGGGATGCCCGTCGCGCAACAGACGCGTCGCGCGATGCGTCACGCCGGATGCACCTTCCCCGAGCGTTTGTCCAAGCGCGAGCGTATGCCAGTCGATTGCCGGCACCGGCGCATCGGCCAGCACCACCTGCTCGCGCGCTGCGTTCAGCGGATTGCCTGCGTAGGCGAGCCACGCCAGCCGCGGCAGGCGCAACAGCCAGTCGGGCAAGGCGTCGAGCCGGTTTGCCGAAATGCGCAGCAGTTCGAGGCGGCTGCAAGCGGCCATCGTCTCGGGTAGCGACGGCAGCCGGTTGCCGGCAAGCATCAGCTTCTGCAAATTCGGACGCTCGCCGAGTTCCGCGGGCAGCGTTTCGATATCGTTATCGGTGAGGATAAGCCAGCGCAATTGGGGCGGCAGCGCGCGCCCCGGCACGTGCCGGATGCGATTCGCCTTGAAGCCGACCATGCTCAGCGATTCGCAATCGCCGAGCACGGCGGGCAAGCCGGTAAACGCGTTGTTCGAGGCAAACAGGACGCGCAGGTGGCGCAGCTTCGGCAAATCATCGGGCAGTGAGGTGAGCGCATTGCCCGACAGGTCGAGCACCTCCAGGGTGTCGGCGAGGTCGAAGATCTCGCGCGGCATTTCGGTCAACCCGCAGGCGAGCTTGATCTGTCGCGCACCGGCGAGTTGCCCGGCACGCAAGTCTTCGAGGGTAGCAGTATTCACATGTAGATCGAATCGGAGAATGGCAAGTCAGTCGCGAGCGCCCGGTGCGTCGTGCGGACAGTGCGGCATCGGCGGGTCACGGCGCGTTGTGTGGCCTCTATTCTATCGGGCGAACCGCACGCCTGTTGGTTCACAAGTCTGGTTCGCCGAAACTGATCACGGCCGCGCGCGAGCACTCCGCCAACAGCCAGACGGCATTCGAACAGAAACTGCTGACGCGGATCGCGGAAGGCGAATCCGACAAAGAGATCGGCCGGCGCCTCGATACCAGCACGCACAACGTCGACTATCACCTGCGCAAGCTGCGCAAACCCTTCGGCGTGTCGAAGCGGATCGAACTGACGTACCTGACCGCGAAGAAAGAGTTGATCTGAAGGCGTTCAATTTCTGCTATTGGCAATGACGAGTCTCCGTCGAGACTCGACACAAGCACAGCATGATTGCCCGTCAAAGAATCTGCCCGAAGCTCCAGCTCCCTTCGACATCGATCACCGTCTTCACCGAATTGGCAAGAAAACACGCGTCGTGCGCGAGATGATGCAGATGCGCGAGCGCTTCATCGCTCGGTGCCTTCGCGCCCGCAAACGCAACGGCCGGTTTCAGCACGACACGCGTGACCACTTCCTTGCCTTCGTCGTTCTTCGCCATCGTGCCCTCGGCTTCATCGCGATACGACGTGACGACATAACCTTGTTCGGCTGCGATCGACAGAAACCACAACATATGGCAACTCGACAGCGCCGCTATATACGCCTCTTCAGGATCGACGCCGGCCGGATCGGAGAACGGCACGCGCACGACATGCGGCGAACTCGATGCGGGCACCACCGCGCCGCCGTCGAACGTCCATCGATGCGCGCGGCTATAGCGGTTGTCGGTGAACTTGCTGCCGTTGCCGCTCCATTCGATCAGTGCCGTATGCTTTGCCATGCGCGAAAGGTCCTCGTGATGTGAACGCTCAGATGGGTGTCAACACGTCTTCGCCTGCGAAATGGCGCGTCGCGTTCGTGATGAAGTTATCGACAGAAGCCGTGATCGCTTCGGGCGAGGTGCCCGCCACATGCGGCGTGAGCACCACGTTCGTCAGATGCACCAAAGCCTGCGGCGGCTGCGGCTCGCCTTCGTACACATCGAGACCCGCGCCCGCTATCACACCGTTCGCGAGCGCATGCGCAAGCGCCGCCGTATCGACGACGCTGCCGCGCGACACGTTCACCAGAAAGCCGTTTGGCCCCAACGCTTCGAGCACGGTGCGATCGACCAGATGCTGGGTAGCCGGACCGCCCGGCGTTGCAACGACGAGGTAGTCGCTCCAGCGCGCGAGTTCGTGCAGGTTGTCGAAGTAGCGCAACACCGCGCCGTCGCGCGGCTTGCGGTTGTGATAGGCAACGTCGATATCGAAGCCGGCCGCGCGCCGCGCGACTTTCAGCCCGATATTGCCGAGCCCCACGACACCCAGCCGCTTGCCCGACACGGAAGGCCGCATCGGCAATGAGTCGCGCCAGATGCCTTCGCGTGTCGCGCGGTCGCGTTGCGGCACGTCGCGCACAACGGCCAGCAACAAGGCCAATGCGTGATCGGCAACGCAATCGTCGTTCGTGCCCGCGCCGTTTGCGAGCACGATGCCGCGTGCTTTTGCATGGGATGTCGCGATGTTTTCATAACCCGCGCCGAGCGCGCTGACGAATTCGAGCGCAGGCATCTGGTTTATTTCATCCGCCGTGAGACCTGTCGTGCCGTTGGTCAAGACGGCACGGATCGCCGCGCCTTCTTTCGCGATGGCTTGAACGCGTGCTTCGTGCGTGGGGGCGTAATGAATATCGAAGGATGCTGAAATGCGCGCGCGACTATCGTCGCCAAGTGGAATCAGGATGAGCAGGGAAGGTTTCATGACGCGACGCAAGCGAAAGATGAGAAGTGCTGCTACGAAGTACCGGGCAACGCAAAGTGTAGCAACAAGCCCCGTTCCACGCAGCGCCCTTCATCATGATTGCGCGGCCCACTCCGCCAGTTTGGCAATCGTGTTGATGTTGCGCGCGGTGCCTGTCTTCGCGGCGGGAATTCTCAGCCGGGTCTTTGCCATGCCGTCGCCGTAGTGGACGTAAATCTCGTGCTTGCCGAGCGCGACCTGTTCGTTCTGCTGGCCGGCAATGTGTTTCAGCGTGTCGGCGGGCGGCGCTGCGTCGAGGAAGATCGCGACCGTGCGATTCGGCGCTTCGTCGCGAAACGGATTCGCGTCCAGCACGGCGGCCATCTCCTTGCCGGTGCGAATCAGCACGCCGACCGGCTTGCCCGCATACGCCTCGAGGCTGCGTTCGAGCGCCTGCTGCGCGGCGCGTTTGGCCAGCGTGCTGTCGAACACGACGTTGCCGCTCGCGATGTACGTGCGAACGTTGGTGAAGCCCGCTGCCTCGCACATCTCGCGAAGCTCGGTCATCGGAAGCTTGCCGGTGCCGCCGACATTGACGGCGCGCAGCAACGCAACATAAGTGGTCATGGGCGGAACGTGGAGTCGCGATTGCGTTCGATGCTACCGCATCTGCTTTGCAGCGATAGCGTCGACGCGCAACGCATCAATGCGCGCCGCCCTTTTCGCTGTCGAGATGCGCCATCTGCGCAGCCGCATAGCGTTCACCCGCTGCCGCGCCCTTCGGCACCGCTTTCTCGATCGCGGCAATGTCGTGCGCGTCGAGCTTCACGTCAATCGCCCCGAGCGCTTCCGTCAGCCGCTCGCGCCGCCGCGCGCCGACCAGCGGCACGATGTCGTCGCCTTGCGCGGCGACCCATGCAATCGCGATCTGCGCCACCGACACGCCCTTGCTGTCCGCGACCTTGCGCAGCGCATCGACGAGCGCGAGATTGCGCTCGGCGTTCTCGCCCTGGAAGCGCGGGCTCATCGCCCGAAAATCGCCCTTGCCCGCCGAATCCTTCTGCCAATGTCCGCTGATCAGTCCGCGCGACAGCACGCCGTAAGCCGTCACGCCGATGCCAAGCTCGCGCAGCGTGGGCAGGATCTCGTCTTCGATGCCGCGCGAAATCAGCGAGTACTCGATCTGCAGGTCGCTGATGGGCGTAACGGAGGCGGCCCTGCGGATCGTCGCCGCGCCCACTTCGGAAAGGCCGACATGCCGCACATAGCCCGCCTTCACCATCTCCGCGATCGCGCCGACGGTATCTTCGATCGGCACATTCGGATCGAGCCGGGCCGGACGATAGATGTCGATATGCTCGACGCCCAGACGCTGCAGCGAATAGGCGAGGAAGTTCTTCACGGCGGCGGGACGCGCGTCGTACCCCGTCCAGCCGCCCGCCGGATCGCGCATCGCGCCGAACTTCACGCTGACGAGCGCATTGTCGCGGCGCGACGCGGGTGCGCTCCTGAGCGCTTCGCCGAGCAGTATCTCGTTGTGGCCCATGCCGTAAAAGTCGCCCGTATCGAACAGCGTGATGCCTGCCTCTAGCGCCGCGTGGATGGTCGCGATGCTCTCGGCGCGGTCCGCCGGCCCATACATGCCCGACATGCCCATGCAGCCGAGGCCGAGCGCCGAACTCGCCGGGCCCGTCTTGCCAGCTTGCAGTTGCTTCATCTGAGTGCGCTCCGTGGATTCGTTGAAATAGCAGGTCTGTCGCGCCCCGACACCTTCGCGGGTCGAACATGTCGGGCGACGCTTGAGACGCAGTATCCGTGCAAACCGACCGTGCGATAATCCCACTCAATCCGAATGCCCCGTGCGGAATTCCGAACAATGCTCGAACCCGATCTGAGCGATCTGAAAGCCTTCGTCGCCGTCACCGCTGCGCGCGGCTTCCGCAACGCAGCGGCCACGGGCGGCGTGTCCGCGTCGTCGATGAGCGAAGCCGTGCGGCGGCTCGAGCAGCAACTGGGCGTGCGCCTGCTGAACCGCACCACGCGCAGCGTCACGCCGACGGAAGCCGGCCAGCGACTGTTCGAGCGGCTCGCGCCCGCGTTCGGCGAAATCTCGACGGCACTCGATGCGATCAACGTGTTCCGTGACAGTCCCACTGGCACGCTACGGCTGAACGTGCCGTCGATCGTCGCTCGCGAAGTTCTGCCCGCGCTGCTGTCGCGCTTTCTGGCCGAACACCCCGGCATCACCGTCGAGGTGGCCTCGAACGACACCTTCATCGATATCCTCGCGGCCGGCTTCGACGCGGGCATCCGCTACGACGAACGCATCGAGCGCGACATGATCGCCGTGCCCATCGGGCCGCCGATGCAGCGCTTCGTCGCCGCCGCGTCGCCCGCGTATCTGAACCAGCATGGCGTGCCCGAGCATCCCGACGAGCTTGTGCGGCACGCGTGCATCGGCCATCGCTTCGCAAGCGGGGTGCTGGCAGTATGGGAATTCAGGCGCGGCAACGACACGGTGCGGATCGTGCCGAACGGGCCGCTGGTTGGTTCCGTGATCGATATCGAGCGGCGCGCGGCCGTCGACGGGCTTGGCATCGTCTATTCGTTCGACGAGTTCCTGCGCCCCGCGCTCGACGACGGCACGCTCGTGCCGATCCTGCACGACTGGTGGCAATCGTTCACCGGGCCGCGTCTCTACTACGCGAGCCGCGAACACATGCCCGCGCCGCTGCGCGCCTTCGTCGACTTCGTGCTGCGCGACAATCGCAGCCGCGCCGCGGCATGACACGGACGGGCGCGATTCAACGCCGCCTGCCGTATTTTTTCCAGTAACCGAACGCGTCTTCGTGACACTCGATATCGAGTTCCGACACGCGTGCCTGCATACGTTCCTGCGCGTCCTGCACGGCGAGGTTGTAGATCACCGGGCCGATTTCCTCGACGAAGAAGCCGAGCAGCGCGCCCGCCTGGATATTGCCGATCGGCTCGTCCATGTTCTCCGCGAAGTAGCGCTGCAGCGAAGCGATCGCTTCGCTGCGCACGTCCTTGTCCAGTTCGATTGTCATGCGTGAGGTCATCCTTTCGTCAGATGCATCGGGCGATGCAGCACACTGCGGATGAAACAGCAAAGCGGCCCGTCCCGCAAGGGCGCGCCGCTTTCGACATATTCTTTGAGTTCAGCTGTTGATGAACGCGAGCAGATCGGCGTTGACCTTGTCGGCTTCCGTCACGCACATGCCGTGCGGCGCGCCTTCATAGATCTTGAACGTCGCGTTCTTCACGATCTTCGCGGACAGCTTGCCCGCTGCGTCGATGGGCACGATCTGGTCATCGTCGCCATGCAGGATCAGCGTCGGCACGTCGATCTTCTTGAGGTCTTCCGTGTAGTCGACTTCGGAGAACTCGCGGATGCACAGGTACTGGCCGTGGGCGCCGCCCGCCATGCCTTGCGCCCAGAACGCGTCGATCGTGCCCTGCGACACTTTCGCGTTCGGCCGGTTGAAGCCGAAGAACGGCACGGCGAGGTCCTTGTAGAACTGCGAGCGGTTATCGGCGACGCCCTTGCGGATGCCGTCGAACACGTCCAGCGGCAGACCGCCGGGATTGGCTTCCGTCTTCAGCATCAGCGGCGGCACCGCGCCGATCAGCACGGCCTTCGCGACGCGCTTCGTGCCATGCCGGCCGATGTAGTGCGCGACTTCGCCGCCGCCCGTCGAATGGCCGACGAGGGTTGCGCCCTGGATGTCGAGCGCGTCGAGCAGCGCGGCGAGATCGTCGGCATAGGTGTCCATGTCGTTGCCCTTCGACGGCTGATCCGAGCGGCCATGTCCGCGGCGATCATGCGCGATCACGCGAAAGCCGTTTTGCAGCAGGAACAGCATCTGCGCATCCCACGCGTCCGCATCGAGCGGCCAGCCGTGCGAAAAGACGACGGGACGGCCCGAGCCCCAGTCCTTGTAGTAAATCTGCGTGCCGTCCTTCGTGGTAATCGTGCTCATTGGGTTGCACTCCTTTTGGTGGTGACGCGTGTGGAGCCGCCATGCGGCGGCTGGATCGATCATGATCGACGCCCATGTTACAGGCCGATAAAACATCCTTCAGACGAAGGGCATCGACGCGTACGAGCGGCGGCGCGCGCGCGGCGTCACGGCGGGCGCGCGGTCCGCTTCGTGCTGTCGGCACGCGAAACGGCGACGATGAAACCGCGCTCTGCGCCGCTTCAATGCGCTTCGCGAGGCTGCGCATTCGCGACGGTCGCCACGGGCGCGACGGGCGCATCCTGCGCGACGAGCGTCGGCGTGACGGGCGCGTCGCCCGTTTCCATATCGTTGTGATGCGAGACGATGGCCTTGACGCCCGCTTCCGCGGCAGGCGTCGCGACATAGGGAATGAAGGCCGACACGGCGACGACGATGAGGTACGCGAACATGACAGTTCTCTGCTGAAAGACATGGCGAGACGCACCGGCATGCCGGCGCGTTGCAGACTGATCGTCGCCTGCTTCACGGCGAAGCGCGTCGAATGCCTTCACCGGAAAACACGTCTTCCTCGTATTGCGCGTGCCGCTCGCGTGCAGTGCCGCGAAGCGTGTTTGCGCGGCCAGGCGGGAATTGCGTGTACCCTCCGAACAGAATTCAGTGACTTGTATGAAGCTTTGCACCGATATAACCGACGACCGGTTAATTCGATTCGTAGGGCATGGCAATGCGAAAGTCAACTTGCGATCGCGCCACACGTGGTGCGTGCGAGGCGTTGGCGGAATAGATCGATGAGCGCGCAATCATTACCCGTCGTGCTGTTCGGTGCGTTCGACCGGCACAACTTCGGCGACATGCTGTTTCCCCATGTCGTTGCGCGCATGCTCGCGGGCCGCGACGTGCGCTTCGCGGGACTCGTGCCGCGCGATCTGCGCCCGCACGGCGGGCATCGCGTTCAGGCGCTTCGACAGTGGCACGAACGTGCGGTCGATCTGCTTCATGTCGGCGGAGAGATTCTCACCTGCGATGCGTGCGACGCCGCCGTGATGCTGCAACCGGACCACGACGCGCAACGGATCATCGCGTCGCAACAGCATGACCGGTCGGCGTGGGCGCAACATGTGCTCGACACGCGCGAGCTTGCGCCGTATGTCGTGTCGAAGGATGCATGGCCGCGTGCCGGGCGCGTTCTGTTCAATGCGATCGGCGGCGTGACGCTCGATGATTGCGACCTCACGATGCGCGACGAAGTGCTCGCCAAGCTCGCCCGCGCCGACGACGTCAGTGTGCGCGACATCCACACGCAGGCGCTGCTCGCGAAGTCGGGCATCGAAGCGCGGCTCGCACCCGATTGCGCGGTGATGGTCGCCGAACTGTTCGGCGACGCGATTCGCGCGCATGCAGCGAAGCAGGCCGTTGCGCGGATACGCGAAGCGGCACCGCACGGCTATCTGGCCGTGCAATTCAGCGCCGACTTCGGCGACGACGCCACGCTCGACCGGATCGCCGCGCAACTCGACCATGCCGCGCACGCACACGACCTCGCTATCGTGTTCTTCCGCGCAGGCGCGGCGCCGTGGCACGACGATCTGTCGTGCTTCGCGCGCACGGCTGCGCGCATGCGCGCGCCATCCGTGCATCTTTTCGATTCGCTGAATATCTGGGACATCTGCGCGCTGCTCGCGCACAGCCGCGGTTATATCGGCAGCAGCCTGCACGGCCGGATCGTCGCGATCGCACATGCGTTGCCGCGCATCAATCTGCTGCACGACGAAGACTTCGTGCGGCCCTGCAAGCAGACCGCTTTCGCGCAAACGTGGGAGGACGCGGACCAGCCTGTCGCCGCGCGCGTGAACGGGATCGCCGAAGGAATCGATAGCGCGCTGTCCGTCGATCCAGCACGGCTGAAGCACACCGCGGCGCGGCTCGTCGCGCTTTGCCGCGAGGGGTTTCAAACAACTGTTTCAGTGCTCACGCGATAAACACGCGCCGCCTCGATTCGAGTTTCGTGCGACGCCTGCAGAATCGCCGCGATTTGCCGTTATAACAGTTGCGGCCGCATCCGGCCGGGCCGGTACCGGACACCCGACATTTTCTCCGGGCCCAGTTGGCACCGTAGAATAGCGAGAAATTCGTTTCTGGACCCGTCATGCCCAACCACCCTCGCCCGCGCTCCACAGCCGACGACGACTCGGAAATGTTCGATCTCGCGCCCGTCGCGCTCTGGCTCGAAGACTTCAGCGGCGTCAAGGCGCTGTTCGAAGACTGGCGCGCGCAAGGCGTGACGGATCTGCGCGCGCACATCGGCGAGGACATCAAACGTGTGGCCGAGTGCGCGAGCCGCATCCGCGTGGTCAAGGTCAACCAGCAGACGCTGTCGCTGTTCGAAGCGGCGGATTTCAGCGCGCTGACGGACAACCTGTCGGCCGTCTTTCGCGACGACATGCTGAAGACGCACCTGGAAGAACTATGCCAGCTCTGGTCCGGCCAGCCCCACTTCACGAGCCAGACGGTCAACTACACGCTGGGCGGGCGGCGTCTGGACGTGCTGCTCAAGGGCAAGGTGCTGCCGGGCCATGAGGAACGCTGGGACCGCGTGCTGGTATCGACGGAAGACATCACGGAACTGGAAGGGGCGCGTCATCGCGTGATGGCGGCCGAGCAATACGTGCGCGGGCTGTTCGAGCATTCGCCCGTGTCGCTGTGGGTCGAGGATTTCAGCGCCGTCAAGCATCTGCTCGATGACGCGCGCGCGGCGGGCATCACCGATTTCCGCACCTTCACCGACGTGCACCCGGAGTTCGTCGAACGCTGCATGGCCGAGATTCATGTGCTCGACGTCAACCAGCACACGCTGGAGATGTTCGCCGCACCCGACAAGAAGACGCTGCTGGCGCGCCTTCCCGAAGTATTCCGCGACGACATGCGCCCGCATTTCCGCGAGCAGTTGATCGACCTGTGGGACGGCAAACTTTTCCAGCAACGCGAAGTGCTCAACTATTCGCTCGATGCGAACGAAGTGCACGTGCATCTGCAGTTCTCGGTGCTGCCGGGACACGAGCGCAGCTGGGACCTCGTGCTCGTCGCGCTCACCGACATCACCGCGCGCAAGAAGGCAGAGGCGTATCTGGAGTTCCTCGGCAAGCACGACGTGCTGACCAAGCTGCGCAACCGCTCGTTCTATGTGGATGAACTGAACCGGCTCGAACGCAAGGGGCCCTTCCCGGTGACGGTCATCATGGCCGACCTGAACGGCCTCAAGCGCGTGAACGATCAGCTCGGCCATGCGGCGGGCGACGCGCTGCTGCGCCGCGCCGGCGAAGTGCTCGCGAAAGCGATGGAGACGCCGTTCAACGCGGCGCGCATAGGCGGCGACGAGTTCGCGATCCTGCTGCCGGGCACCGACGAGCGCGGCGGCGCGACGATGATCGAGACGATTCGCCAGCTGGTCGAGCTGAACAACCAGTTCTATCCAGGCTCGCCGATCAGCTTCTCGATGGGGATGGCGACCGTGCAGCGCGGCGAACGGATCGAAGCAGGCGTGCAGCGCGCCGACCTGCTGATGTATGAGGAAAAGCGCGCGCACTACACAGCGCAGGAAGCGAGCGGCGCGAAGTAAAGCTTCTGCGTTTCGTTTTGCGATTCGCGGCGCGGTCAGCTTTGCACGGGCACGCCGTAAGTGCTCACGATCCGCCTGTCCTGTTCGGCTGCCGAAAACAGCTCCCATTCGAGCCCGTTGATGTCGACACTGCTCGAATAGCCTTCGACTGCGTCGTCCTCGAAGCCGACATGGCGCAACTGCCCTGCTTTTTCGGGCTTTTCGTTGATCGAGAAGTTGAGCAGATTCGTGCGCCACATCGCATACTGACCCGGCACGACGGCCGAGGGCGCTTGTCCGAGTCGCTCGCTATAGTCGGCAATAGATTCGTCGAGATTGGCGACGGCGAGTGCGATGTGAAAACGCTTCATGACATTGGGCTCCGTGAGTGTTGTTTGCGAGTTTGTCTGCGAGTGCCTTCGGGTGGGCAGCGCAGCCATCGTACTCACCACGCGAAAACATAGCCAGATCAGCAGTCATGCTGGTATCGGCGTTACCTGCCTCGCCGGATCGACACCTGAAAGGAGCCACACCCGATGCTTTCCCACGTATTCATCGGCGTCAACGATTTCGAGCGGGCATTCGCCTTCTATTCGGCGGTACTCGCCGAGTTGGGACTCGCGCTGAAGTTTCGCGAGGAAGACCGGCCTTGGGCGGGATGGATGAAGCCGGGCGTCGCGCGACCGCTGTTTCTCGTCGGCAAGCCGTTCGACGGCGCGCCTGCCGTTGCGGGCAATGGGCAGATGATCGCGCTGCTGGCCGCGGACCGTGCCACCGTCGATCGGGCGCACGCGACTGCACTCGCGCACGGCGCCGCATGCGAAGGGCCGCCTGGACTGCGCCCCGAGTATCACGCGAACTACTACGGCGCGTACTTTCGCGACCTCGAAGGCAATAAATTCTGCGTGTGCTGCCACGACGCCGCGTGACAGCACCGCGCGTGCGCAGCGTCAGTTGGTTGTCACATACTTTGCGACGGCGCGTTGCGGCTGCGGCGGCACGACGGGGTCCAGCGTGCCGCGCATGCGCTTCACTTCATCGACGGGGCTCAACCCGAACAGACGCTTGAATTCGCGGCTGAACTGCGACGCGCTTTCATAGCCGACGCGGGCCGCCGCCGCGCCCGCGTTCAGCCCGTCCTGCACCATCAGCAAACGCGCGTGATGCAGACGCGTGGTCTTCACGTATTGCATTGGCGACGTCGACGTGACGTTCTTGAACTGTGCGTGAAAGACCGCGAGGCTCATGCCCGATTCGCGCGCGAGTGTTTCGACATCGAGATCGCCGTCGTACTCGGTGTGGATGCGGCGCAATGCCTTCGCGATACGGCCGAAGTGATGCTGGTGTGTGAGCGCCGCGCGTATTGCGTTGCCCTGCACGCCCGTCAGCACGCGATAGCAGATTTCACGCACGATCGACGGCGCGAGAATGCGCGCGTCCACCGGCGATACCAGCGCTTCGAGCAGACGCAGCACAGCGTCGCTGAGCGGCTGGTCGAGCGGCGTGGAGTAGATGCCGCGCGGCTCGCTGTCGACGGCGCCGTGGGTTTCGTTGAGCAGCATGAGCAGTTCGGCGACCATCGTGAGATCGACGCGAACCGAAATGCCGAGGAACGGCTCGTCCACGCTCGCCTCCGTCTCGCATTCGAACGGCAGCGGCACGGACAGCACGAGATATTGTTGCGCGTCGTAGATGTACGCGTGGTCGCCGAGGTAGCCGCGCTTGCGGCCCTGACAGACGATCACGATGCTCGGCTCGTACATCACGGGGCGGCGCGGCATCGGGTGATTCGCGCGCAGGAACTTGACGCCTTCGAGCGGCGCGTCCGTCATGCCTTCGGCGGGCGCGAGCGTGCGCAGCAATTCGACCATGCGCTGCTGCGCCGAGCGCTCCGCGAGCGGCGCGCCATTTGAAAGTTTTGTGTCGGACATGATGGAATCCATTCGGCGAAAACATGTGCCGCCAGAGAATATGGCTTGAAATCTAGCATTAAATGGCCTAGAGCGGACGGCACCAGGAGAAATAGGCAAGCCTTCAAGATGTTCAGGTATTCCCTGAGGGGCGCCCGGTCCCTAACATGGGAACCCTGTCGCAAAGCCCGCTTGCTGTCCGCGACACCCCGTCCCGCGCCTCGCACGAGGCCTGCCAACCCGGCGCTGCCGCTTGCATGCAGCGCTAACGCCCATCGGACGGACCAGACGGCGGACATTCCGCGTGCCTCGGCGCGCGACAGATTCAATCGCCGCGCGATCGGCTCGCGCGGCGCCTCGCGCAATTGCATCTACAAGCTGGAGCCCTCATGTCCACGACCTACGCCTATGCCGCAACGGACGCGCAATCGAAACTCGCGCCGTTCGAATTTCAGCGTCGCGACCTGCGCGAACACGATGTACAGATGGAAGTCCTGTTTTGCGGGGTCTGTCATTCGGACCTGCACCAGGCACGCAACGAATGGAAGAACACGATTTTCCCCGTCGTCCCGGGCCATGAGATCGTCGGCCGCGTGACGAACGTTGGGTCGCAGGTGACGAAGTACAAGGTCGGGCAACTGGTCGGCGTGGGTTGTCTGGTCGATTCGTGCCGCACGTGCCCGAGTTGCCAGGAAAGCCTCGAACAGTATTGCGAGAACGGCTTTGTCGGCACGTACAACGGCAACGACAGGCAGACTGGCGCTGTGACCTACGGCGGTTATTCGACGCAACTCGTCGTCGATGAAGACTTCGTGCTGCGCGTGCCGGAGAACCTCGACCCGGCTGGCGTGGCCCCGCTGCTGTGCGCCGGGATCACGCTGTACTCGCCGTTGCGCACGTGGGGTGCGGGGCCGGGCAAGAAGGTCGGCATCGTCGGACTGGGCGGCCTCGGCCACATGGGCGTGAAGCTTGCGCACGCAATGGGCGCGCATGTCGTGCTGTTCACGACGTCGGCATCGAAGATCGAAGACGCGAAGCGCCTCGGCGCGGACGAAGTGGTGATCTCGAAGAACCCGGCGGAGATGGAAGCGCATCTGAACAGCTTCGATCTGATCGTCAGCACGGTCGCGGCGCAGCACGATCTGAATCCGTTCATCAGCCTGTTGAAGCGCGATGGGACGCTGACGCTGGTGGGTGCGCCGGAGCACGATCATCCGTCGCCGCAGGTGTTCAACCTGATCATGAAGCGCCGTCGTCTGGCGGGATCGCTGATCGGCGGCATTGCCGAGACGCAGGAGATGCTGGACTTCTGCGGCAAGCACGGTATCACCTCGGACATCGAGATGATTCAGATGCAGCAGATCAATGAAGCATATGAGCGCATGTTGAAGAGCGATGTGAAGTACCGCTTCGTCATCGATCTCGACTCGCTGCGCAAGTAACGGGCAGCAGGACCCAACCGCTTTACCTCTTCCATCCAGGCCGCGCAGGACGGCGGCCTGTCCCTGCTTCCCGCCTCGCATCCGTCGTTGCATGTGCAGTAGCGGCGCGCTTCCCTACCGGGACGGGGCGCGCCGTGGTGTTTTCCGCTCGTTGTCTTTTTCTGGAATGTCCCGTTTTTGGAGAGTTCCGTGATCGATCGTATCCAGGCGATGCGCACGTTCATGCGTATCGTCGATACCAATAGCTTTACACGCGCCGCCGAGTCGCTCGAGATTCCGCGCGCGACGGCAACAACGATTGTTCAGAACCTGGAAGCGCTGCTGGGCACGACGCTGCTCGTGCGTACGACGCGGCGGTTGAATCTCACGCCCGAAGGGGCTGCCTATTACGAGCGCTGCGCGCAGATTCTTGCTGATATCGATGAGATGGAAGCGACGCTGCGGCAGACGCTCGATAATCCGAGCGGGCGTTTGCGGGTGGAAATGCCTGGGGCGGTGGCGACTTCTATTGTGCTGCCGGCGCTCGATGATTTTCATGAGCGTTATCCGGGGATTGATCTTGCGATTGGTGTGAGTCATCGCAATGTGGATCTGGTCGGTGAGGCTGTTGACTGCAGCATTCAACTTGGCGAGTTGCCGGATTCAGGGCTCGCTGCCAGGCGCCTTGGGACGTTGGAGCATGTGACCTGTGCCAGTCCGGCTTATCTCGAGCGCTATGGGATGCCTGAGACGCTTGACGACCTTTCCGGGCATGTCGCGGTTAATTGCATGTCGATGATTACCGGGCGTGCTGTGGACTTTGATTTTGATGTTGGCGGGAGTCCGCTTACCGTCAAGGTGGATGGGTTTATCAAGGTCAGCGATGAACATGCTTATCTGACTTGCGGGCTGCAAGGGCTTGGGTTGATTCAGCCTGCAAGAATCGCTGCGCAAGCCTTATTGGACAAAGGGTTGCTGCGGGAGGTTTTGCCGCAGTGGAAGCCTGTGCCTATGCCTGTTTCGGTTGCTTATGTGAAAGGGCGGCGAGTGTCGCCGCGGGTCAGGGCTTTTGTCGATTGGCTCGCTGAATTGTTTGAACATCAGGGCCATGTGGAGGCGGATTTGTCACGGGTGAGGATGTTGATGCAAGGCAATTTGCACGTGGCTTGAGGTTTGGTGTTTTTGCCTTTGTGCTGGCATCCGCGAATTGTTAGCTCGCTTCAAGCGTCGCCCCTGTGCGGGGCGGCACCTACTTTTCTTTGCCGCCGCAAAGAAAAGTAGGCAAAAGAAAGCGGCTCACACCGCCAGTGCTTGACGTTTACCCACGGGCCCCCAACGCCCCCATCGTTCACACACCAGCGCCTTGGTTGGTGCCCGTTGCCAACGCTTCGAACAAACGCATCACCCGCTTCAATTACCCGTACCCGGGCCAGCGTCAGCGAATGGTATGTGCCGCCCAGGTGGCAAACTGTGTGTAGGTTGTCGCGTCGTATATCTTGGCGCTCCTACCGGGTGGGATGCATGCGCTATCGGTCTGGAGTGAAGCGTGTGGAGCACCGCGGGCCGACACACAGTTTGCCACCTGGGCGGCGGTGGACTGTCTGGCATGGCGTGCTGAAACGCAGGTGAGTGAAGCAGGTGAGGCGCTCATTCAGAGCGTTGGCAACGAACGTGGGTCACGTGGCTGCCGTGTGAAGTGTAAGAACCTTCGGGGGCCCTCAGGCAAGAACTAGAATTGGCGGTGTGAGCCGCTTTCTTTTGCCTACTTTTCTTTGCGGCGGCAAAGAAAAGTAGGTGCCGCCCCGCACAGGGGCGACGCGTGAAGCACGCTAACAATTCGCGGATGCCGGCGAAAAGCAAAAAACAAAGGCAAAGGCAAAAGCAAAACCAAAAGCAAAAGCAAAAGCAAACCACTACCCCCGCCCACCCCGCCCCGCGCGCAAGCGCGCCTCCCCAACAACTCTAGCCAAGGCATCCGGACTCATCCGCGCAGCAACACCCCTCACATACTCATGATGCCTGGCATCGAGCACCGCCTCGAGATACTGCGCCTGCAGATACCGAATCAAGGCAATCCGCCGATGCCCCAGCGCAATACTCTGCTCGAGCAGAGCAACAGCGGCATCGGCGTCTCCCGCCGCATACACACGTTTGACCAGTTCAGACGTTTGCGCACGCGACATATCAACGGCTCATCAGCGCAAAGCAGAACCGCCACGATGCGCTTCAAAATCGCCCCGCGTCCAGTCCAACTCAACCCCAATCCGCTTCGTGCCCTCACGAATCCTGGGCTTATGCAAAGCAAGCGTAATAGCCTCAAGCGCCGGCCACTCCGCAAACGAAAGCAGCGCAATTTCGACTGCCAAAGTCTCCAGCATCCGCGTATGCGGCTTAACGGAAAGAAACTCACTCACGCGGTTACAGTAACGCTCATAGTCGATCATCGCATGCGCGCCCTCCTCCGAAGGCTCGCAGCAATAAGAAAGACTCGCATCGATCACGACCGGCTGCGCCGCAAGATGCTCATGCGCATGAATGCCGATTCGCGTCGCCACGACAAGCTCATCGACAAACACACGCCAGCCCTTGCCGCGAGCCGCGCCACGCGCATCAGAAGCAGCCCGCACATAAGCCGCCAACGGCTCCTCGAACGGCTTCACGACAGCAGCGGCTCAGCCGCATCGAGCATGATACGAACGAAGTAATCGGCGAAACTGCGACGCACGACGATCTCATACGTATCATCCGCAATGGGCACGAGCACGATCGACGCCTTGAAGTAATGACTCTGCGCACACTGCCCCGCCGCAAGCACGCGCGGATGCAGATCCAGCGGACAGCCACGCGAAATCACGTCACGCACCTTCTCGCCGCTCACTTCGAGCACCGTCCAGCCGCTGCCAATATCCACCGCCGAAGCAAACTGCCCTTGCAGCGCCTCGACCAGCTTATCCTCGGCAACAGGCGCCTGAGGTTGCTGCGATCGCACGAGCCATTCATCGGGCCCGAGCCACAGCACGTCATAGCCATTGCCTCGTACCACGGTATTGGGCCTGGCAGGCGGACGGCAACCCGTCACGCTTTCGACTGCACCGAGAAACGCCGCGTCGCTCACATCGCCCCGCAGATTCACGAGATCGCAAAACGCCTTCTCACGCAGATGAAACTTCTTCGACGGCGCAGCCGCATGCTTCTTCACCAGTTCGCCGACACCCGCCAGCGGCGATTCCTGCCACGGTTGTCCCGCCACCCGGTTCGCGACAGCCGAGGTTGCGCCCGGTGCATTGTTCCTTGCTTCATTCCACATGTTGACGCACTCCTTCGGTGTCGTAGAAAACGGGGCTGGCGATCTTCGCGGCGATCTGCTTGCCGCTCGCCAGCGGAATCGTCACGTTTTGCCCCATCTTGTTCAGGCCGCCCTTGACCACGGCGAGCGCAATCGAACGATTCAGAATCGGGCTGTAGTAGCTCGACGTCACGTGTCCAAGCATCGGCGCCGTCTCGCCCTGGAAGGGACCGGCGACGATCTGGCTGCCCTCTGGAAGCACCAGTTGCGGATCGTCGGTGAGCAGGCCGACAAACTGCTTGCGCCCATCCTTCGCGGTATCCGAGCGTGCGAGCGAGCGACGTCCGAGGAAGTCCTTCGTCTTCGCAACCAGCCCGCCCATGCCGAGATCGTGCGGCGTGATCGAGCCATCCGTATCCTGGCCCACGATGATGTAGCCCTTCTCCGCGCGCAGCACGTGCATCGTTTCCGTACCGTACGGCGTGATATCGAACTCCGCGCCCGCGGCCATCAGCGCTTCCCAGACCGCGCGGCCCATGTTCGCCGGCACGTTCACTTCGTAGGCAAGCTCGCCCGAGAAGCTGATCCGCATCACGCGCGCCTTCACGCCCGCCACCGTGCCGTTGCGATACGACATGAACGGGAACGCCTCGTTGGCGAAGTCGATGTCGCTGCAAATCTTCTGCACGACCTTGCGGCTCTTCGGACCGACGACGGCGAACGTCGCCCAGTGATCCGTGACCGACGCGAGGCGCACCTTCATGTCCGGCCATTCCGTCTGCAGCCAGCGCTCCATCCACGTCAGCACGCGCGCCGCGCCGCCCGTCGTGGTCGTCATCATGAAGTGCTGGTCGGCGAGGCGCACGGTCACGCCGTCGTCGAACACCATGCCGTTTTCATCGAGCATCAGGCCATAGCGGCACTTGCCGACTTCGAGCTTGCTCCACGGATTCGTGTACATCCAGTTCAGCAGCTTCGCCGCGTCAGGTCCCTGAATGTCGATCTTGCCGAGCGTCGACGCATCGAGAATGCCGACGCTGTTGCGCACCGCGAGGCATTCGCGCTTCACGGCCGCGTGCAGATCTTCACCGCTCTTCGGAAAGTACCAGGGCCGCTTCCAGTTGCCGACGTCCTCGAACATCGCGCCGTTTTCGACGTGCCATTCGTGCACGGCCGTCTTGCGGATCGGATCGAGCAGATCGCCGAGTTCGCGGCCCGCGAACGTGCCGAAACTCACGGGTGTGTAGTTCGGACGGAACGTGGTCGTGCCCGTTTCGGGAATCGTCTTGCCGAGCGCATCGGCGAGAATCGCCATGCCGTTGATGTTGCCGAGCTTGCCCTGATCGGTGCCGAAGCCCATCGCCGTGTAGCGCTTCACGTGTTCGACGGATTCGAAGCCTTCGCGCGCCGCCAGCAGAATGTCCGCCGCCGACACGTCGTTTTGGAAATCGACGAACTGCTTCGGGCCGCGCGCCGCTTCCGTACGGCTGCCGACAAGCCACAACGGCTGCAACGGCGACTCGGCGACTTCCGCGGCCTGCGGCACTTGCACACGCGTGACCGCGTAACCGATCGACTTCACCGCTTCGACGCCCGCGTCGACGGCGAGACGCAGACCGCGCGCCAGGCTGAATTCGCCCGCCGCCGCGCCGATGCTCGTCTCCGGCTGCATGCCCTTGCCCGGCACGAAGCACGCCTTCGTGTCGTTCCAGTGCGCCTTGCCGCCCGATTGCGCGAACAGATGCAGCACGGGGCTGTAGCCGCCCGACATCGCGACGAGATCGCACGGAAGATCGGCCTGCTTCGCGCCCGTCTTGCCGTTCGCATACGCGACCACTTCGACCGACGTGACGCGCAGCTTGCCGTGCGCCGTCATCACGGCTGCGTTGTTCATGATCTTCACGCCATGACGCCGCGCCGCTGCCTGCAATGCGCCGTTGCCCTGTGCACGCGGATCGACGACCGTCACGCTAGCGCCGCACGCCTTCATGTCGAGCGCGCACTGATAGCCCGCGTCGTTGTTCGTGAACACCACGGCGTTACGGCCGGGCAGCACGCCAAAGCGATGAATGTACGTCGAGACCGCCGACGCCATCATCACGCCAGGCAGATCGTTATTGCCGAACACGATGGGACGTTCGTGCGCGCCCGTCGCGAGAATCACGCGCTTCGCGCGGATCTTCCACAGCAGCTCGCGCGTGCCCTTGCGCATCGACACGGGCAGATGATCCGTCAGGCGCTGCGTCACCGTGACGAGGTTGTGGTCCTGATAACCGAACGCCGTGCTGCGCGACAGGATCGTCACATCCGCCATGCGCGACAGTTCCGCTTCGATCTTCTCGACCCAGCTCAGCGCCGCACGTCCGTCGATCTCCGTCTTGCTCGACAGCAGGCTGCCGCCGAGTTCGCGCTGATCGTCGACGAGAATCACGCGCGCGCCGCTCACGGCCGCCGCGTGCGCCGCTGCCAGACCCGTCGGGCCGCCGCCGACCACCAGCACGTCGCAATGCGCGTAGCACTTGTCGTAGCGGTCGGCGTCGAGCACTTCGGGCGCCTTGCCGAGACCCGCCGCTTCACGAATTTTCTCTTCGTACTTCGGCCAGAACTTTGCCGGCCACATGAATGTCTTGTAGTAGAAGCCCGCGGGCATGAAGCGCGAGAACTTCTGATTGATCGCCATGCGGTCATGCTCGAGATTCGGCTCGGCATTCACGCTGGTCGCGACAAGTCCCTGATACAACTCGATTTCCGTGGCACGTGCATTCGGCACCGTGTATGCGCCGCGCTCCAGTTGCACGACGGCATTCGGTTCCGCGACGTCAGCCGTGACGATGCCGCGCGGGCGGTGATACTTGAAGCTGCGCGCGACGAAGTGCACGCCGTTGGCGAGCAGCGCCGACGCCAGCGTGTCGCCCTGAAAGCCCTGATACGTGCGCCCGTTGAACGTGAAGGTCAGCGGAATCGCGCGGTTGATGCGCCCACCGGCGCCGAGGCGGTTCTTCTGGCTCATTGCTTGTTGCCCCCTTGTGCGTCGGCGGACGTGTTGCCCGTCTTGAACGTGTCGTAACCTTGAATCTCATAGGAGACGGTGTCGCGCGTCGCCATGAACCAGCGCCGGCAACCCTGCGTGTGCAGCCATTGCTCGCGATGCACGCCGCGCGGGTTCTTGCGCATGAACAGGTAGTCGCCCCATTCCTTGTCGGTGAGCTTGTCGGTGTCGAGCGGACGTGCAATATCGGCTTCGCCGCCGCAGCTAAATTCGGATTCGGCGCGCGGCCCGCACCACGGGCATTCGATTGTCAGCATGATGATTTTCCGGTGTGTGCGTTTAGTGAGCCACGGCAGCGGCGCCGTGTTCGTCGATCAGATGGCCGGTATAGAAGCGGTCCAGCGAGAACGCCGCGTTCAGCGGATGCGGTTCATCGTTGGCGATGGTGTGCGCGAACACCCAGCCCGAGCCCGGCGTCGCCTTGAAGCCGCCCGTGCCCCAGCCGCAGTTGAAGTACAGACCCTTCACGTCGGTCTTGCTGATGATCGGGCACGCGTCCGGCGACACGTCGACGATGCCACCCCACTGGCGGTTCATCCGCACGCGCGAGAACACCGGGAACATTTCGACGATGGCCTGCAGCGTGCCTTCGATAATGTGGAAGCTGCCGCGCTGCCCAAAGCCCGTGTACTGGTCGACGCCCGCGCCGATCACCAGGTCGCCCTTGTCGGACTGGCTGATGTAAGCGTGCACCGCGTTCGACATGATCACCGAGTTGACGACGGGCTTGATCGGCTCGGACACCAGCGCCTGCAGCGGATGGCTTTCGAGCGGCAGGCGGATGCCCGCCATGTCGGCGAGCGTCGTCGTGTTGCCCGCTGCGACGACGGCGACTTTCTTCGCCTTGATGAAGCCCTTGACCGTATCGACGCCCGTCACGCGGCCGCCGTCGCGGCGAATGCCCGTCACCTGGCAGTTCTGGATGATGTCGACGCCCGCCTGATCCGCGCCGCGTGCGAAGCCCCACGCCACGGCATCGTGACGCGCGACGCCCGCACGGCGTTGAATCGAAGCGCCGAGCACGGGATAGCGGCTATTCAGGTTGATGGTCGGCTCGATTTCCTTGATCTGCTCGGGCGTGAGGAACTCGGCATCGACGCCGTTCAGCCGGTTAGCATTCACGCGCCGCTCGGTGTCGCGCACGTCCTGGAGCGTGTGTGCGAGATTCAGCACGCCGCGCTGCGAGAACATCACGTTGTAGTTGAGGTCCTGCGACAAGCCTTCCCACAGCTTCATCGCCTTCTCGTACAGCGCCGCCGATTCGTCCCACAGATAGTTCGAACGCACGATGGTCGTGTTGCGCGCCGTGTTGCCGCCGCCGATCCAGCCTTTCTCCAGAATCGCGACGTTCTTCACGCCGTGTTCCTTCGCGAGGTAATACGCGGTCGCAAGACCATGCCCGCCGCCGCCGACGATCACGACGTCGTATTCCTTCTTCGGTTCCGGGCTTCTCCACTGTCGCTCCCAGTTCTCGTGATACGACAACCCGTTGCGGAACAGACTGAATATCGAATAGCGGCTCATCTTGCAGACCCCTTGTTGCTCGTTACCATTAACATTCGATGACGTTCACGGCGAGACCACCGCGCGACGTCTCCTTGTATTTCGTTTTCATATCGGCGCCCGTTTCGCGCATCGTCTTGATGACGTTGTCGAGCGTCACGTAGTGCTGGCCGTCGCCCTTGAGCGCCATGCGCGATGCGTTCAGCGCCTTGATCGCGCCCATCGCATTGCGCTCGATGCACGGAATCTGCACGAGGCCGCCGACCGGGTCGCACGTCATGCCCAGGTTGTGCTCCATGCCGATTTCGGCGGCGTTCTCGACTTGTGTCGGCGTGCCGCCCATCACGGCCGCGAGCGCCGCCGCCGCCATCGAGCACGCGACGCCCACTTCGCCCTGGCAGCCCACTTCCGCGCCCGAGATCGACGCCGTTTCCTTGTAGATGATGCCGATCGCCGCCGCCGTCAGCAGGAAGTCGACGATGCCGTTTTCGTTCGAGCCCGGCACGAACTTCACGTAGTAGTGCAGCACGGCGGGAATCACGCCCGCCGCGCCGTTGGTCGGCGCGGTGACCACGCGGCCGCCGGCGGCGTTCTCTTCGTTGACGGCCATCGCGTACAGATTGACCCAGTCGAGCATCGACAGCGGATCGCGCAGCGACTCTTCCGAACGCGTGCGCAGTTGCACGGTGAGATCGGCGGCGCGGCGCTTCACGCGCATCGGGCCGGGCAGTTCGCCGTGCATCTTGCAGCCGCGTTCGACGCATGCGGCCATCGTGCGCCAGATGGTCAGCAGGCCTTCGCGCACGTCTTCCGGGGCACGCGACGCGCATTCGTTGGCGAACGTCACCTGCGCCACCGACAGGCCGCTTTCGCGGCACACGCGCATCAGATCGTCGCCCGTGCGGAACGGATACGGGACCTCGCCGCCCGCGCGCACCCCGTTCACGCGATCGCCTTCGCGATTCACAACAAAGCCGCCGCCGACCGAGTAATACTCTTTTTCGACCAGCAACTGGCCGTTCTCGTCGAACGCCTGGAAGCGCATGCCGTTGGGATGCACCACGCTGCCCGTGCCGCTCATCAGGCGGCGGAAGAACGCGATGTGCTCTTTTTCGTCGAAGGCGATCTCGTGTTTGCCGAGCAGCGCCAGGCGCTTGCCCTTGCGGATATCGGCGAGGCGCGGCTCGATCAGATCGGGGTCGATGGTGTCGGGAAGATGGCCTTCGAGGCCGAGCAGCACGGCCTTGTCGGTGCCGTGGCCCTTGCCCGTCGCGCCGAGCGAGCCGTACAGCTCGACTTTCACGCGGCGCACGAACGCGAGCAGGTTCGCGTCCTCGATATGCGAAGCGAAGCGGCAGGCGGCGATCATCGGGCCGACCGTGTGCGAACTGGATGGGCCGATGCCGATCTTGAACAGGTCGAAAACGCTGACGTTCATGGAAACCTTGCTCAGTTGAATGGGTGCGCTGCGTGGTTTGCGCAGTGACGCCAGTACACCAAAGCGTAAAATCGGCCGATAGAACAAAAACGGCATCGACGTGGGATGGCGACGCCAGATGGCGCCCGGACTTCGTTTCTCCGCAACTCAGTGACGGAAAAACGCAAGTCCAGTGCGGGCCGAGCGTGCCGGAGCCCAAGCCACATGGGGATGAACGCGCTTCGCATCAGCGCAAGTCGGTGTCGGAAAAGGACAAGAGACGCAGGCGCGAATCGGCGACGCTAGGGTTATGCCGCGTGCGGGCGCGTTTGGGTTTGGTTTTTCTGTTTTCAGTCGATTGAACTTGCTGGACCACTGCGCCATCGCGCCATGACCATCGTCGATTCGCTACCGTTGACTTCCATCGATGCGCTGCCCAAGGAGCGCATCCGCTTCGGCATCGTCCTGCTGCCGAACTTCACGCTGACGGCGTTCTCCGGCTTCGTCGACATGCTGCGCCTGTCCGCCGACGAAGGCGACTACAGCAAGCCCGTACGCTGCTCGTGGAGCGTGATCGGCGACACGCTCGCACCCGTGCGCGCGAGTTGCGGCATCCAGATCACGCCGTGGGAAACCTTCGCCGATGCGGAGCCGTTCGACTATGTGGTCGTGGTCGGCGGACTGTTGCATTCGGGGCCGCAGGCGAACGACGAGACCTTGCAGTTCATTCGCGCCGCGGCGCGCGGGAACACGACGCTGGTCGGCATTTGCACGGGCGTGTTCGCGTTGATGCGCGCGGGCGTGCTCGACGAGCACCGGATTTGCGTGAGCTGGTTTCACTACTGGGATTTCGTCGAGCGCTTTCCTTCCGTCAATCCGGATGCGCTGATCGCGGACCGGCTGTTCGTGATCGACCGTCGACGGATTACGTGTTCGGGCGGACGGGCTTCGATCGATGTGGCAGCGGCAATTTTGCTGCGTCACTTCGAGACGGCGACCGTGCAGAAGGCGCTGCGGATTCTGCTGGTCGGCGAAATGCAGAAAGGCAATGCGCCGCAGCCGCATCCGCCCGGGCTGGAGCCGGCGACCCATCCGAAGGTCAAGCGCGCGATTCTGCTGATGGAGCAGCATGTCGGGCGCACGCTGCCGCTGGAGGAACTGGCTTGCAAGCTGGATCTGTCGCCGCGTCAGCTGGAGCGGCTGTTCAAGGCGGAGACGGGGAAGAGCCCGCAGGCGTTTGCGAAGCAGGTTCGGTTGAGGACGGCGGCCTGGTTGCTGACGAGTTCGGACAGGACGGTGGCGGATATTGCTTCGAGTTGCGGGTTTTCCGATGCTTCGCACCTGGGGCGCGAGTTCAGGAAGGAGTTTGGGATGCCGCCGGTGATGTTCAGAGAGCAGCGCGGGGGAACGCCCGTTGAGGGGGACGCGGCGGTGGCTTATGAGGAGACGTTTCCGGGGAGAGTGGATGTGTTTTGAGGGCAGCACGCTCCCCATAGAGTCGGAAACGCGCTGCGCTTTTTCCTTATTTCGATAACCCCGCGCGAACGCTGAAAACAAAAAGGCGGACCTGTGGTCCGCCTTCGTTATCTTACGACTCCTCCGACCAAACCATATTATCCCGCGCCATCATCGCCGTCGAAGCCCCCGGCCCGAAGGTCCCGGCCGTATAAGCTCTCGGCTTGTCACCATTACGCTTCCACGCTTCGATGATGGGATCGACCCACGTCCATGCCGCTTCCAGTTCATCGCGGCGCATGAAGTGAGTGAGCCTGCCGCGCACGACGTCGATCAACAGGCGCTCATACGCTTCCGCGCGACGGCTCGTGAACGCCTGCTCCAGATCGAGATTCAGATTCACGGGCAACGTGCGCATCCCGCTGCCCGGCTCCTTGGCAAGCATCTGCAACTGGATCGACTCATTCGGCTGCAACTGGATCACCAACCGGTTCCCGCAATTACGCGGGCCACAAGGACTGTTCGGCATGATCGAAAACGGCAGATCCGCAAACTCGATCACGATCTCCGACAGCTTCTTCGCCATCCGTTTGCCCGTGCGCAGATAGAACGGCACATTCGCCCAGCGCCAGTTGTTGATATGCGCGCGCAACGCGACGAAGGTTTCCGCGCGGCTATCGGCGGGCACGTTCGCTTCTTCCAGGTATCCCTTCACCGGCTCGCCGCCGACAGCGCCCGCCGTGTACTGCCCACGCACCGTATCGCGCGAGATGTCCTCGGCCGTCATCGGACGCAGCGAGCGCAGCACTTTCAGCTTTTCGTCGCGCACGGCATCGGCGTCGAGCGATACGGGCGGCTCCATCGCGACGATGCACAGCAGTTGCAGCAAGTGGTTCTGCACCATGTCGCGCATCGCGCCCGTATGGTCGTAGAAGCCCGCGCGCGTGCCCACGCCGACCGACTCCGCCACCGTGATCTGCACGCTGCGGATATACGGCGCCTGCCACAGCGGCCCGAAGATCGCGTTGCCGAAGCGCAGCACCATCAGGTTCTGCACCGTCTCCTTGCCGAGATAGTGGTCGATCCGGTAGATCTGATGCTCGGAGAAATGCTTGCCGACGGAATCGTTGATCGCCTGCGCGGACGCCAGATCGTGACCGAGCGGTTTTTCGAGCACGACGCGCGAATGCTCGTCGAGCAGACCGTGCGACGAGAGGTTGTCGCAAATCGTCGTGAACAGTTCCGGCGACGTCGACAGATAGAACACGCGCAGCGCGTTCGGGCGCGATGCCTCGGCAAGACGCTCGTAGTCGCCGGCCTGGTCGACATCGACACGCACGTATTCGAACAGCGACAGGAAGCGGTCCCAGGCGGACGCATCGAACGCGCCCGATTCGATGAACGGACGGCTCTGCTCGTCCATCCATTTCAGATAGTCGTCACGCCCCCATTCGCGGCGGCCGATCGCGAGAATGCGCGTTTCGGGCGGCAAATTTCCGTGCGTGTGCGCCATATACAGCGCGGGCAGCAGCTTGCGGGCTGACAGGTCGCCGGCGCCGCCGAAAATGATCATGTCGAGCGGGCGGTCCGGCGAAGCAGGAGCGGTGGAAGTCGTCATAGCGCGGTCGCAAAAATTAACTGCTGGGAAAAACGCAAGCCCGTCCGGACTCACCTTTCAGGCGGCGCTGAAATCGGGCAGGTTTGCGCGAGACGACTATGTTGCAACGTTTTAGGATTGTTTGCACGCTTGCTGTCGTGACACGGCACGGACGTTCGTTCCGCTTCCTCCCTTACCCGGGCGGCGACGGAGAAGAACCCTGCGAGGCCTCAACCACTCAACCCGCGCCCAGCGCCGCCCGCGCGACACGCCCGGCCGCCAGATCCCATGCCGCGCAACCGACCGTCTTGAAGACGATGGGCGTATCGAACGATGGCTGGCTCGCCAGCGCGCCCTCGATGCCCGTCACCGTCGACCAGTCGATCCCAGCCTGGATGAAGTCCCCCGCTTCGTGCCTTGCGCCCGCGAGATCGTCGGCATAGAGCGTGCTGCCCGCAAGCGTGCGCGCGCCGATCTCGCACATCTGCGGAGTAAATGCACCGACGCCGATCACCAGCCGCCCGGCGCGCGGTGCTTCGTCGTAGACGGCCTGCCGGCTCGTCGTCAGCGCGATCACGGTATCGACGGAATCGGGAATCGCCGCGCCGCTCAAGGCTTGCAGATCGCGCACCGTGTCGCGCTGCGCATCGCAGAACGCCTGCGCCCGCGCCGCCGACGTGCCCAGCACACGCACGCGCGCCTGCGGATACAACTCGCCGATTGCCCGCAGATGGCTCGCGGCCTGCGTGCCCGTGCCGATCAGCAGAATGTCGTTCGGTGCGCCGCGCGACAGCGTCTCGATGCCGAGCATCGACATCGCGGCCGTGCGGCGTCCCGTGACGGTCGGACCGTCGAGAATGAACAGCGTCTTGCCCGTGTCGGGATCGAACGCCATCACCTGGCCGTGGATGGTCGGCAGCGCGCGCTCGCCATTGCGCGGGCAGACGTTGACGAGCTTGTGGATGGCGAGATCGCGTGCCGCGGCGGGCATCGACAGCATGATGCCGTCGTCGTTCAGCGGCACGACCAGCCGCTCGGGGCTCGCGACGCGTCCGGCCGCGTAGTCGGCGGCGGCTGTCTTCAGCGCGTCCACGAGCGCGCGAAACGGAATCAGGCGCGCCGTGCCGGCGGCGTCGAAAATCGGCGTGCTGCTCATGTCGGGGTTGCTCCTTGCGCGTTCAGCGCACCAGAAAGCCATACGTCAGCGGATCGCGCTCGTCGACGAGCCAGTTCGCGAAACCGCAAATATGCGCGTCGCCTTCGATCTCCGGAATCACGGCGTCGAAGCGGTCGAGCTTCGTCTCGGACAGCACACGCCCGCGAAACACCGTGCCGATGATCGATTCGTTGACAAGCGTCTCGTCCTTGCGCAGTTGCCCGCGCAGATATAGTTGCGCGACGCGCCCCGCCGTGCCCGAGCCCGTCGGCGAGCGGTCCACTTCGCGGTCGGCGAACACGCAGCAATTGGCCTGCGTGGAGCCCGCGTGACGCGGCGCGTTGTCGATGATGGTGCCGTAGATGTGATTGATCTCGGGGATCTGCGGATGCTGAACCTTGAACGCCTCGTTCGCCGCGCGCTTCACTTCGGCGCCGAACTGGATCAGGCGGTCCACGTGGTCTTCGCGCACATCGAGTCCGAACGGTTCGCCCGATGTGTAGAAGTAAAACGCGCCGCCGAACGCGATATCGCCGCGCACGGTGCCGAAGCTGGGCGTCTCGACGCTCACGTCGCGCAGCCAGATAAACGACGGCACGTTGACGAAGCGCACGCTGCCGGCGTGATCGCCGTCCCATTTGACGAACGCTTCGATGAAGCCGCAAGGCGCATCGATGCCGACGCGCGTTTCCGGCTCTGTGCGCTCGACCCACCCGAGCGAGACGGCCGTTGTTGCCAGCGCGATCACGCCGTGGCCGCAATGGTCGCTATAGCCCTCGTTATGAACGAAGATGATGCCGAAGTCCGCGCCTTCCGTGACGGGATCGGTCAGATAGCCGCCGTACATGTCGGCGTGGCCGCGCGGCTCCAGCATCAGCGCGCGGCGCAGATGATCGGCGTGCTCCTTGAGCCACGCGCGCCGCTCGACGATGGTCTTGCCGGGCATCTTCGGCAGCCCGCTCGTGACGATACGAAACGGTTCGCCGCCCGTGTGCACTTCGACCGTGCTGATCATGCGGTTCAGCTTCATGATGCGTTCGATCCTCGCAAGAAAGCTTCGGGCCGTTGCTGGTTCAACATATCGTCTCGCTCCATCGTCTTTGTCTTATACTGGATCGAAATGTAGACCAGCTTTGGTTGTCGATCAACCAGTTTCAAAATTTATCCTGCAGACTGGTTTGAAGCCAGTCCACATTCTGTTGTCATTTGTCGCACGGTACGCATTCATGGCCTCGACCTCATTCGCACTGGAACGCGCGTTTCGCCCGAAGCAGATTTACGAGCAGGTCGCGGAGCGCATGCGCGGCGAGATTCGCAGCGGGCAGTTCGCGCCTGAAGCGCGATTGCCGTCGGAGCGCGATCTGGCGGCGCGGTTCGGCGTCGGGCGGCCTGCCGTGCGGGAGGCGCTGGGCGCGTTGCAGAACGAGGGCTTGGTCGTGACGCGGCGCAATTCGGGGACTTACGTCTGCGCGGACGCGTTGCAGCGGTTGGCGGCGGCGCCTGCTGCTGGCGAGATGCCGGGTGATGCCGACTTCAGCCCTACGTCGGCGCTCGATGTTCGTCTGATCCTGGAGCCTGCGATAGCGCGCCGCGCGGCCGCGAATGCCCAGCGTGACGAGCTTGCCGAGCACTATCTTGCGCAGATGGATTCGATCGACGATGTCTCCGATGGCGTGCAGCGCGCGCTATGGAACGATAGCGATCGTTTGTTTCATCGGCAGTTGGCGGTGATGACGGGCGATGCCCTGCTCGTCAAGATCGCCGACGAAGTGGCGAAGGCTATGGATCAGCCTTTGTGGAAACGGCTCAAAGATGACGGGATTCATGATCCTGGGCGGATCAGGCTTTATGTGTCCGAGCATCGGTTGATCTATGAGGCTATCGTGGATGGGGATGCCGAGGCGGCTGCGTTTTATGTCGAGCAGCACATCAGGAGAGTGCGGAGGGATATCGCGCCTAAGTAGGTTTTTTTGTCTGTCTGGCGACGCTGGGTGGTTTGCTTGTGTTTTGCGCTGGCATCCGCGGTTTGGTTTCGTGGTTTATGCTTCGCCGTTCGGTGTTCCGGGTTTTGCGCTGGCATCCGCGATTCGTTAGCTCGCTTCACGCGTCGCCCCTGTGCGGGGCGGCACCTACTTTTCTTTGCCGCCGCAAAGAAAAGTAGGCAAAAGAAAGCGGCTCACACCGCCAATTCTTGACGCTTACCCACGGGCCCCCAACGTCCCCACACTTCACACACCAGTGGCCCTGGTTGGTGCCCGTTGCCAACGCTTCGAATAAACGCCTCACCCGCTTCAATTACCCGTACCCGGGCCAGCGGCAGCGAATGGTATGTGCCGCCCAGGTGGCAAACTGTGTGTAGGTTGTCGCGTCGTATATCTTGGCGCTCCTACCGGGTGGGACGCATGCGCTATCAGTCCGGAGTGAGACGTGTGAGGCGCTACGGCCTACACACAGTTTGCCACCTGGGCGGCGGTGGACTGGCTGGCGCGGCATGCCGAAACGCGGGTGCTTGAAGTGGGTGAGGCGCTCATTCAGAGCGTTGGCAACGAACGTGGGTCACGTGGTTGCCGTGTGAAGTGTAAGAACCTGTGGGGGCCCTCAGGCAAGAAGAAATGTTGGCGGTGTGAGCCGCTTTCTTTTGCCTACTTTTCTTTGCGGCGGCAAAGAAAAGTAGGTGCCGCCCCGCACAGGGGCGACGCCTGAAGCACGCTAACGAATCGCGGATGCCAGCGCAAAGGCCAAAACACCGAACGGCGACGACGCGAGAAGCAAGACAACAAACCGGCGGATGCCAGCAACAACACAAGCACACCCGAATCCACCCTGAACCCTCAGCCCACTCCCACCCTAAACGCCGCCGTCAACTCACTCAACCGCTTAGCCTCATCCGCAAGCGCCGCCGCCGTCGCAGCATTCTCTTCCACCAGCGCCGCGTTCTGCTGCGTCACTTCATCCATCTGCGTAACCGCGAGGCTCACTTCCTTGATCCCGTCGCTTTGCTGCTGCGACGCCGTCGCAATCTCGCCAACAATCTTCGCGACCCGAGAAATGGCGGTCTCGATATCGCGAATGGTATCGCCCGCGCCCGTCGCGATCTGCGCGCCGTGCGCGACGCGCGACGTCGAATCTGCGATCAGGATGCCGATCTCCTTCGCCGCCGCCGCCGAGCGTTGCGCAAGGCTGCGCACCTCCCCCGCGACGACCGCGAAGCCGCGCCCCTCCTCGCCCGCGCGCGCCGCCTCGACAGCCGCGTTCAGCGCCAGAATATTGGTCTGAAACGCAATCCCTTCGATCGCCGTGATGATGCCCGTCATCTTCGACGAACCGGCGTCAATCAGATGCATCGTCTCGACAAGGCTGCCGACGGCTTCGCGCCCGTGCGCCGTCATCGACGATGCGTCTTCGGCCAGCTTGCTCGCGTGCTGCGCGTTCTCGGCGTTCAACTGCACGGTCGATGTCAGCTCGTCCATCGCCGCAGCCGTCTGTTCCAGCGACGCAGCCTGCTCCTCCGTGCGCTGCGACAGATCGAGGTTGCCCGCCGCGATCTGCTGTGTCGCCGCCGCGATCGAATCGGAACCCTTGCGCACCGTCGTGATCGTCGCGCCGAGCTTGTCCTGCATCGTCGCGAGGCCGTGCAGCAGCGTGCCCATCTCGTCCTCAGAACGGATCTCGACGCGCGTGCGCAGTTCGCCCGATGCAATCGCGTCGAACTGGCCAAGCGCGTCGCGCATCGGCGACATGATCGCCCGACGCAACGCCCGCCAGCTGAGGTACGCGACGCCCAGCCCGACGGCAATGCTCGCGATGCACGCCGTCAGCAGCGTGCGAAACGTCGCGGACGAATGGTCGGCGGCGGCCTGCGCAGCGTCGTCGAGATATTTCTCCAGCGCGCCCTGACTCGCGTTCATCGCCGAATACAGGCCAATCAGATGATTCGCGCGGCTCTCGTCCATCCAGTTCGTGTCGCCACTGCCGATCGCCTGGATCAACTGGTCGATGCCGTCGCGCAGCACCGCCGTGCGTTTCGCGTCGAGATCGTCGGTAAGGCTTTGCAGCGCGGGGGTCTTCGGCAGCGCCCGGAATTCGGCCCATGCCCTGTCGGCGTCGCCGAGCAGACGCTTCGCGCGGTTCAACTGCTCGCCGAGCTGCGGCGAATGCGGATTGCTCATGGCCCAGTCGAGGCCGAAGCGCGCCCGCGACATCGCCGTCCCCGAACGGCCCAGCGCCACCACCGACGCAAAATTGACCTCGTACCCGTCGCGCTGCGCCCGGTTGCTCTTCGCCATGCCGAAAATGCCGAGCGCGCCCGTCGCGATCAGCAGCACGCCGAGAAACGCAATCGTCGTCGCGATCCGGGCGTTGATGGTCAAGCTTTTCATGTTGTCTGGTCTCTCGCTGTCTTGCTGTTTTTCGCCAATGAGCCCGGCCGCGCTTGTTCCATATATAAAACATGTTTCCTTATATGGAACTTTAGGCGAGTGTAAGGCGAAAAAAATGAGCAGACCACTGCTCATTCAGCGCGCGTTGCTAGCCCGCGACACCGGATCAACCTGCCGTCGTCACCCAGGCGCGTGCATATAGAACAGCAGCAGCGACAGCGAAACGAGCGATCCCAGCGTCGACAGCAGAATGGTCTGCGAGGTGATGTGCGCCTCGCGTTCGTAGAACTCGGCAAGCATGTAAGGGCCTGTGCCCGTCGGCAGCGCGGCGAGCAGCACGGCCATGTCGACCATCGGGGCGGGCAGCGCGAACACACGCGCGGCGATCCACCATGCGAGCGCAGGCTGAGCGATCAGCTTGATGGCCGTCAGCACGAACGACGTGACGGGCTCGGCCGCCTGCTCCGCCGGCGTGCGCTTTTCCGCGAGGAACAGCCCGAGGCTCACCAGCGCGCACGGGCTCGCCGCGCCGCTCAGCAGCTTCAGGAACGTCTCGACGCTGTGCGGCAGCGCGACATCTGCGCTCGCCGCCAGCACACCGAGAATCGGCGACGCGATCAGCGGATTGCGCAGCAGCCGCCACACCACTTTTGCGCCGAGCTTGTGCGGCGTGCGCTCGGTCTGCAGGCCGATCTCGATCAGCACGATCGCGAGCGCGAACAGCACGCAGGCGACGATGATCGTCGCGATGGTGGTCGGCGTGAGGCTCGCCCTGCCGAATGCGAGCAGCCCGAGCGGAAAGCCGATGTAGCCGGTGTTCGGATACGACGCGGCAATCGCGTCGACGCTTGCATCGGCAAGATGCCGCCCGCTGGCGAGCCGCGCCAGCAGCACAACCACGAACACGCCCGCGCAGGCAATCGAGAACGTCGCGATGAAGGCCGGCTGATCGAGCTGATGCCAGGTCGAATGGGCCATCGTGTCGAACAGCAATGCGGGCAGCGCGAGCCACACCACGAAGCGGTTCAGTTCGGAAGCTGCCGTGGGGCCGAGCAGATTGCGACGGCGGCAAAAGAAGCCCGCGAAGATCAGCGCAAAGACGGGCAGCAGGATTTCGAGCGTAGACAGCATGAAGTTGCGGCAACGAAGGTAAAAAGGGAGGAAACGCGCAAGGGTAAGCGTTTACACCTATACAATCCAATGCCGAATCCAACCCTCGACGATACTTTTTTTGCATCATGCTCGACGTCAAGCCGCTTCGCTACTTCGTCACGCTCGCCGAAACCCGCCATTTCGGGCGTGCGGCCGCGCGGCTGAACCTGTCGCAGCCGCCGCTGAGCCGGCAACTAGCTGCGCTGGAAGCCGCGCTCGGCGTCACGCTGATCGAGCGCAGTCCGCGCAGCGTCACGCTCACGGCCGCGGGCGAGCGTTTCTACGAGGACGCGAAGGCGATACTCGCGTCGATCGAGCAGGCGGCCAGACATGCCCGCGCGGCGGCCGCCGGCGACACTGGCCAGTTGACCGTCGGCTTCACGATGTGCGCCGCGTACAGCGTGCTGCCCAGCTATGCGCGCGCGTACGGTGACGCCTGGCCCGGCGTCACGCTCAACCTGCGCGAAGTCGTATCGAATGATCTGGCGCCGCAGGTGCTGAGCGGGCAGATCGACGCCGCAATCATGTTTCCGGGCGCGCAAAGCAAGGATCTCGACACCCGCGCGATCTTCACCGAGCCGCTATGCGTCGCGTTGTCGCGCGAGCATCCGCTCGCCTGCGCGCATCAACTGAAGATCGCGCAGCTCGCGCGCGAGCCGTTCGTGATGGCGTCGGAAGCCGTGTCGCCGAGCCTGCGCGCGACCATCGTCGATCATTGCGCGCAAGGCGGTTTCGCGCCCGATGTGCGCTTCGAAGTGCAGTTGCAGCAGACAGTGTTGAGTCTCGTCGACGAAGGCGTGGGGATCGCGCTGGTGCCGGAGTCGATGCGCAAGGCGCAACTCGTAGGCGTCGTCTTCAGACCGCTCGACGACGCGCCGACGATTTCGCAAATGCTCGTCTGGTCGCCGTCGAACCGCAACCCATGTCTGGCGCGGTTTCTGGAGATTGCCTGGAAGCGGCGAGCGGAACGAAACGGGGAAGAGAGCCGCGCGTCTGCGCATTCAGGCGCAGACGCGGAAAAGCAGCGTTACAGATAAGCCGAGTTGCGCGCCGATGCAGCCGATGCGCGCGCGATGCGTTCGCTGCGCTCGACCAGTGCCCCGAACAACAGGCCGATCGTGGCC
The DNA here is from genome assembly GCF_002902945.1 of Paraburkholderia caribensis. Lineage (NCBI taxonomy): Bacteria > Pseudomonadati > Pseudomonadota > Betaproteobacteria > Burkholderiales > Burkholderiaceae > Paraburkholderia > Paraburkholderia caribensis. Next base: position 2,012,863 of record NZ_CP026102.1, read on the forward strand.
CACATGATTGCCTGCATGCCGAGCGCCGTGAAGCGGAACTTCCACAGCACGACGGCGGGGAACGCTTCGGGCACTTCGTTGACCGTCGGCAGCGCGATCTGGATCGCGGCGATGATCGCGACGAACACGATTCCGCCCACGATCGACGCGTTCCACACGCCGAGCCGCGACACCAGGTGCTTGCGGACTTTCATCGAGAACACCGCCACGACGAGCGACGTGACGATCATCAGGAAGAACAGCCCCGTGCGCATGCCGATGGTTTCCGGATCGCCCACGGAAGGCGGATTCGCCGGATACTTGATGGTCGGCACCAGCACGACGGCGACATAGGCGCCCACTGCGAGCCACGCCGACAACGCACGTGCGCCGAGCCGGCCGACGCGTCCATGCAGATACGCGAACGTCAGCGCGAACAGCCCGCCGAACGCCATGCCATATGCGACGACGCCCGTCAGCAGACCGAGGCCCGCCTGCGTGCCGCGGCTGACGAGTTCTTCTTCATGATCGTGAGCGCCGCTGGCGTCGCCGTGATCGTGCGCGGTTTGCATCTTTTCTTCGAACGAGATCGCCGTATCGACGAGCGGCTCGCCTGCCACGCGCGCAAAGGCGAACGTCAGCAAACCCGCGACGATGCCTGCGAGCATCCCTCGCATCAATAACTTACCCACCATGGTGATGACTCCCTTACGCGATCAGTGGCAAGGAAAGCCGAGCAGATGGCGGCCGTCGTGCACGAATTCATGCACGTACATGCCGGGAATCAGCGAAGTCGCGCCCTGTTCGGCGCCGACGAAATAGAGCGCGAGCAGCATCAGCAGGCCGCCGAACAGAATCCAGGGCAGCAGCTCGCGCAGCGGGATGGGGGTGATGACAGGTTGATCGGTCTGACCGGCGTGGTCGAGAACGGCGTCGTTCATGACGGACATCTCCTTGGGGTTACGCGCCCCGATAGTCGAATGATGAGAGAGGTCGAAGCTTGGGTCTGGCTTCCGGCTTGTGTACAGCCTGTTGTGTACGCATTTGCTGCCGATTACAGTGGCGCGACCGCGCCGGGCTTGCACCGGCTTCCGCGCTTCGAGTGGCGACTATTCTACGGCTAAACTGCGAAACGCTCTCCTGTTTCTTACCCTCTTTCTTCCCATTTCCCGGACCCAAGGCCGTCGATGCGCACACGCCTGTTGTTGATCAGCCACCCGGCGACGGCCGCGCAACGCAAGGGCACGTTCCCCGCCGACGATCCCCTCGATACCCGCGCGGTCGAAGAAGCCACGTCGTTTCGCGCATCGCATGCCGGCTTGCTGAACGCCGATGCCGCGCTCAGCAGCCCCGCTGCGTGCGCGCTGGACACGGCGCGGGCGCTTGGACTGGCGGCGACGATCGTACCGGATCTCGCCGACGCCGACTTCGGCCGCTGGCGTGGGCGCCGTTTGCTCGACGTGGCGAACGAGGACACGAACGCACTCGACACATGGACGCGCGATCCGTCATCCGCGCCGCATGGCGGCGAATCATTCGATGCGCTGACCTTGCGTGTCGGCGGCTGGCTCGATGCGTTCGAGCAGCGCGGCACGGTCATCGCCGTCACGCATGCGGGAGTGATCCGCGCGGCGCTCATGCATGTGCTGCAAGCGCCGTCCGCGAGATTCGCGCGTATCGAGGTGCCGCCCCTTTCCGTCGTCGAACTGCAACGCGATCAGCGCGGCTGGACGTGGTGGCCCGCACCGGACCGTCGAAGCTGAGACGCCCGCGCGCGCTCACAGCGTCGGACACGACAGCACCTGCTGCGGATTGAGCGTCGTGCCAGGCATGCCGTCGGTGGCGGGCTTGCCCTGCGCCGGCGTCGCGATCAGGCGCACGGCATCCGTCCCCGCGTTGGCGAGCACGTAGCGCTCGGGGCGGCCTTGCGGCTGCCAGTACGCGCGATAGATGCCGCCGTCCTTCAACACATGCAGCGTGCCCGGCACCGTCTTGCCGCCCGCGATGAAATCGACGGGCTCGCCGTCGCGCAACGCGAAGCCGCTCGCGGCCGACACGCTCGATGCGCCCGACGCGCCCGCGCCCGCCAGCACGCCGCACGATGCATCGCCCGTTGCCGCGACGGCCAGTTGTGCGACGGTCCATAGCGCGAGCGGCGCGATTGCTCTGATTGTCATGGCGGACCTCGAGTTGTCTGGAATCGTCTGGAATGGCGAGCCGAATAGTGCGTCAGGCGCCTCGGGCGCGTTGCAAAGCGCATACCCGGCATGGCCTGCGGACATCTGACCGCGTGAATTTTGACCGCGTGGCACCGCGCTTTTTGATGTGCGATAAAAGACGAGACTCAAGAGTCAGATCATTCACAAGCGTTCACCGAAAAGAGGCAACTGATGGCTACGCTCGAAGCGTTTCGTTCCGTGCTCGACGATGCACGCACGCCCGAGATCATCCGCAATCACATCATCGATTCGCTGCAGTACGCGCTGCGCAACCACGGCCAGGTTTTCACGTCGAAGGAAGTCGAATGGCTTGCCAAGTGGGACGATGCGCGCATTCCGCTCGCCGCCAGCCGCGAACTCCAGAAACGCTTGACGCAAACGGCCGACTGAGCGCGCCGAGCGGCCGCGCGCGGTGCCGCGCGCCAGACGGGCATGCTCCGCGAAAGCGGTCGCGGGAAAGTTTCTGCTACCCAAAGCCCTGTTTTTAGGGCATAATATATTTAACGCAGCGCTCTGCCCGCATCACCCGTCAACTTCTTCACCGTAACGCGTCAACGTCTTCTCGTCTTCGCCGCGTTGCACTGATTGCATTGCATCCCAGCCGTCCCGTTATCGCGCAACATCATGCAGCGGCAACACGGCGGTCTTCGTCACTCCGGCCACGCGCTGCACGCCTGAACCCGACGGGGTGACATTCGCTACGTTCGTTGCCCGTGCGGCATCAGCGTATTTTTCTCCATCCGTTCCGCGTTGATCGCGGTTGCGTCCGAGCCAGCGCATACGGCTCGCGCGAGACTTTTTCCATTGCGGCGCGCCCCATGGCGCTGCGCCGCCCGCTGCCTATTCGCCGCGCCTGCCCGTTGCAGTGACGCGCGCCGGCAGCCGCATCACAGGACTGTGTATATGACGACGCAAGGCATCAAGACGTACAAGGGCTACGAAATTCATCCGCTGATCTATCCGCGCCGCACGGCGAACGGCGTGGCGCACCGCAATTCGATCGACAGCGGCTATGACGCGTCGGTTCGCATCTGCCGGGTCGGCGCGAACGCCGCCGCCGATGGCCGCGTGTTCCGCCTGTCGTATTTCCGGCCGTTCGAAGGCGCGGGCAAGGCCCGCATAGCCTGCATGGAGCATGCAGCACAAGTGATCGACGGCCGGGTCGACGGACAGACGGTTTCCGACCTTTGATCTCGCGCAGCGCAACGCGCGCATCAGCATCATCGTCTCACCGCATCGACGCGGCAGCCTTCGTGCTGCCGCGCAAATTACGCTGCGCGCCGCGCGCGCCGCACCCTTCCCTCATCGACCAGGAGTAATGCATGGCGAAAGAAGAACTGCTTGAACTGGACGGCATCGTCGACGAAGTACTACCCGATAGCCGCTACCGCGTCACGCTGGATAACGGCGTGGTCGTGGGCGCGTACGCGTCGGGACGCATGCGCAAGAATCACATCCGTATCCTCGCGGGCGACCGCGTCACGCTCGAACTGTCGGTCTACGACCTGACCAAAGGGCGCATCAATTTCCGTCACAAGGACGAACGAAGCAGCGGCCCGCGTAGCGCACCCATGCGCCGCCGCTAACGTAGCGGCAACCCACTGAAGCGTCCCGCGCTCATGACCGGCGCGACGCAATGGTGAATCGACGTACAGGGCAACCGTCGATCACCGTAAGAGATGCGGCATGTGCAACGCATGCCGATCGATTCACCCACGAAAGACCGCACGCGGATCGTCGCTCGCGCTGGTCTGCATACGCGTCACGACGCGCTCTTCCAGTTCCGCGAGATGCGCGCGCATTGCTTCGAGCGCCGCGTTCAAGTCACCATCGTCCAGCGCCTCGATGAGCTGCGCGTGTTCGTCGGCGGAGCAGGTCGTGCCCTTCGACGGATCGTAAAGCGCCTTGTACAGCTCCGTCTTCGCCACGAGTTGCGCGACGAAGCCCTGCAACTCCGCGCTCCCCGCGATCTGCGTCAGCAGCACATGAAAGTGCCCCGCCAGCCGCACCTGTTCATCCACGCGGCCTTCCTTCAGCGCCTTTTTCTCGCTTGCGATATGCGCCTTCAGCACACGCCTGTCCTGCGACGACAGCGCACCGCATAGCGCGGTGACGATCCCAGCCTCGACGATCTGCCGCGCGCGATAGACCTGGCGCACATCCTCCTCCGACGGCGCCGGCACGAACGCGCCGCGATTCGCTTCCAGCACCAGCTTGCCTTCGAACCCCAACCGCGCCAGCACCTTGCGCAGCGCGCCGCGCGTGCAGTTGAACGCGGCCGCGAGATCGCGCTCGACGAGCTGCGCGCCCGGGCGCAGCCGGCCTTCGAGCAGCGCCGTGGTGATCGACGCATAGATGCGGTCCTCGACGTTGTCGTCTTCCGGGGCAGGCGGCGGTGTGTGCGGGCGTGTGGCCATGGTGTGCGAGTGGGAAGGTGGCGGCGGCGGCCGTATTTTAGCGGCGCGCGGCCCTACGCGCATGAAGCGTCGACAGCATCGGCCCAATACCGGGGATAGCGGATTTGCGCCGAATGGTTAACCATTTTCCGATATTATGGTTAACCAAACGCTTTCGACTGATCCGTAGGACACCCCGTGAACCAGACTCCCGGCATCGATTCCCCGCGCATTTCGCATCGCACGACATCGTCGGCCCTATCGTGGCAGGACGGGCTCTGGCTTGCCGTCATCGTGGCGATCGGCATCAACCTGCGGCCGCTGCTGACGTCCGTGAGCCCGTTGATGGCGACGATCCGCGCGGCCACGGGTCTCAGTTTCTCGGGCGCCTCGCTGTTGACCAGCCTGCCTGTCGTCGCGATGGGATTCGGCGCGTTCGGCGCGGGCTTGCTGACGCGCGTGGTCGGCGAAGCGCGCGGGGTCGCGCTGGGGCTGCTGGCTATTGGTGTCGCGTGCGGCGCGCGGCTGGCTGCTTCGAGCGGCACGGCGTTGCTGATGACGGCGCTCGTCGCGGGCACGGGCGTCGCCGTCATTCAGGCGCTGTTGCCGGGCGTGATGAAGCAGCGCTTTCATGCACGCGTGCCGCTTGCGATGGGCCTGTTCTCCGCGTCGATCATGGGCGGCGGCGGGCTGGGCGCGAGCCTCAGCCCCTATGTCGCGAAGGCGTCCGGTTCATGGCACGCGGGCCTCGCGATGTGGGCCGTGCCTGCTGCGCTCGCCTGCATGTGCTGGCTCGCGCTGCAACGCCGCGCATCGGCGCTCGATGGACCCGCCGCCGCGCCCCTGGCTGCGAGTCCTGGGCACGCGCATGTGGCGATCTGGAAGAAGCGCCGCGCGTGGGCATTGGGCCTGCACTTCGGCCTCGTCAATGGCGGCTACACGACGCTGGTTGCGTGGCTGCCCGCGTACTACCAGCAACGTGGCGCGAGCGTCGCGCAGAGCGGTTCGCTGCTCGCGGCGATGACCGTCTTCCAGGCGGCGTCGGCGCTACTGCTGCCGCTCGCGGCCGCGTCGTTCCGCGACCGCCGGCCGTGGCTCGTCGCCGGACTGTCCGCGCAACTGGTGGGGATCGTCGGGCTGCTCGCGTATCCGGATGCGTTGCCGCTCGCGTGGGTCGCGATTGCAGGCGCGGGACTCGGTGGTACGTTCTCGCTGACGCTCGTGACGGCGCTCGATCATGCCGGCGATCATCGCCTCGCCGGAAAGCTCGTTGCGTTCGTGCAGGGCGTGGGCTTCATCGTGGCGGCGATTTCGCCTGTCGTCGCCGGACGCTTGCGCGACCTGACGGGCAGCTTCGCGGCCGCGTGGATCATGCTCGCGGCCTGCATCGCCGCGATGATCGCCTTGACCTTCGCATTTTCGCCGCGCAGCTACGCACGCTGGCTCGGCTCGCGGTAAAGCGCGCTACGCGAGCAGGTCGTAGATGGGCTGGCTCCGCACTCGCTGCTTCGCGCCAAACAGGTGCAGCGCACCGGGACGCGCACTGACACGGTGCGACAACAGGATGCTGCAATGATCACTCGAAGCTGTGCGCAGCAAACGTTAGGGCGATTGTCGATTGATGGCATACAAGTTGCAGGATGACTGCACGCTTTCCGCCAGGTCGCAGCAAACATGCAACTGCTGCCCACCCGCCGCAAGACGCAATGCAGAAGCCGCAATCCGACGAATGAAGCTGTGTAACTTCCCCTATTCCATACCGGGCAATCCATGCTGCGTGTTTTGCTCGTAACCGATACCGACAAACCCATCGGCGAGTTGCGCGATACGCTTGCGCGGCTCGGCTACGAGATGCTCGCCGCCACCGCGTCGCCGCAGGCGCTGCACAAGACTGTCGAGAGCGAACGGCCCGACGTGATCATCGTCGACACGGAATCGCCTTCGCGCGATACGCTCGAACAGCTTGCCGTGATGAACGCGACGGCGCCGCGCCCGGTGCTGATGTTCAGCCACGACGCCAACCAGCAGCTGATACGCGATGCCGTCGGCGCGGGCGTGACGGCATATCTTGTCGAAGGACTGGCGACGGAGCGCCTCGCGCCGATTCTCGAAGTGGCGCTGGCGCGCTTCGCGCAGGAGTCACAACTGCGCGAGCGGCTGGCGCAGGCCGAGAACGAACTGGCCGAGCGCAAGCTGATCGACCGCGCGAAGCGCCTGCTGATGGATTCGCAAAAGATGACCGAACACGCCGCCTACGCGACGATGCGCAAGCGCGCGATGAACCAGGGCGTGAAGCTCGCCGAGGTTGCGCGCCAGATCGTCGCCGCAGCCGACCTGCCCGATTGATGCGCTGCCCATGAACTCACCCGCCTACCTTTCTTCCCCCGACGAACCCGGCAAGCTCGAGAAGACGCACTTGCGGCTTGGTTTCGTCGCGCTCAGCGACGCTGCGCCGCTGGTTGCCGCGAAGCTGCTCGAATTCGGCCATGCGCACGGACTGACGATCGAACTGCTGAAGCAGCCGTCGTGGGCCGCGATACGCGACAAGCTGTTGTCGGGCGATCTCGATGCTGCGCATTCGCTTTATGGCCTCGTGTATGGCGTGCAGCTCGGCATTGGTGGCCCGCAAACGGATATGGCCGTGTTGATGGTGCTGAACCGCAACGGCCAGGCGATCACGGTATCGAACCGTCTTGCTGCTGCGCTCGACGAGCACAAGACGCTGCCTGCCGCGCTGGCGACGCTCGGGCGCAAGCCCGTGTTCGCGCAGACTTTCCCGACGGGTACGCATGCGATGTGGCTGTATTACTGGCTCGCTTCGCAGGGCGTGCATCCTTTGCGCGATATCGAAGGCGTGGTGATTCCGCCGCCGCAGATGGTCGATGCGCTTGCGCAGGATCGGCTTGACGGGCTGTGTGTCGGCGAGCCGTGGAATGCGGTTGCGCAGGAGCGCGGTGTTGGCAGAACGATCGCGTATACGAGTGAGGTGTGGCCGGATCATCCAGAGAAGGTGCTGGCGAGCCGGCGCGATTTTGTTACGCGGTATCCGAATACGGCTCGGGCGCTCGTGCAGACGATGCTCGAGGCGTGCCGGTGGCTTGATGACGATGTGCATCGGGTGGAGATTTCGGCTCGGCTCGCCAGCGATGAGTTTGTTGGCGTGCCTGCCGGGCTGATTGCTCCACGGTTGATTGCTGCGGGTTCTGATGAAAAGCGGCGGGCTGTGAAGTTTTTTGCTGATGGGGCGGTGAATTATCCGCATCCTGCGGAAGGGGTTTGGTTTTTTGCGCAGTATGCGCGGTGGGGGATGGCTGGGTGGAGGGATGATTTTGCGCGTATTGCGGGGGAGGTTAATCAGGTTGAACTGTATTGCCAGGCGGCCGCCAATGTTGGAGTGAGGGTGTGGGCCGATGCGCCGTCGGCGGTGCTCGTTGATGGGCGGGTTTGGGATGGGAATGCGGATCAGGCTTATATGCGAGGGTTTTTGATCAGGGCCTGAAGGGGGTTCTTGTCTGCGACTTCGTGGCGTGGCTGGTTTGTTCTTTGCGCTGGCATCCGCGTTGCGTTAGCTTGCTTCACGCGTCGCCCCTGTGCGGGGCGGCACCTACTTTTCTTTGCCGCCGCAAAGAAAAGTAGGCAAAAGAAAGCGGCTCACACCGCCAATTCTAGTTCTTGCCTGAGGGCCCCCAAAGGGTCTTACGCTTCACACGGCAATCACGTGACCCACGTTCGTTGCCAACGCTGTTGCGGCGCGCCTCACCCGCTTCACGCTCCCGCGTCACGGCACGCCTTGCCGGGCAGTCCACGGCCGCCCAGGTGGCAAACTGTGTGTCGGCTTTCGCGCCATACGCGCCTCACTCCGGACCGATAGCGCACGCATCCCACCTGGTAAGAGCGCCAAGCTATACGACGCGACAACCTACACACAGTTTGCCACCTGGGCGGCACATACCATTCGCTGCCGCTGGCCCGGGTACGGGTACGGGTACGGGTACGGGTACGGGTACGGGTACGGGTACGGGTAATTGAAGCGGGTGAGGCGTTTATTCGAAGCGTTGGCAACGGGCACCAACCAGGGCCACTGGTGTGTGAAGTGTGGGGACGTTGGGGGCCCGTGGGTAAGCGTCAAGAATTGGCGGTGTGAGCCGCTTTCTTTTGCCTACTTTTCTTTGCGGCGGCAAAGAAAAGTAGGTGCCGCCCCGCACAGGGGCGACGCCTGAAGCGAACTAACGTAACGCGGATGCCAGCGCAAAGCCAAATCGCGGATGCCAGCGCAAACCCAGGCAATCCAAACCAAAACAAAAAAACCAAACCCAAACCCACTTCAATGCGCAGCAATATAAGCCTTAACAGCTGGCAGACCATCCTTCCCATCAAAAGTCTGCACCCCAGAAAGCCACTTATCCAAAGCCTGCGGATTAGCCTTCAACCAGGCAAGCGCCGCCTTATTAGCATCTTCCTTGTTCATGATAGGCACCATCACATGATTCTCGATAGCCGTCGTGAACTGCAAGTTCGACACCAACTTCGCCGCATTCGGACACCGCGCAGCGTAATCCGGCGGCGTAGCCGTAAACACCTTAGCCTCGCCATAATTAGGCCCGAACACATCATCCCCGCCAGACAGATAATCGATCTTCATCTGCACGTTCATCGGATGCGGCTCCCAGCCGAGAAACACAATCCACTTCTTGTCTCGAACCGCACGGTTCACTTCCACCAGCATGCCCGCCTCGCTCGACTCGACCAGCTTGAACTTGCCAAGCCCGAACTGATTCCCATCGATCATCTTCTTGATCAAAGCATTGCCGTCATTTCCCGGCTCGATGCCATAAATCTTTCCATCGAGCTTGTCCGCATACTTCGCAATATCGCTGAAGTTCTTCAGCCCGCCGTTGTACACATAATCCGGCACCGCAAGCGTATACTTCGCGCCCGTCAGATTCGGCGTCGCCAGCACCTTGATCGTGCCGGACTTCACGAACGGCTGGATGATCGGGTCCATCGTCGGCGCCCAATACCCGAGGAACACGTCGATCTGCTTGCTCTTGATACCCGCAAACGTAATCGGCACGGAAGCAATCGTCTTCGTCGGGTTATAGCCGAGCCCCTGGAAGAGCGTCGATGCCAGCCCCGTCGTCGCGGCAATGTCGGTCCAGCCAACATCAGCGAACCGGACGTTGCGGCACACGGCAGGGTCGGCGGCATGCGCGGTCGCGGCAGCCGTCGCGCACAGCGCGGCCACCATCATCAGCTTGCGTTTCATCAGATTCTCCTCAGTATGATTTGTTGGCAACTCGACGCGCTAGTTCGCGTGGCGGCGCTCGACGCTCGGCGCATGGCCGAACTGCGCGCGATACGCCTTGCTGAAATGACACGGCGAATGAAATCCGCACACAGCCGTCACGCGCGCAATCGATGCATCCGTCGTGCGCAGCAGATCGCGCGCGCGCCGCAAACGCAACGACAGGTAGTAATGCGTCGGCGACACGCTCAGATAAACCTTGAACATCCGCTGTAAATGGCGCTGTGACAATTGCACGAGCCGCGCGAGTTCTTCGAGCGACAAAGGCTCTTCGATATTCGCTTCCATCAACCGCACCACTTCGATCAGTTCGGCACGCGAGAACCCGACCCGCGCATCGACAGGGATCGGCTGCGGATCGCTCGCGCTACGGATGCGCTCCAGAATGAACTGCTCGGACACCTGCGCCGCAAGGTTCTGCCCAAAGCGGGAACTGACGAGATCGAGCATCAGATCGAGCGGCGCAGTGCCGCCCGTGCACGTCAGCCGATCGCGATCGATCACGAACAGCTCGTCGGCGAATTGCACATGCGGATAGTCCTTGTGCAGCGCCGACAGGTCCTCCCAATGCACGGAGCAGCGATAACCGTCGAGCAGCCCCGCCGCCATCAACGCATAAGCGCCCGTGCAAATGCCGCCCAACGGCACGCCTTGCGATGCGGCATCCGCGAGCAGCGTCTTCACGTTGGCATCGACGGCATTGCGTATCTGCGTGCCGCCGCACACGATCAGCACGTCCGGCATGCCCGCCTCTTCCAGCGTGCGCGTCGGCTTGACGGTCAGGCCGTTGCTCGCCCGCACGGGCACGCCGTCCGTCGTGATCACAGACCAGCGATAGTGCTGCGCACGCGAAACATAATTCGCCATTCGCAGCACCTCGACCGCGCTCGTGAACGCGATCATCGAAAAACTGGGCAAAGTCAGAAAGCCCACATGCGCAAGATTCGACAACGGCGCTTCAGCCCTGATAGACGTCACGTCGCGCTCCGTGATGCACAAAGAAGAATGTGTTTGGCCACCGCGAAAGCCAAAGGCTCTCGCGGGACGACCACTATTGGTTCTATTGCAGACGCGCCGAAAATCCGGCGCCTGAGTGAAAACGACAGAGACCTAGCTTTGCGCGACAGCCGGCTGCTCGCGGCGTACGCGCATCACATTGCGCAGACCCGCAAAGCGCGGCGCGGTAGCCGAGCCGGGAGAGCGGCCGAAGCTCTCGGTAATACGGTCCAGAATGATCGCCAGCAACACGACGGACAAACCGCTTTCGAAACCCAAGCCGATATCGAGGCGCTGAATACTCGCGAGCACATCGTTGCCGAGACCGCCCGCGCCCACCATCGACGCAATGATCACCATCGACAGCGCCATCATGATGGTCTGGTTCACGCCCTGCATGATCGACGGCAAGGCGTTCGGGAATTGCACCTTGTACAGCAGCTGCCACGGCGTGCAGCCGAAGGCCTGCCCCGCTTCGACGATCTCGCGATTCACGTGCTTGATGCCGAGACTCGTCAGACGCACGGCGGGCGGCATCGCGAAGATCACGGTGGACAGAATCCCCGGCACGCGCCCAAGACCGAACAACATCGCAGCGGGAATCAGGTAGACGAAGGCGGGCATCGTCTGCATCAGGTCGAGAATCGGCCGCACGATCATCTGCACATGCTTGTTCTTCGCGGTCCAGATGCCGAGCGGAATGCCGAATACGAGGCTGATCAGCGTCGAAGACAGCGTGAGACCCAGCGTGATGACCGTCTGGTCCCAGAAGCCGGTTGCGTAAATCAGCAATAGCGAGGCAGTAGCGAAAATGGCAAAGCGCCAGCCCACGCGCCACAAACCGATCGCAATGAAGAACGCCATCAGCGCCCACATCGGAATGGCCTGCAGGCCATGCTCGATCATCGCGGCAAAGCTCTCGATCGCCTTGCCGATCGAATCGAACGTGCTCGCATCGTGATCGAGCAGATAGTGAACGGACTGGTCGACCCAACGGCCGAGTGGAATCATCTCAGACATGGGCGCCACCTCTGTTACGCGTAATGACCTTCAGGACCGCGGCCTGATCGACGGAACCGCAATAGCGGTCCTCGTCGTCGACCACGGGCAGAGCCGTCGTGCTCGCGCACACGCGCGACACGACATGTTCGAGCGGCGCGCCGCGCGAAATGCATTCGACCTTGTTGAGCGACGGCGACGCATTGCCGATCGCATCGCGTGTGACGAAGCCGCGAATGCGGCGCTCGGCATCCAGCACGAATGCGTACTCGGCGCTGCCGTTCAGCGACTCGGCAACGCTCGTCTGATCGAGATTGCGGACCAGCGGCACGCCGTTCGCCTGCATCAGATCGCCCGCCGTCAGATAGCGGCTGGTATCGACGCCTTCGAAGAACGCGCGCACGTAGTCGTCCGCCGGGTTCGCGATGATGTCCTGCGGCGTGCCGATCTGCACGACGCGCCCGCCTTCCATGATCGCGATACGGGTGCCGATACGCAGCGCCTCTTCCAGATCGTGGGACACGAAAAGAATGGTGCGCCGCTGGTTCTTCTGCAATTCCAGCAGCACGTTCTGCATTTCCTTGCGCTTGAGCGGGTCGAGCGCCGAGAACGCTTCGTCCATGATCATCAGCGACGGGTTCACTGCCAGCGCGCGCGCCAGCCCCACCCGCTGCTGCATGCCGCCCGACAGCTCGGAAGGCAGCTTACCCGCGAAGGTCGCGAGGCCCACCTGTTCGAGCACTTCGAGGGCACGCTTCTCGCGCTGCTTGCGGCCCATGCCTCCGACTTCGAGGCCGAACGCCGCATTCGACAGCACCGTGCGTTGCGGCATCAGCGCGAACGACTGGAACACCATGCTCATGTCGGTGCGGCGCAGCGAGATCAACTCCGAGCGCTTGATGGCGGCGACGTCGCGGCCATCGATAATGACCTTGCCGGCCGTCGGTTCGACGAGCCGGTTGATAAGACGGATCAGCGTGGACTTGCCGGAGCCGGACAAGCCCATCAGCACGAAAATCTCGCCTTCCTGCACGTCAAAGGAAACGTTGTGGACGCCCACCACATGCCCCGTCCTGGCGAATACCTCGTCCTTCGACGCGCCTCGCGAGAGCATGTCCTGCGCCAACTTCGGGTTAGGCCCGAAAACCTTACATAATCCTTCGACCACGACCTTTGGGGATTTCATCGAGTCCATCTCCTCGTGGTGCAGGCGCCGGCCTGCACATGTGTGACTACATAGTTGCCAGAAAAAACCCCGCCTAGCCGACTAATTGCGACAAACCCTTGCGCAAATGCGACACGAGGAAAAGCGAACGGGCGTTAGCGGATGCGTGCAGCCCTTGTCCAGCAAGGGTTTGCGAGGATGCTGCAGTGCGTGATGAGCGAATGCGCGTGTCGCTTATTGGAAGGTCCGCGTGCAGCGAATCACGCATGCGAGCGCGTCGCCGCATGGGCCAGCAAGGGTTCTCCCTGCCATGCCGCGCACGCTCGTTGTGCGATCGCTTCTGTTGCGCTGCAACGGCGCCGCGTCGCAAGCCTCGCACGCTTTCGGCGAATGCCATCTCGCGCGGCGAATCGGCTAAGCTGATCAGCACCGAGGTACGAATTACGAAAAACGAAGCCAGGACAGGAGACCCCATGCGCAAACTCCGCTCGCAAAGCTGGTTCGGCCGTAACGACAAGGACGGCTTCATCCATCGTTCGTGGATGAAAAATCAGGGCATTCCGCACGATGCATTCGACGGCCGCCCGGTGGTCGGCATCTGCAATACATGGTCGGAGCTGACGCCCTGCAACGCGCACTTCCGCGAGCTTGCCGAGTACGTGAAGCGCGGCGTGCGCGAGGCGGGCGGCCTGCCGCTCGAATTCCCCGTGATGTCGCTCGGCGAATCGAATCTGCGGCCCACGGCGATGCTGTTTCGCAATCTGGCTTCGATGGATGTCGAGGAGTCGATACGCGGCAATCCGCTCGACGGCGTGATCCTGCTGGTCGGCTGCGACAAGACCACGCCCGCGCTGCTGATGGGCGCGGCCTCGTGCAACCTGCCCGCACTCGCGGTGTCGGGCGGCCCGATGCTCAATGGCCGCTTTCGCGGCCGCACGATCGGCTCGGGCACGGGCGTGTGGCAAATGTCCGAGGAAGTGCGCGCGGGCACGATGAGCCAGCAGGAATTCATCGATGCCGAATCGTGCATGAACCGCTCGCGCGGGCATTGCATGACGATGGGCACGGCATCGACGATGGCGTCGATGGTCGAATCGCTCGGCATCGGCCTGCCGCACAACGCGGCGATTCCCGCTGTCGATGCGCGCCGCCAGGTGCTCGCGCATCTGGCCGGACGCCGCATCGTCGAGATGGTCCGCGACGATCTGACGATGGACAAGATCCTCACGCGCGAAGCCTTCGAAAACGCGATCCGCACGAACGCTGCGATCGGCGGATCGACGAATGCCGTCGTGCATCTGATTGCGCTTGCGAGGCGCATCGGCGTCGATCTCGCACTCGACGACTGGGAACTCGGCTCGGATGTGCCGTGCCTCGTGAACCTGCAGCCCTCGGGCGAGTACCTGATGGAAGATTTCTACTACGCGGGCGGCTTGCCCGCCGTGCTGCGGCAACTGGGCGAACAAGGGCTGCTGCATCGCGACGCGTTGACCGTCAACGGCAAGACCCTGTGGGACAACGTCTGCGATGCGCCCAACTACGATCAGAAGGTGATTACCACGTTCGCCGAGCCGTTCAAGCCGCACGCGGGCATCGCCGTGCTGCGCGGCAACCTCGCGCCGGATGGCGCGGTCATCAAGCCGTCGGCGGCGACGGCCTCGCTGTTGAAGCATCGCGGGCGCGCGGTGGTGTTCGAGAACGTCGAAGAACTGCACGCGAAGGTCGACGACGAAGCGCTCGATATCGACGAGCATTGCGTGATGGTGCTCAAGGGCGCGGGGCCGAAGGGCTATCCCGGTTTCGCCGAGGTCGGCAACATGCCGCTGCCGAAAAAGGTCCTGCAAAAAGGCATCACCGACATGGTCCGCATTTCCGATGGCCGCATGAGCGGCACGGCATATGGCGCCGTAGTGCTGCACGTATCGCCCGAAGCGGCGGCGGGCGGACCGCTTGCGCTCGTGCAGACGGGCGACATGATCGAACTCGACGTCGCCGCGCGGCGCCTGCATCTGGACGTATCCGACGACGAACTGGAACGGCGCCGCGCCGCCTGGCGCGCGCCTGAACTGCCCGCGCGCGGCTATTACCGTCTTTACGTCGAGCATGTGTTGCAGGCCGACCAGGGCGCCGATCTCGACTTCCTGGTGGGCGCGAGCGGCGCGCCCGTGCCGCGCGATTCGCATTGATCATGACGCGCCCCGCCCCGTTCTCGCCACACGGCATGTGGCCCGTGCTCTACGCCTGCTTCGACGCGAACGACACGCTCGACCGTCAAGCGATCCACACGCAGATCGACGCGACGATCGATGCGGGCGCAGGCGGCATCGTGATTCTCGGTCTCGCGACGGAAGCGCACCGTTTGTCGCTCGAGGAGAAGCAGCGCTTTATCGAATGGACGGGCGCGCGCATTGCGGCACGCGTGCCGTTCGCCGTCACGATCACGGGCGACACGCCGGACGCGCAACTCGCATTGGCGGATTACGCAGCGGACCACGGTGCGTCGTCGCTGATCCTGCAACCGCCATCCGTGCGCGGCAAGCCCGAATCGTTCTACTTCGATTTTTTCGCCGACGTCATGCAGCGCGTGCGCGTGCCCGTCGGCATCCAGAATGCGCCTGAATATCTGGGCGTTGGACTCACGGTTGAATCGCTGGTCGCGCTTGCCGCACAATGCGGGCAGTTTCAGTGGCTCAAGGGCGAAGGCCCCGCCACGATCATTCAATCGACGATCGAACAACTGCGCGAACAAGGCAGTCCGTTGCCCGCTTTCAATGGGCGCGGAGGCCAGGAATTGATCGACAATCTGCGCGCCGGATGCGCGGGCCTGATCGTCGCGCCTGATTCGTTCGACTGGCAAGCCGCGATTTACCGCGCTTTCATGGAGGACGATCAGGCTAACGCGCAAGCGCTATACGAACGCATCCTGCCATCCATCGTCTTCGTGATGCAATCGCTCGATGCATTGACCTGCTACGGCAAACGGATCGCAGCGTGGCGCATGGGTTTCGATGTCGCGCACGACCGGGGCATGCGTCCGACTGCATTCGGTCTGTCATGTGCGCGCCGCTTTGCGGCGGCGCTCGGTCCGTTTGCGGATCGGCGCAACACGGCCCGTTGAAGCAAAAAAGAGGAAGGCGGTCTCGCGACCGCGCTTCCTCCTTCGGCATCAGCGTGGAGCGCTAAGCCTTACTGTGCTGCCGATGCTGCTTCGTCGCTGGCTGCCTTTGCGGGCGCTGCCTTCTTGTGTGCGTGCTTCTTCGCGTGGTGGTGCTTCTTCGCGTGGTGCTTGGCAGCGGGTGCCGATGCTGCTGCCGGCGCTGCTTCCGTTGCTGCGGCAGCCGTTGCTGCGGGAGCCGATGCCTGCGCGAATGCAGCGATCGAGAACAGA
Organism: Paraburkholderia caribensis; assembly: GCF_002902945.1. Classification (NCBI taxonomy): domain Bacteria; kingdom Pseudomonadati; phylum Pseudomonadota; class Betaproteobacteria; order Burkholderiales; family Burkholderiaceae; genus Paraburkholderia; species Paraburkholderia caribensis. The sequence continues at coordinate 2,029,310 of NZ_CP026102.1, forward strand.
CCTGCCAGAGCGGCGGCGATGATGTGCTTGTTCATTGCTTGAATCCTCAAACCTTGGGTTGTTGACTGACGGCTCGCTGGCCGTCTGACCTGATTGGGTCATCGCTCTAAACGCGCCGGGTCATGAAGCGTTGACGCATTTCTCGCGGCAATCGCCATCCTTGACAGTTCTTTACACGAACTGCCATTCCGCCATCAATGACGACCTTTTTATTGCCGCTTAGCCGCCTGAAATCCTGGCGCGCAAATGCATCGTTTTCTTAAAAAAAGCATCGCCGGTCGAACGGGATCGGCCATTCGATTGCGTCTGCGAAGCGAAGAAGTGTTGCAAATCGTGCACGCCTATTGCGTCGGATTTTTTCGAAATTCGTCAGTATTGCTTCAAAACCCCACTCAGCGGTTGCGCTGTTCGCTAACCTTACGTCTTCTGTTCATTTTTCCTTCAGCGCGCAGGAAAAAGCCCGCGTCCAGCCAGAAATGGCGTGCATCGCGCCGCCACGTTCCGAAGTCCATTGGACGTTCCACCGACGTTGTCCAGCTTTCCCATCATGAATGCCACTCGTATCGATGCCGCTCGCGATTTCCGGATTGCCATTGCAGACGACCACCCCGTTATCCGGCACGCTGTCATCAACGCGTTGTCCAGCATGCCAGGCTATAACGTCGATGCCGCCGCCAGATCGGGCAACGAACTGCTGCAGGTGCTGTCCGATGGCAACTGGGATCTGATCATCACGGACCTGACAATGGGGACCGCGCGCAACGACATCGACGGGCTCGCGCTTATTGCGCGGCTGCGCAAGCGCCACCCCGACATTCCCGTCGTCGTCTTCACCATGCTTGCCAACGATGACGTACTGATCCGCGTATCCCGTTCAGGTGTCGCGGGCATCGTCGACAAGCGCGAGGGGGTCGACGAATTCCGCATCGCCGCGCACGAAGTGATGCAGCATCGCCGGCCTTATTTCTCGGCGAATATCCGTGCGCGGCTTCGTCATCATCGCCCTCAGGGCAATGAAAAGGACAGCGGCAAGCCCGTCCTGACGAAAAAGGAAATGGATGTGATCCGGCTGTTTGCTTCCGGCGCGTCGTTGACCGAAATCGCGCGACAGGTGAACCGGTCGGTCTCGACCGTCGCGACGCAAAAAAGCACCGCAATGAAAAAACTGCAACTGGCGACGAATGCCGATCTCGTCAAGTACTCGCAGCTCAATGGCCTGATCTGATGCGCGGTCTCCGTTCGCATTGAAAAAGCCGCTCGCGTCGCGCGAGCGGCCCGCTTCCAGCAAGGGACGGGATGAGCCTCAGAAGTTGAAGTTATCGATATTGCTTGCGTCGAAGGTGGTCGGCGGTCCAAGAATGATTTCGCCTTGCGCGCCGATGGTGCGCTTGCCCAGTTTGCCCGCGTCGAACGATTCGCCTTCCTTGCCCGTGATCGCGCCCGACGCGAGACTTGCAGCCGCGTACGCCGCGAGATAGCCCAACTGGCCCGGGTCCCACAACTGGAACGCTTTCACGGTGCCGTTCTTCACGAACGCGCGCATCTGGTTAGGCGTGCCGAGCCCCGTCACCACAACCTTTCCTTTGCTCGACGACGTCGAGATATAGCGCGCCGCCGCCGCAATGCCAACGGATGTGGGCGCCACGATAGCCTTCAGGTTCGGATACGCCTGCAAAAGCCCCTGCGTCTCGACGAACGACTTCTGGTCATCGTCGTTGCCGTACGCGATCTTCACGAGCTTCAGCTTCGAATACTCGGGCTTCTTCAGTTCTTCCTGCATCCACTTGATCCACGTATTCTGGTTCGTCGCGTTCGGCGTGGCCGACAGAATCGCGAACTCGCCCTCGCCGCCCATCAGCTTCGACACAAGCTGAATCTGCCCGCGCCCGATGCTCTCCGCGTTGGCCTGATTCACGAACAGCTGACGGCCATCGGGCGCCGTGTCGGAATCGAACGTCACGACCTTGATGCCTTGCGACATCGCCTTCTTCAGATACGGCACGAGCGCATTCGCGTCGTTCGCCGCGATGACGATGGCATCCTGACGCTGCGTGGTCAGCGTATTGATGTACGACACCTGCGACGACGCGCCCGCGTCCGACGGCCCCACCACCTTGCCCTGCCCCTTGAACTCCTTGATCGCGGCCATGCCGCCGTCGTCGGCGATCACTTCGTACGGGTTGTTGATCTGCTTGGGCACGAACGCGATCTTCAGGTCCGGCTTGATGCCTGCTGCGGACGCGGCGACGCTCACGCCCAGCAAGGCCGCGCAAAGCATCATCGCTCCCGCGTGACGCAGTGGTTTGTTCATCTGTTGTCTCCTGGTGGTGGATCGGACTTTTTGGCGTCCGGTTGAATTAAACGGCATCATGTACGGCGGTTCGACCTGGCTTACGGCGCAGCCGGCTTCGTCAACGACTGAGCGGCGATCAGCTTGCGGTCGCGCATCGCGCGCCAGCGCGCGACGAGGTTCGGAATCAGTACCGATGCGAGCAGGAGTGCGCCCGTCACGATGGTCAGCGTTTCGCTGGAGACGTCGTCGAGCGTGAGGGCGTTCTTCAATACGCCGATGATCAGCAACGACAGCAGCACGCCGACCATCGACCCGCGTCCGCCGAAGATGCTCACGCCGCCGAACAGCACGGCCGCGATCACCGACAGCTCGAAGCCTTCGCCGTTGTCGCCCCGCGCGCTCGTGAAGCGCAGCGTGTAGACGATGCCTGCGAGCGCGCTCATGAAGCCCGACAGCATGAAAAGACGCATCCTTACTTTCGCGACCTCGATGCCCGAGAACGCGGCCGCCGTCGAATTCGCGCCGATCGCGTAGAGACTGCGGCCGAACGCCGTTGCCTGCAACAGCACGGTGAACAGCACGGCGCAAACAATGACGATCACGAACGGCAGCGGAATGAACGTGCCGAACAGCGTGTCCATGCCGAACGCCGTGTAGCCCGGCGGAAAATCCGCGACGGCCTGATCGCCGAGCAGCACATACGACAGCCCGCGAAACAGCGCGAGCGTGCCGATCGTCACGGCAAGCGACGGCAGATTCAGCTTCACGATCACGAGCCCGTTGAACAGCCCCGCGATCATGCCGAACAGCAGCACGAGCGCGATCACCACGGGCATCGGCAGGCCCATGTGCCACAGCACGCCCATCAGCGCGCTCGACGCGCCCAGCACCGACGCCACGGACAGGTCGATCTCCGCCGCGACGATGATCAGCGTCATCGGCAACGCCATCAGCGCGATCTCGGTGAGGTCGGCGAGCACGTTGCTGAGATTCGCGCCCGTCAGGAACACGGGCGACAGCAAGCGCCCCAGCCCGAGCGACAGGATCAGCACGACGACCAGCAAGGTTTCCCAGCGCAGCGGCGTTTCGCGCTTGCGCGTGGGCAGTGCGGAATCGGGTTTAGCCATGATCGCGTTTCCTCATCATGCGTTTGGCGACGGAGCGGGCCAGCAGCGTGTCGGCGGCAATGGCAGCGACGATCAGCGCGCCTTCGATAGCCTGCTCCCAGAACGGCGACACGTGCAGCACGACGAGCGCGATGCTGATCACGCCGAGCACGAGCGCGCCGAGCGTTGCGCCGAGTATCGTGCCGACGCCGCCCGTGATCGCCACGCTCCCGACGACGGCCGCCGCCACCACCTGCAGTTCGATGCCTTTCGCGGTGCTCGCGTCGACGGTGCCGAAGCGCGCGAGCCACAGCGCGCCCGCGAAGCCCGCAATCGCACCCGACAGCAGGAAGCCCGACATCACCCGCCGCTCGACGTTGACGCCCGCGAGGCGCGCCGCCTCGGGGTTCGAGCCGATCGCGTAGTGCTCGCGGCCCGCGCGGAAATGCTTCAGATAGAACGACAGCACCAACAGGACGGCGGCGGCGATCAGCGCGAGCGTCGGGATGCCGAGCACGGTGCCCGTCGCGAGACGCGAGTACGCCTCGGGCAGGCTCGTTGCGTTGATCTGGCCGCCATGCACCCACGCGTAGTCGGCGCCGCGGAAGATGTAGAGCGTCGATAGCGTCGCCACCAGCGACGGCACGCGCCCCACTGCGATCAGCAGCGCATTGATGCCGCCCGCGACGAGCCCGATCGCGACGCCCGCAACGAGTGCCACCAGCACGGGCATCTGCGGGAACGCCACGTACAGACTGCCGACGGCGTATGCGCTGATGCCGACCGTCGAGCCTATCGACAGATCGATGTGCCGCATCAGGATGACGACCGTCATGCCCGCTGTCAGCAAGCTGACGATCGACACGTTGAGCAGCACGTCGCGCAGATTCTGCAGGTTCAGGAACTGCGGGCGCGCCAGCGACGTGCCGAGTATGAGCAGGATCAGCACGACGAAGAGCGTCGTCTCGCGGCTCTTCGCGATGGTCCCGACTATGCCGCCCGGACGGGAGCGCGCGCGTTGCAACGGCGCGTGTTCGATCGACGCCGCGTGTGAATGAGTCGAATGCCGGATCATGCTGCGCGCCCCAGTAATGCCGCCGATTGCCCGAGTGCCGCGCTCATGATGCGCTCCTCGCTCGCCTCGGCGCGCGGGATGTCCGCGCTGATGCGGCCTTCGTGCATCACGAGCACGCGGTCCGCCATGCCGAGCACTTCGGGCAGTTCGCTCGATATCATCAACACGGCCATGCCTTCCTGCACGAGTTCGGAGAGCGCGCCATACACTTCCGCTTTCGCGCCGACATCGATGCCGCGCGTCGGTTCGTCGATGATCAGCACTTTCGGGCCCGTTGCGAGCCATTTGCCGAGCACCACTTTTTGCTGGTTGCCGCCTGACAGCGTGCCGACGGGTGCGGAAGGATCGCTTGCCTTCAGGCGCAGACGCGTGCCCCAGCGCGTCGCGAGTTGCGTCTCGCTGCGCGTCGAGATCAGGCCGTGGCGCACGAGGCGCCCAAGCACCGTCATTGACGCATTGCGCGCGATGCTCAGCTCCAGCGCCAGACCTTGCTGGCGGCGATCTTCCGGCACGAGCGCAAGGCCGGCGCGCACGGCCGCGGCGGGACTGCCCCTCTTCAGACGCTGGCCGGCGATCTGCACTTCGCCCGAATCGATCGGGTCGATGCCGAAGATCGCGCGCGCCACTTCGCTGCGGCCCGCGCCGACCAGGCCCGCGAGCGCGACGATTTCGCCTGCGCGCACATCGAACGAGACATCCTTGAACACGCCGACACGCGTCAGGTTGCGCACCGACAGACGCACGTCGCCGGGCGTCACATCCGCCTTCGGATAGAACGTTTCGAGGTCGCGTCCTACCATCTTCGCGACCACCGATTCCGTCGTCATCTCCGACGTCGGCGCATCGAACACCTTCGCGCCGTCGCGCATGATCGTGACATGCTGTGTCAACGCAAACACCTCATCGAGCCGATGCGTGATGAACAGGATCGCGACGTCGCGCTCGCGTAGCTTGCGCACGATCGCAAACAGCCGCTCGACTTCGGGCAGCGACAGCGCCGCCGTCGGCTCGTCCATGATCAGCACGTTCGCGTTCAGCGATAGCGCCTTCGCAATCTCGATGACTTGCTGGTCGGCGATCGACAGGCCGCGCACCAGACGATCCGCGCGCAGATCGACGCCCAGCGACGCCAGCAGCCCATCGACTTCGCGGCGCATTGCATCGTGCTGAATGCGGCCGAAGCGATCGACGGGCTGCCGTCCCATGAAGATGTTCTCGGCAATCGACAGATCGAAGAACAGCGTCGGTTCCTGATAGATGACGGCGAGTCCCGCGTCGCGCGCTTCGGCGGGCGTGGCGAAACGGCGCTCGACGCCATCGATGCGAAGCTCGCCCGTATCCGGCTGATGCACGCCCGCGAGTATCTTCACGAGCGTCGACTTGCCCGCGCCGTTCTCGCCGAGCAGCGCATGCACTTCGCCGGGCCACAGCACCAGTTCGCCGTCCGACAGCGCGCGCACGCGGCCGAACGTTTTGCTGGCGTGCCGCAGTGCCAGCCGCGGCACGCTTTCAGTGTGTTGCTCCACCCTGTTCTCCTTCATGCTGCGACGGCATGTTTTTCGAGGCTTCTTCAGATGCGGTAGAAGCGTTCCGCATTACGCACGCAGAGCGCGTCTTTTTCCGCATCGCTCGCGCCGCCGACGATCGATGCATACGCGCGCCACAAGTCGCCATACGTTCCAAACAGCCTGTCTACTGGAAAGTTCGATGCGAACATCGCGCGCTCGACGCCGAACGTATCGATCGTTTCGAGCACGTAAGGCCGCAGGCTTTCGACTGTCCACGTGTGATCGAACATCGCCAGACCGCTGATCTTCACCGCGACGTTCGGACATTGCGCGAGCATCTTCATGCCGTCGCGCCAAGCGCGATAACCCGCGACGCTGTTGCGATCGACGAACATGCCCGTGTGATTGACGATGAACTGCGTATCGTGATGTGTGTTTGCGAGCGCAGCCGCGTCTTCCATCTGCGACGGGTAAAGCTGCACGTCGAACGACATCCCGTGCTGGCGCAGCAGCCGGAAGTTGTCTCGCCATGTCGCGTCGCGCATGAAGTGGCGGCCTACGTAGTCGTAAAATTTGTCGTGATGCACGTTGAGGATTTGCCGCACGCCGCGCGTGTTGGCGAATGCGGCATGCTGTTCGAGAACCTCGGCCGCGTTATCCGCGGAAAGATCGACGGCGGCGACGATGCCATTGGGCATCGCGTGCGAACCGGGATTGTCCGCGACGCCTTGCAGCCAGCGTGTTTCTTCGACGGGATCTTTGGGATCGTGATTGGCCTCGACGTGCACGCACTTGAGCAACTCGATGTCGCCCGCGTCATTCAGCAGATCGGCGATCAGATAGTCGTGCTTGAGCGCGCGCGCATCGCCGACGAACGACACGCCCGGGTTGGCGAGCCAAGGGTAATGATGTGTCTTCAGGTCCCACAGATGAATGTGCGGGTCGACAACTTTCATGGCGCGTCCTTCCTCGCCGGCGCGCGTGCGCGGCGAGCGTCGCGAATCAGTGGAAGGGATGCTGCAGTTCGAACACTGGAACCAGCGTTTGCTGGAGCGGCGTATGGTCGGGCGCCGTCTGCATGATGTCGGCCATGTAATCCCACCATTTGCGCATCACGGCGAGCTCGGGCAGACGCTCCATCGAATGATCGGTGTTGCGCGTCAGTATCGCGAACAAATGGTGCGTGTCTTCGTCGAGAAAGATGTGGTAATCACGGACGCCCGCGTTGTGCAGCGCATCGACGAGTTCCGACCAGATTGTCCGATGCCGGCGCTCGTACTCGTCGCGCATGCCGGGGTTCAGCACCATCCGGAAAGCGATTGTCTCCATGCCGGGCTTGTCTCCAGTGTCTTTGATCACTTGTTCTTGCCGCTCTCTGAGGTAGCGTCTTGATGCGACTATAATTCGGGCGTCGATAGCATCTCAATCCGTTGTTGGGATTGGGCGATACTCAAACCGAATCGCACCGCTGATCCTCCATGAGCCAGAACGCTGCCACTGTCGCCCTCGTCAACCGGCTCAAGTTCAAGCATCTGGCGCTGCTCGTCGCGCTCGACGACGCGCGCAACGTCCATCAGGCCGCCGATGCCATCAATGTCGCGCAGCCCAGCGCGAGCCGCATGCTCGGCGACATCGAAGAGGCGCTTGGCTTTTTGCTGTTCGAACGCAACGCGCGCGGCATGCAGCCGACGCCGCTGGGCGTCGTCACGCTTGCCTATGCGCGGCGCGCGCTGGCGGATCTCACGCGTTTTGCCGAAGACCTGGACGCGAAGCGCAGGGGCGGGCATGGACAACTGACCGTGGGCGCGATCATGGGCGCCGCTCCCGATCTGCTGGCGATGGCCGTCGCCGCGCTGAAAACCGAACGGCCGTTGTTGCATGTGTGCATTCTCGGGGAAACCAGCGATCAGGTGGTGCAATTGCTGCATCGCCGCGAAGTCGATCTCGCGCTGGGGCGGTTGACGAATCCGTTGCAGCATAACGATTTCAGTTTCGAGCCGCTGGCGCGGGAGACATTGGTGCTGGTTGTGCGGGCTGTGCATCCCGTGGCTGGGCGGGCTTCTGTTTCGCTTCGCGAGTTGATGGAGTGGCCCTGGGTTGCGCAGCCTGTTACCAGTCCGGCCCGGGTTCTCTTTGAAGAGGAACTCGCCCGGGAGGGGCTTGGGACGCCGGCCAATCTTACCGAGTGTGCTTCTATATTCGCTACGCTGCAGTTGCTTGAGAATTATGATGCTGTGGCGATGTTGCCTGAGTCTGTGGTCCGCGATCATGTGCGCGGGAAGTTGCTCGTTGCGTTGCCTGTGGAGATTGGCAAGAGCCTTGCCGGGTTTGGAATCCTTACCAGGAAAGAAGAGGCTCTGGCTGAGCCTGCGCAGCGGTTTGTCGATTTGTTGCGGGTTTATTCGCGGCGACTTGTTGTTGAAGATAACCTGGCGGTTGGGGTTTGAGGTTTTTTTTTGTTATCTGTGATTGCTGGGTGGGTTGGTTTGTGTTTTCGCTGGTATCCGCCTTTTGCTTTTGCTTTTGCTTTTGCTTTTGCTTTTGCTTTCGCTGGCATCCGCGATTCGTTAGCGTGCTTCAGGCGTCGCCCCTGTGCGGGGCGGCACCTACTTTTCTTTGCCGCCGCAAAGAAAAGTAGGCAAAAGAAAGCGGCTCACACCGCCAATTCTAGTTCTTGCCTGAGGGCCCCCAAAGGGTCTTACGCTTCACACGGCAACCACGTGACCCACGTCCGTTGCCAACGCTCTAAATGAGCGCCTCACCCGCTTCACACACCCGTGTTTGAGCATGCCGCGCTAGACAGTCCGCCGCCGCCAAGGTGGCAAACTGTGTGTCGGCCCTCGGTGCTCCACACGCTTCACTCCAGACCGATAGCGCACGCGCCCCACCCGGTAAGAACGCGAAGCTATACGACGCGACAACCTACACACAGTTTGCCACCTGGGCGGCACATACCATTCGCTGCCGCTTGACCGGGTACGGGTATTCGAAGAAGGTGAGGCGTTGATTCGGAGCGTTGGCAACGGGCATTCACCGGGGCACTAGCGTGTGAAGGATGGGGACGTTGGGGGCCCGTGGACAAGAACAAGGGCTGGCGGTGTGAGCCGCTTTCTTTTGCCTACTTTTCTTTGCGGCGGCAAAGAAAAGTAGGTGCCGCCCCGCACAGGGGCGACGCCTGAAGCGAGATAACGAATCGCGGATGCCAGCGCAAACTAACAATTCCCGAATGCCAGCGCCAAAACCAAACCAAACCCAACCCAACAAACGACCAGCTACTGCAAATTCACAAACAACCCACCATCTACCAACAACGCAGCGCCAGTAACATACCTCGCCCGATCAGAAGCAAGAAACACAACACAGTCTGCGACATCCTCCGGCTGCCCAAGCCGTCCAAGCGGAATCCGCTTCTCAAAGTAAGCCTTCTTGGCATCATCGCCGAGATCATCGGCATTAAGATCAGTGGCAATCGTCCCAGGCATAACAGAATTACACCGTATGCCATAAGGCCCAAGCGCAATCGCGCAAGACTGCATCAGCGAGTGCACGCCCGCCTTGGTCGGCGTGTAATGCGTCTGCATCCCACCCCCAACAAGCGCACTGATAGAACTCGTCGCGACGATCGCACCGCCCGTGCCCTGCGCCTTCATCTGCTGCGCCGCAGCCTGCGTAACAAAAAACGCCCCATTGAGATTGACGGCAACTGTCGTCTCGAGCACATCGGCAGGCATATCGAGAAACGCATGAAACGGACAAATGCCCGCATTGCTGGCCAGCACATCAACCTTCCCGAACGCCTCGACCGTGCGCCGCACAAGCTCAGGCCCCGTCTCCTTCAACCCGACATTGCCTTCGACGGCAATCACCCGCCGCCCGAGCGATTCGATTTCACCCACCACCTCCTCGACCGCGGAACGCCGGTTATACGATGCATCGTTGTCGCCCCAGTAGTTGATCGCAACGTCGGCGCCCTCTTTCGCACACGCCACGGCAATCGCCCGCCCAATGCCGCGCGAGCCACCCGTAACGATCACCGCCTTGTCTTTCAGCAGCACATGCTTCTCCGTTCAATGTTGATAAGGCCGCTCGAGCGCACACTCGGGATTGAGCCGCACACCGAAACCCGGCGTGTCAGGCACCTTCATGCGGCCATTCACGGGCACCGGCTCGTCGAGCAGCAGCGGCGTGAACATCGGCACTACGTGATCGGCCTTCGGCGCCATCATCAGGAACTCGGCGAACGGCGAGTTGTGACGCGTGACCACAAAGTGATAGCTGTACACCGACGACCCATGCGGCACGACCATCACGTTATGCGCATCGGCGAGCGCGGAAATCTTGATCAGTTCCGTGATGCCGCCGCACCAGCCCACGTCCGGCTGGATCAGATCGCAGCAGTTCATTTCGAGCAGCATCCTGAAGCCCCAGCGCGTCGCCTCGTGCTCGCCCGTCGACACCATCATGCCGCGCGGCACGTTGCGGCGCAGTTCGGCGTAACCCCAGTAGTCATCGGGCGACAGCGCTTCTTCAATCCACTTCAGGCCATATTCGTGCGCGGCCTTCGCCAGCTTCGTCGCGTACGTGACGTCGAGGCTCATCCAGCAGTCGTACATCAGCCAGAAATCGTCGCCGACGCGGCTGCGCATTTGCGCGAGCTTCTCGATGTTCTTCCTGAGTCCCTCCTCACCTTCCGCCGGATTGTGCTGCAACGGCAGCTTGCCGCCGATAAAGCCCATTTCCTTCGCAAGGTCGGGCCGCGCGCCCGTCGCATAGAACTGCAACTCGTCACGGACCGGGCCGCCCAATAGCTGATACACCGGCTCATTGCGCACTTTCGCGAGCAGATCCCACAGTGCCAGATCGACGCCCGAAATCGTGTTGAGCACCACGCCCTTGCGTCCGTAATAGAGGGTCGAGAAGTACATCTGATCCCACATCTTCTCGATGTCCGTCACGAGTTGTCCTTCGAGGAAGCGCGCCAGATGCTTCTCGACGATGAACGCACCGATCTCGCCGCCCGTCGTCACCGCGAAGCCGACCGTGCCGTCGCTCGCCTCGATTTCGACCACCAGCGTCCCCAGCACGTTGATGCCGAACGACTGCCGGCTTTGCCGGTACTGCGGATAACGCGCCATCGGCGTCGAGATGTGATCGTCGATCCAGTGTCCGTCGGCCTGATCGTGATAGTCCGCGCCGCCGCCGCGGACGACGAAGGCACGCACGTGCCGGATAGTGGGCATCGCCATGTTCTAGAGCTCCGTTCGTGGGTTGCGTGCGCCTCGCTTGTCAGCGGGCGCGATGAATGGGTTGCGGGAAGGCGGGCGTGTCGCGCGCCGCGTCGCGGCGCACCAGCGTGCCGATGAGCAGCGCCGCCAGCAGACTCGCCGCACCGAGCAGCAGCAGACCCGCCGAGGTCGACTGGAACGCATGCTCGGCGCTCGTGCGCAGCGTCGGCGCGATAAAGCCGCCCAGGCTGCCGAGCGAGTTGATCAACGCGATGCCGCCTGCGGCCGCCGCGCCCGTCAGGTAGCGCGTCGGAAAGGTCCAGAAGAGCGGCTGTGCGGCGATGAAGCCGCTTGCCGCGCAGCACAGCGCGGCCATCGCCAGAAGCGGACTATGCGTCGCGCCCGATACGCCGATGCCGCATCCGGCGAGCACCAGCAGCGCGACAGCCCAGCGCCGGTGCGTGCCCGTTGCGTCGGCGCGGCGCGGCACGAACCAGGTCAGCGCGAGCGCGCAGATCCAGGGCACGGCCGCCACCATGCCGACGCGCACGCCGACCGACTCGCCCATCAGCGCCGCGACCTGCTGCGGCAGATAGAAGATCACGCCGTACACGCTCATCTGGATCAGCAGATAGATTGCCGAGAACAGCAGCACGCGTTTATCGACGAGCGCCGCAAGCAGATTGCGAGGGCCGTGCGCGGACGCGGCGCGTGCATCGTCGTCGAGCGCGGCGCTCAAGGTCTTGCGCGCTTGCGGCGTGAGCCAGCGCGCGTCTTCGGGCCGATCGTCGAGATAGAAGAACGCCCATACGCCGACCACCGACGCCAGTCCGCCTTCGATCAGAAACAGCCACTGCCAGCCCGCAAGATTCAACGCCCCGTGCAACTCGAGCAGAAAGCCCGACAGCGGGCTGCCGAACATGAATGCAAGCGGTGCGCCGAAATAGAACACGCCGACGGCACGCGCACGCGCCGATTGCGGAAACCAGCGCGTCAGATAATAGATGACGCCCGGAAAGAAGCCCGCTTCGGCGACGCCGAGCAAAAAACGCAGCACATAAAACGTGGTGCTCGTGTGAGCGAGACTCATCGCCGCCGACACGAGTCCCCACGTGACCATGATCCGGCACATCCACAGCCGCGCGCCGACGCGATGCAGCAGCAGATTGCTCGGCACCTCGAACAGCGCATAGCCGACGAAGAATACGCCAGCGCCGAACGCGAATGCGGCGTTCGAGATTCCCGTGTCGTGCTGCAGGGCCTTTTGTGCAAAGCCGATGTTCGCGCGGTCGAGGAACGCGAGCACGTACATCAGCAGCAGGAACGGCAACAGCCGCCGCATGACCTGGCTGACGATGCCGTCGAGGGAGTCGCGGATTTCGGACGAGGTCCTGTTCATCATGTCTCCGTTTCGCCTTCGTGCGAAGGCCGGGCGGCATGCGTGTGCCGCCATCGTTCGTCGCTTTGTGCGTGATTGCTATCGTGTGGGTGCGAGGGGGTCTAGTAGGTTGCGCGGCCGCCCGAGAGATCGAACACGGCGCCCGTGCTGAATGCGCAGTCTTCTGACGCGAGCCACAGAATCAGCGACGCTGCCTCGTCGGGCAGCAGGAAGCGGTTCATGGGAATCTTCGACAGCATGTAGTCGATGTGTTCCTGCTTCATCGAATCGAAGATTTCGGTTTTCGCGGCTGCGGGCGTGACGGCGTTGACGAGGATGTTCTTGGTCGCGAGTTCCTTGCCTAGCGATTTGGTCAGGCCGATCAGCCCCGCTTTCGAAGCGCTGTAGTGCGATGCGTTCGGATTGCCTTCCTTGCCCGCCACCGAAGCAATATTGACAATGCGCCCGTAACCCTGCTTCAGCATCTGCGGCACGACCGCGCGGCATGCGAGATACGGACCGATCAGGTTGACGTCGATCACGCGGCGCCACAAGTCCGGTTCGAGTTCCCACGTCGTGCCGTTGCCGCCCGTGATGCCGGCGCAGTTGATCAACACGTCGATGGCGCCATGGGCGGCGAGCGTCTTGCTGACGGCGGCGTCGATCTCGGCCTCTTTGGTTTGATCGACGGTGACGGCTGTGACCTTGCCGAGTTCTCCTAGCGCTTGCGCGCTGCGCTCTAGCCGCTCCGCGTCGACATCCCAGAGCGCCACGGCCGCTCCCGAGCGCAGCGCGCGCTGGGCTACCGCATAGCCGATTCCCCGCGCGCCGCCCGTAATGACGACCACGCGGTTCTCCAGATCGATCTGATTCATCGCTGCGCTCCTCTGTTTTGATCCTGATGCGGATGTTGCTCGCGCATTTTTTGTTGGTGTTGATGTTGGGTCACGGACCCTCGGTGTACGCAATATAAAGCCGGTGGCGATTCGGGAACAATCCGACTGTTGGATGGGGTGATAACAAAAGTGAATCAGGGATGAGGCGGTGCGGCGCTTGCAGCGCGAGTTTTTGGGCTTTGCGATGGCAGTGGCGTTGTGGCTTTGTGGGGTATGCGTTTGTTGTTCGGGGTTGTGGTTTTTGCCGTGCGGTGTTCCGGGTTCTGCGCTGGCATCCGCGTTACGTTAGCTCGCTTCAAGCGTCGCCCCTGTGCGGGGCGGCACCTACTTTTCTTTGCCGCCGCAAAGAAAAGTAGGCAAAAGAAAGCGGCTCACACCGCCAATTCTTGACGTTTACCCACGGGCCCCCAACGTCCCCACGCTTCACACGCCAGCCATTCTGTTCACGCGCGTTGCCAACGCGCTGAATAAGCGCCTCACCCACTTCAAATACCCGTACCCGGTCAAGCGGCAGCGAATGGTATGTGCCGCCCAGGTGGCAAACTGTGTGTAGGTTGCCGCGTCGTATAGCTCGGCGCTCTTACAAGGCGGGATGCGTGCGCTATCGGTCCGGAGTGGTGCACGTATGGCGCGAAAGCCGACACACAGTTTGCCACCTGGGCGGCGGTCGACTGTCTGGCGCGGCATGCTGAAACGCGGGGATATGAAGCGGGTGAGGCGCTCATTCAGAGCGTTAGCAACGAACGTGGGTCACGTGATTGCCGTGTGAAGTGTAAGAACCTTTGGGGGCCCTCAGGCAAGAACTAGAATTGGCGGTGTGAGCCGCTTTCTTTTGCCTACTTTTCTTTGCGGCGGCAAAGAAAAGTAGGTGCCGCCCCGCACAGGGGCGACGCGTGAAGCACGCTAACAATTCGCGGATGCCAGCGAAAGCAAAAGCAATTCCCGAATACCACCACAAAGGCAAAAAACCGAAAACGCACGCCCTCGTTCAAGGGCCCTTAGCCCGCAACAACTCCTCCGTATCGATTCTCCGCACTTCCCCATGCCGCGCCTCGACGGCCTTCACGAGATCATACGTACCGCCCGGCCCGTCGCCGCGCTTACCGTCCCACACACACAGCAACCGAAGCACATTCGCGCGAACACTCTCGGCATCCGACAACATCAGCAAATTGTTGCGCGTGAACGCATCGTCGCCCGGCGCCAAAGGCCCCAACACATCATCGGCAAAAATACACCCCGTCGCTTCAGTCACGCGACGATACAGCGCCACCCACCGCTCCCCGCCCGTCGCGACCGATCGCTCGATGAAAGTCCCTTCATCGAAAGGCAGATAGACCCGCAGCGTCACGCCCCGGTCGAGCGCGGCGCTCGCGAACAGCAGATCGCCGCCGCACGCGGCACTGCACAGTCCAATGTCCCCCGCGCCCGCGCCTATCGCGTCCAGTTCGCCCGCAATGGCCCGCGCGACCAATTCCTCGAGACGCGCAGGGAACCGCTCGGAAGCGCGCCCTGGCGCATCGATCATATGGCCGCAAAAGAGCACGACCTGGTTTGCACTGGCACCCGTCATCCAAGTTCACCTCGTTCCGTTGCGCGCGGCACCGCGCCATCACCCACCATGCAACGCTAACAGGACACGGCGCGCTCTGCTTTAATAAAAGAGCATTTGAATTGCAGGATCGGCTCGCCGTTCAACCCGATGAGGGAGGAATCGTTCGATGCGGCCCATTTTCATCAGTTACCGGCGCGAGGATACGGAAGGCCAGGCTGGCCGCCTGTTCGAATCGTTGCGCGAAGTGTTCGGCGAACACACCGTCTTCATGGACGTTGCAACGATCGAGCCGGGCGCCGACTTCCGGCGCGCAATCGAGACCAACATCGACAAGTGCGCCGTACTGCTCGCGCTGATCGGACGGACCTGGCTCACCGTCACAGACCGGGAAGGCAAACGGCGCATCGACAATCCAAACGACTTCGTGCGGCTCGAAACGTCGTCGGCGCTCAAGCGCGACGTGACCGTGATACCCGTGCTGGTGCAAGGCGCGACGATGCCGCAGGAAGCCGATCTGCCCGCCGAAATCAAGGACCTCGCCTACCGCAATGCCTTCGAGCTGACACACGCACGCTGGGACAGCGACGTGGAGCTGCTGATCCGGACCTTGCGCGCGCGCGCAGTCGACGCCCCCGGCGAGCCCGCCTCCGCCGCCACGCCGCACGCAATACCCAGCCCGAACGCAAACGCGGGCAAAGGTCACGCGCGCATATGGACGATCGGCGGCGCGGTCGCGGCCGTCGCCCTGATGGGCGCAGTCGTATTGAAGATCTCAGGGTCTGCTCACGAGGCAAAAGCGAACCCGGCTATTGTCGCATCGGAGCCCGTCCCGGCGACGACGGCGACGACGCCCGGCAATCAGGCGGGCAAAGGCGATCAGATGGTGTCGAAGAAGGCTTTGCAGCGGGCCGCGCACGATCGCGGCGCGTGCGTCAAGCCGTTCGTCTGGCGCCAGGCGCAACCCCGCGACAAGGTGTGCGTGACGCCCGACACGCAATCGCGCATCCTCGCCGAAAACCGCGCCGCCTCGGACAACCGCATGCCGAACGGCGGCGCCTATGGGCCGGACACCTGCAAGCAGGGCTTCGTATGGCGCGCGGCGTTCGACGGCGACACCGTGTGCGTGACGCCCGAATCGCGGCAGATGACGGCCGACGACAATATGCTCGGCGCACGGCGAATCGTGCCGTTGCCGCAGTAAGCGCGCGCGCCGGTTTCTCCGAAGGAAAAAAAAGCCCCGGATTCTTTCGAATCCGGGGCCAATCCCATGTCAAGGAGTTCTCATGGAGGAGACGGTTTCATCTTAGCGCCCGCCCGTCCCCGTTCCAACGAAGCCTTTTGCACAAGCAATCCACGCCGCCGCGCGCAGCCGATAACCCTTTCGCCGTTATATCGTTAGAACAAAAAGTCGTTTCCCGCTGGTACGATCGGTCACTAACATGGCGGTTCAGGTCCAGAGGCCCGTTCGCATGGGACACGCCACAGGCGTCGAACATGCATCCGGCCGGCCGCCACTGCAGCAAGGAGCTTGAAGTTGACCCGTTTCGACCAGAACCGCCGCCCGCTCGTGATCGGCATCGGCGGCACCACGCGCGCTGCATCGTCTACTGAGCGCGCGCTCGGCTTTGCGCTGCGCGGCGCGGAACAGGCGGGCGCACGTACGCGTCTGTTTGGCGGCACAATCCTGCACAGCCTGCCGCACTATGCGCCCGAAAGCACCCAACGCACCGACGAACAGATCGAGTTGATCGAGGCCGTGCGTCACGCCGACGCGCTCATCATCGCGACACCCGGTTATCACGGCGGCGTGTCCGGCCTCGTGAAAAATGCGCTCGACACGCTCGAAGAACTGCGTGCCGACGAGCGCCCGTACCTCGACGGCCGCGCGGTCGGCTGCATCGTCACCGCATATGGGTGGCAGGCGGCGGGCTCGGTGCTGACGTCGCTGCGCTCCATCGTGCATGCGTTGCGCGGCTGGCCAACGCCGTTCGGCGCGGGCATCAACACGCTCGAAACGCGTTTCGAATCCGCCGATACCTGCTCCGATCCGAAGGTGGTCGAACAGCTGTCGATAGTCGGCCAGCAGGCCTCGCAATTCGCGCTCGCGTTCCGCTCGCATCACGCCTCACATCACGCGGACGGCGCCGGCGCGGCCTCCGCCACGCCGGCGAGCGACGCCGACGACACGCGACCCAAGCGCGTTCTCGCACTGGCGAACTGATTCGCCGCCTCCGCACGCGCAATGCCATGTGCCGCATCCAGACGGCGCCCGGCATTGCGCGTGCGCGTCAACGCTGCGTCAACGCTTCTTCACGCTCACGCCGCCCGCTCATACCATGCAGCCGCAGTGTCTCGCTGCGTGCGCTGGCCAACACGCGCGGCGACGCGATCGTGGTCAAAACAACAGACCGGCCGCCCCCGCCGCCGCATGATCGCGACAACGCACGCGATAACGCCTCATCCAGATCCCCGCAGACCGTTCCCTGGCCGCCCGTGATTTGCTTGCGACGAATGATTGGTTCACGCGCTCCACGGCCCAGCCTACGCTAGTCCCTGCCCGCTTCGATTAACTGATCGCCGTGCTGCGCGCCATTCGTCGCGGGGAGGCGATCGAACATGAAACAGATGAACAGACATATCCGCTACAAGGGCTACGAAGTGGCCCCCGCTGCACAGCGCCTGCCCAACGGGCTCTTCGCAGCGAACCTCACCATCGAGAAAGCCACGGCCGCCAGCGGCGGACACGCCTACTCGTTCGACGCGCTCGACTATTTCTTTGACGAAGAGCACGCGCTTGCGTATGCGTTCCGTTGGGGCCGGCTCTGGATCGACAGCCATCAGTAAGCACGCAGGCCCATTGCAATTTTTGACGGCACGCAGCGCGTAAAGACGTCCCGCAGCACGGCGCATGCCCGCTCGACGCCACAAATTGACGGGTTATGACAGAATAGGCGGAATAACTAGCCACGTTTCCGCCTGACATGTCAGACACCCTGGTAACAGAAGCAGAGGCCGCTCACGATCACGCGCTGCGCAACTGGACCTTCGATGGCCACGCACGCATGCGGGTCGGCTCCGACGAACACAAGCAGATGTTCTGCCGGATGCTTCTAGAAACGCATAACCCTTACAAGCCAGCCGTTATCGACTGGCCGCAATTGCCGCCCGATGCGCTCAAGCGCATCACGTCCCTGCCGATCTGGGACATCGCCGTGCAGACGGAAGGCCGCGCGTCGATTCGCGTCGCCACATATGCCGCGCAGGTGCAGGACCCGCTGATCCGCGAAGCGATCGAAATGGACGCGGCTGAAGAGGCGCGCCACAAGCACGTTTTGTCGCGCCTGGTCGCCGCCTACGGCATCGAGCTCGCGCCCGAACCGCAGTATCCCGCCCCCCGCGACGCCGAATGGGCGTGGATGTTCACGGGCTACAGCGAGTGCATCGACAGTTTCTTCGCGTTCGGGCTGTTCCGCTCCGCGCAGCTGTCGGGCTATTTCCCGGAAGAACTGGTCGAAACCTTCGAGCCCGTGATTCAGGAAGAAGCGCGCCACATTCTCTTTTTCGTCAACTGGGTCGCCTGGTATCGCCGCACGATGCCGTGGTGGCGCCGGCCGTGGCACTCGCTGCGCGTCGGCGCGATCTGGGTCAAGCTGATCTGGGACCGCGTCGCGATTGCGAAGGGCATCGACTCGGACGGCGTCGCGCACGACTCGAACTTCCTGCCCGCCAATAGCTCGACGATCGGCCAGGCACTCTCGACGCGTCAGCTGATCGAACTCTGTCTCCAGGAAAACGACCAACGGATGGCCGGCTACGACAAGCGGCTAGTCCGTCCGGCGCTCGTTCCCGCGCTCGCGCGCCTCGCGCTGCGCCTGATGCGCAAGTAGGCCGCCGCAGGCGCGAGCAGCGGCACGATTGCTGAAGCACATCGGCGAGCCGCGCGCGGGCGCACTTACGACACGTATCAATCCAGGGAGACAGACCACATGCATTGGACCGTCGATGAGCAACTCGCGCTGAGCGCAACGCAGGCCGTTGCCGCCATCCAGTCCGGCCGGCTCGACGCACTCGACTACGTCGCAACCCTGCTCGCGCGCGCCGCAGCACTCGATACGCTCAACGCGTTCACCGCCATCGACATGGAAGGCGCGCTCGCCGCCGCGAAGCGCATCGACGCGCTCCCGCCCGACGAAAAAGCCCGGCTACCGCTCGCGGGCCTGCCCGTCGTCATCAAGGACAACATCAACACGGCGGGTCTGCTGACCTCGGCGGGCACGCCCGCGCTCAACGGGTTCAAGCCGAAAACGGACGCGCCCTCCGTGCGCAAGCTGATCGACGCGGGCGCGATCGTGCTCGGCAAGACCAACATGCACGAACTCGCGTTCGGCATCACGAGCGCGAATCTGTCCCCGCATGCGGGCGTCGTGCGCAATCCTTACGACCCGTCGCTGATCGCGGGCGGCTCGTCAGGCGGCACAGCCGTCGCCGTCGCCGCGCGCGTGTGCCCTGCCGGCCTCGGCAGCGACACGGGCGGTTCGACGCGCATTCCCGCCGCGCTCACGGGGATTGCCGGCTTCCGCCCGTCGGTGGGCAACGGCGGCGCCGAGCGCCGCTATCACGACCCGCATGCCGTCGTCCCGATCAGCCACACGCGCGATACCGTCGGGCCGATGGCACGCACGGTCGCCGACGTCGCGCTGCTCGACGGCGTGATTACGGGCGATACCGCGCTGCCCGACGTGCCGTTGCCGGCGCTGCGCATCGGCTTGCCCGAACCGCTGTGGGCCGATCTCGAAGGCGCGACGGAAGACGTCGCACGCGCCGCGCTGACGACGCTCGCTGCCGCGGGCGTCACGTTCGTGCCCGTCGCGATGCCCGACCTGCTGCGGCTGAACGAGCAAACGGGCGGTCCGATCGCGATCCACGAAGCGCTCGACGACGTGCGCGACTACCTCGTCGCCAACGATGCGCCCGTCCGGACGGTCGGCGAGCTCGCGGCGCGCATCGCCAGCCCGGACGTGCGCAATATCTACGACGTCGTGCTGGCGGGCGCGCTGGCGCAGCACTATGCCGACGCGATGAACACGTGGCGTCCGCAATTGCAACGGCATTATGCGGACACGTTCGCGGCCGAACGCCTCGACGCACTGCTTTTTCCGACCACACGCCTTGCCGCCGTGCCGATCGACGAAGTGAACGGCTCGTCCGTCGTGTCGATCGACGGCGCGCCCGCCATCGACGAAATGACCGCCTATCTGCGCAATACCGATCCCGCCAGCAACGCCGGCATCCCGGGCCTGTCGCTGCCCGCCGGCCTGACGCAGGACGGCTTGCCCGTAGGCATCGAACTGGATGGACCGCTTGGCAGCGACCGCCGGCTGCTTGCCATCGGCATTGCGTTCGAAGCGCTGCTCGGCGCGGTCCCCGCCCCGACTATCTGACGCCTCATGATCCGACCACGCATCAGGCACCTCGCGGCGCTCGCCGTCGCGCTGTGCACGTCCGGCTGTGCGCTCATCGCCGCCGCCGATCCCAACGCGCTCTGGAAGATCGTCGATCACCAGTGCGTGCCCGCCGCGCGCGCGTCGGGCGGCGCGGGCTTCTGCACGGCCGTCAATCTGCCCGGACGCTACGCGATCCTCAAGGACATCAACGGCAACACGCAATATTTGCTGATTCCGACGGACCGCGTGGCGGGCATCGAGAGCCCGAGCGTGCTCGCCGCCGATGCGCCCGACTACTGGGCCGACGCGTGGGCCGCGCGGCAGTACGTCGGATCGCGCATCGGCCTGACGTTTCCGCCCGATCAGCTCGGCCTCGAAATCAACTCGCAGTTCCGCCGCACGCAGAACCAGTTGCATATTCATATGGACTGCATGCAGGACGACATCATCAAGGACCTCGCGCGCTTTCGCACCATCGAGCCGGGCCAGTGGCACTGGACGAAGCTCGACGGCAGCGCGTACCGCGTGATGCGCGTGCTGTCGCTGACGGGCGACAACGACCCGTTCCGCATCGTCGCACGCGACCGGCAAGGCAGTGACGCGATGGCGCAGCAGACCATCCTCGTGACGGGCGCGGGGCCGAAGGACAGCGACGGCTGGCTGGTCGTCAACAGCGGCCTGGAACTCGACGACGGCAGCGGCACGGCGGAGGGCATGCTCGATCACGCGTGCAGAATCGGCATGCATCGGTAAAAGCGCTGAGCATTTGTTCAATTCGCCCGTATAACGGGAGCCAAATCCGCTTTACTCACAAGCTTTGCCGAACAAATTGGTTCGGCGACGGCGGATGCGCCTTTAGGATCGGTGAACTGCAATACGACCGATCCGCCGATGTCTTTCTATCTCGACGACGCACAACGCCACGCGCTCACGCAACGCCGCAACAGCTTCACATGGCGCACCGAATGGCCGACGTGGCTCCTGATCGGGGCGATCTACGGCGGATGGTTTTTCATCGCGAGCCACGCGCGCGGGTTGGGTCTGAGCATTGCGATTCCGCTGCTCGCCGTGTTCAGCGCGTGGTACATGTCGCTGCAGCATGAACTGCTGCACGGGCATCCGACGCGCTCACCGTTCGTCAACGGACTGATCGGGTTTGCGCCGCTCGCCGTGTGGTTTCCGTATCGGGTGTATCGCGATCTGCATTTGCAGCATCACGACGATGCGCATCTGACGCATCCCGAAGTCGATCCTGAAAGTTATTTTGTTAGTCGCGAGGCCTGGCGGCAGGCGGGGATGCTCACCCGTGTGCTGCTGATTGCGCGGAATACTTTCGCGGGGCGGCTGTTGCTCGGGCCGGCGTTTTCGATTGCGGCGACGTCGACGCAGGCGTTGCGGAAGGTTGCCCGGGGTGATTGGGCTGATGTGCCTGCGTGGGCGGCGCATATTGCGGCGCTTGTTGTGCTCGCTGTCTGGCTTGATCGTCAGTGCGGGATTGCGCCTTGGCTGTTTATCGCGGGGGTCGGGTATCCGGCGCTGGCGTTGAGTTCCGTGCGTTCGTTTCAGGAGCATCGCGATGCGGAGTTGCATGAGCATCGATCGGTGATCAACGAGGCTGCGTGGTGCTGGCGTCTACTGTTTCTGAATAATAACTACCATCTGGTTCATCACGACTTGCCGCATGTGCCGTGGTTTGCCCTGCGGAAAGTTTATGACGCGTCCCGGCAGCAATATATAGAGCGCTCGGGAGGATTTCTGGTAAAGGGCTATAGCGAGTGGTTGAGACGTTATTCGTTCGCCAGGATCGCGCATCCGGTTTATGGAGACCCGTCCGGTTTGATCTGGGACAGTCCGTTCGCTTCCGATCAGTTCGCGGGTAAATTACGGGTGAAATCTATGCGAGTTGTCCGTCGAGGAGAACTCCACGAGGCCGACCTGCCCGCGGTTGCTGAACGCCAAACCGCAAGACAGATCCTATAAGATTCGCGACCGCGATTCCATGTATCAACGGGTGTCGGTCTCGGGTTCGAAGGTATGGAGATCTGACTACCGAACTGACCGAATCCGGAAATTCGCTAATTGCGATGACGAAGCTCGTGTACTGCGTAGCTAGCTGCAAGGACGCCGACTAGTATCGCCGCTACCGACACCGACTCGGTGAACTGTCCAGCTGACGCCGAAAACTTCGCGTCACACCAGAGCCCCAGGCCCACCGACGTAATGATCAGACCGAACGCAACGCCCCACACCGGACCAGCCTTGCCTGATTCGAGTTTGTGAGAAAGCTTCATCGTAATTCTCCCCGCAACAAATACGCGCTGGTCAATCAGCGCTTCATGCTTTCAGCGCGTGCGCCGCGACTGGACCGTGTGCCGGGCAGTCAACAGCGCGCCGCCTTCGAACGCAACGAACAATACGATATATACCGTTTTCAAAATTACCTGTCATTCCTTCAGAGCGTCGCCATGGTCACGCCCTCCGCGTCGGTACGCGACAGACCATGGCCTGCAGCGGCCCCGCCGTACCCATGTGTGCCCGCTACGACGCTACGCCGCCACGGCGCTCGCTGCGCGCTCGTCTGGCGCCGCATTTTCAGCGGCCTCACTGAGGCTCACCTGCGATGCGCCAGTAACATGCACGATTTGGCACGGCGGCTTCGGCATCGGCTCGTCGTCGGCAAAGGCGGTGGCGCAGCGCATCGCAAACGCCAGCGCCGATTGCCGGTTGGCGAAGTAGCCCAGATCGCCCAGCGAAGTCGCTTCGCCATCTTCCTCGAGGCAGCGCGCACCGACACCGCCCCGACCACGGCGGGATTGGTCGCCGCGGTCGCCACCCATACGACGTCTTTCAGCGACTCCGGCAAACCATGATTGACGATGATGGCCGACACGCCGAGGCTGATTGCCTGCTGAATCTGCTCGCGCTGTTCCGACGCATCCTGACGGCCTTCATAGATGCGCAAGTTCCTTCCGCTGCGCCGGACGTGCTGACGGGCATTCGTATCGGCCTGGGCGTCGGCTGGTCGGTACTGGTTGCCGCGGAACTGATCGCGGCCACGCGCGGGCTCGGCTTCATGATCCAGTCCGCCAGGCAGTTTCTGGAAACCGTTGTGGTCATCATGGGCATCATCGTGATCGCGCTGCCGTCATTGCCCGCCCCGACGCGTGCCAGACCTGCTTCATGTGCGAGCTGTACTGCCCCGCCGACGCGCTGTACGTGCACCCGTTCGCGAACGAGCACGTGGCCGTCGACGAGGCACAGCTCGCGCGCGAAGGCGCTTGGCGCCTACGGCCGTTCGCTCGGCTGGAAGCGGGCACGCGCAGGCGGCACCGGGCGCGATGAAACACATCGCCTGTTCGAACTTGGCGTGACGTAGGGCACAGATCCGCAACAGTCCGCCGGAAATCGCCCGCCACGGTGGAATGCATATGCCTCAAACGCATATGCATTCGACGATCGCTTGTTTTACGGCGCAGCGGCGCGACGCTAAGCTCGGAGTCCGCCATCGACTTTCCATGGCTTCACCGCCTACGCTCATCATGCCGACCTCCGCCGAACAGGCCGCCGACAGGCTGCTCTCCGGACTCGAATTGCGCAGCACCCTGTTTCACGTAGGGCGCTACTGCGGGGCGTATCGCGCGTCGACGGCGGGACATCAGCGCGCGAGTTTTCATCTGGTGCTGGAAGGCACGTGCTGGCTTCATCTCCCCGCCAAAGAAGGCCGCGCCGCGCAAAGCACACGGCTCGTCGCGGGCGACGCCGTGTTCCTGATGCACGACATGGCACATTGCCTGACGCCCGACCCCAACGCTCCATCCGACGACGAATACGCCGTGCGCATCGGCGCCATGACGCCGCTCGACACGCTCGACCGTTCACACGATGGCATCGCGCTGGCGTGCGGCTTCTTCGAATTCCGTTCCGATCTCGGCGAAGCGATCACCGGTCTGCTGCCCGATCACATCGTCGCACGCCATGACGACACGAAGCTGGCCGGCGCGCGCACGCTATTCGATCTGATCCGCGTGGAAGCCGCCCGTGCCCAAGACGCACCCTCGCCGCTCATCAATCGTCTGACGGACGCGCTGTTCTTCTATGCACTGCGCGCCGTCGCGAGCGCCGACGATTTCGCGCCGGGCCTGTGGTCGGTGATGCGGCGCTCTGAATTTACGCCGCTCGTCAGCGCGATCATCGAGAAACCCGGCGACGACTGGACCACACACACGATGGCGGCGTTTTGCCACATGTCGCGCGCGCGTTTCTGCAAGCAGTTTGCGCAAGTGTGCGGACAACCTCCTGCGCAGTTTCTCGCGCTGCTGCGCATGAAGGTCGCGGCGGAAATGTTGAGGCACGGCGCATCCACCCTCAGCACGGCGGAGCACGTCGGCTATCAGTCGGAATCCGCCTTTGCACAGGCCTTCAAACGCGTCACGGGCCTGCCGCCGGGTACATGTCGCCGCGAGCCCGCAGGCGTCGCACAGACGCCCGTCCATTGAGTTGAGACGAATGCGCATGAAAGCGAGACGGCGGCGCATTGCCGGCTCGGGTGGCGGCGTCAACAATGAGGCTTTCCGATCGAGGATGCCATGAGCCGTCTGCCTCTCCAAACCATCGAAAGCGCGCCCGAAGCCAGCCGCCCGTTTCTTCAGAAGTCGCAAGCCGCGAATGGCTTTCTGCCGAATCTGGTTGCGGCACTTGCCAATGCGCCCACTGCACTCGAGACCTATCTGACCGTCGGCGAAATCAATTCACGCAGCGGTCTCACGCTGGCCGAACGCGAAGTCGTGCAAATCACGGCCGCCGCGATTCACGGCTGCGGTTTTTGTGTCGCCGGTCATACGGCTGTCGCGCTGAAGAAGGCGCAATTGCCCGAAGCGATTGTGGATGAAATCCGTGCGCAAGGCACCGTGTCCGACGTGCGTCTGCATGCCGTTGCCGCATTCGCGCGTGAAGTGATCGCCACGCGTGGCGCCGTGTCCGACGAAGCCTTCGCCGCGTTCAAATCCGCCGGTTACAGCGACGCCAACGCACTCGAAGTGGTTCTCGGCGTGAGCCTAGCGACGCTGTGCAACTTCGCGAACAACCTGGCGCGCAACGAGTTGAATCCGCAGCTCGAAGCGTATCGCTGGGAGCCGAAGGCGCAGGCCGCATGAGCGGGCCCGTGAGCTTCGACGCGCTCGACGCGTGGCTCGACGCGAACGCCGAGGCACTCGACGTCGACGCATCCCGTGCGTCAGAGGTGCTGCCGCAACTGGTGCGCTCGCGTGCCGTTGCGGCGGGCGTGCCCGAAGCGCTGGGCGGCGCGGGCGGCAGCATCGCGGACGCAATCGATACGGTCGCCGCCGTCGCACAACGCTCGCTGACCGCGGCCTTCGTGCTGTGGGGGCATCGCACCTTCATCGAATACGTGTTGCAAAGCGAGAACGAGGCACTGCGCACACGGTGGCTGGCACCGCTTCTGGCGGGCGAGATCGCGGGCGCCACAGGGCTGTCGAATGCGATGAAGTATCTGTCCGATATCGAGCCCTTGCAGATGCACGCGGCACGCAGCGGCGACGCATTCGCGCTGAACGGCAGCCTGCCGTGGATCACCAACCTGCGGCGTGAAGGCTTCATCGCCGCCGCAGCCTTCGATCACGACGACGGCTCGCCGCCCTCCATCTTTGCAATCCCGCACGATGCACCCGGCGTCGAGCGCAGCGACGATCTCAACCTGATCGCCCTGCGCGCGAGCAATACGGCTGCGCTGCGCGTCAACGGCACGGTGCTCGACGACACGTATCGCCTCGCCGCCAACGCACCCGTTTGGCTCGCCCGGGTGCGTCCGGCATTTCTCGGCCTGCAATGCGGAATGTCGATCGGACTCGCGCGACGTGCGTTGCTCGCCACGCTGGAAGCGAGCGAAGCGTCGCGCGGATCGATCCATGAAGAAATTCACGAGCTGGAAGCGACACTCGCCAATCAGTCGTCGCAACTGAAGCAGGGCGTGCTCGACGGCACCTTCTTCAACGCGCCCGCAACGATGTTCGAACTGCGCATCGCACTCGTCGATACCGTCACGCAAGCCGTCTCGCTCGAAGTACAGGCGACGGGTGGGCGCGGCTATCTGCGCGGTCAGAGCGGCGGCGCGCGGCGTGTGCGCGAGGCATCGTTCATTCCCATCGTGACGCCGAGCCTCGTGCAACTGAAGTCGCAACTCGCGCGGCATCGACGGGCGGCAGCGGCATGACGCAAGGCGCGCATATCGTCGCAAGCGGCGTCACACTGCGCTATGCCACGCGTGGCGTGCTGAATGGCGTCGACCTGGCGGTCGCGCCGGGCGAACTCGTTGCGCTGCTCGGACCGAGCGGTTGCGGCAAGTCGTCGCTGTTGCGGGCCATCGCGGGCCTGACGCGAACCACGTCCGGCGCGATTCGCGTCGATGGCGCAACGGTCGATGGACCGCGCCCCGAAGTCGCGCTCGCGTTTCAGGATCCGTGTCTGCTGCCGTGGCTCACGGTCGAGCGCAACGTGGCTTTCGGGCTGACCTTCGCGCGTCAGCCGCAACTCGCGCGCACGGTCCGCAAGGAACGCGTGACGAAAGCGCTGGCCGCCGTCGGGCTGGAACATGCCCGTCACTGGCTGCCGTCGCAGCTCTCCGGCGGCATGGCGCAGCGCGTCGCGCTGGCACGCTGCCTCGCGCGCGAGCCACGCGCATTGCTGCTCGATGAACCGTTCGGCGCGCTGGACGAAGTGACCCGCGCCGACATGCAGCAGCTTCTGGTCGCCGCCGTGCGCAACACAGGCGCATCCGCGCTGTTCGTCACGCACGACATCGACGAAGCGCTGCTGGTCGCCGATCAGATCGTGCTGCTCGGCAATCGCGGCACGCTCGTCGGACGCTGGGCAATCGAACTGCCGCAGCCGCGCCACACCCAGTTGCGCTCGCTCGGCGAGTTGCGCATATCCATCCTTCAGGCGCTGCAAAACTCGATATCAGCGGCAGCCTGAATCCGGCACACACAAGCGGGGAATCTTCATGTGCAACGTACCGATGTCACGACGCGAATGGCTCAAGCTCGCGTCACTCTTCACCGTCGCAGGCGCGGCGCCGCTGCTGAAATCGCTCGACGCGCGCGCTGCCGTCGATCCCGATGCGCCCGTGCGCATCGGCTACCTGCCCATCACCGATGCAACGCCGCTGCTCGTCGCCCATAACAACGGGTATTTCGACGCAGCAGGCGTCCGGGCGGAAAAGCCCACGCTGTTGCGCAGTTGGGCGCAACTCGTCGAGGCATTCCTGTCGGGACAGGTCAACGTGGTGCATCTGCTTTCTCCGATGACAGTGTGGGCACGCTATGGCAGCAAGGCGCCCGCGAAGGTGGTGGCATGGAATCACGTGAACGGATCGGCATTGACGGTTTCGCCCGAGGTAAACACGGTGGCGGATCTCGGCGGCAAAACGGTTGCCGTGCCGTTCTGGTATTCGGTGCATAACGTCGTGCTGCAAGACCTGTTGCGCGCGCAGGGCCTCATGCCCGTGCTGAAGCATTCCGGTACGCCCGGGCCGAAGGAAGTCAACCTGATCGTCATGCCGCCTTCCGACATGCCACCCGCGCTGGCCTCGAAACAGATTGCGGGTTATATCGTCGCCGAGCCGTTCAATGCGGCCGCCGAGCAACTGAACGTCGGCAAGATTCTGCGTTTCACGGGCGACGTGTGGCGCAATCACGCGTGCTGTGTGATCTTCATGCACGAGCAGGATCTGACACAGCGCGCGGCCTGGTCGCAGAAGGTGGTCGATGCCATCGTCAAGGCGCAACTGTGGACGCGCGCCAATCCGCAAGAGGCCGCAAAGCTGCTCTCGAAGGAAGGTCCGAATCACTACACGCCGCACGCACCGCAACTGCTCGCGCGCGTGCTGGCGCCACAGGCCGCCGATCACGGCCGTTATCTCGGCGACCATGCGATCCAGCACGCCGACTGGAACTCGAAGCGGATCGACTTCCAGCCCTATCCGTATCCAAGCTACACGGAAGAACTCGTGCGCCGGCTGAAAACGACCCAGGTGGAAGGCGCGAGCCAGTTCCTCGCGTCGCTCGATCCGAAACAGGTCGCAAGCGATCTCGTCGATGACCGCTTCGTGAAGAAGAGCATCGAAGCATCGGGCGGCCTAGCGGCGTTCGGTCAGGATGCCAGCTATTCCCGCAAGGAGACGATCGTTGTCTAGCGTGCTCGTGCGTGAGGCTTCGTCACCGGCACGCAGCCGCAGGCCGGCGTCCGCGCATTGGCGCAGTGTCGTGCTCGGCGCCGCGGGCCTGGCCGCCGCCTTGGCGCTCTGGTGGCTCGCCGCCACGCTGCTCGCGGACCACAACGCGATGGCCGCGCAGTTCGCGCCGCAGCGCGCGCTGGAAGCCCTGCCTGCCCTTATCACCAGCGACCAGTTGCTCGTGCATGTGGCGACCAGTCTCAAGCGTATTGCCGTCGGACTTGCATGGGCGCTCGTGGTCGGCGTGCCACTGGGTTTCGCCATCGGCCGTTTGCGCTGGCTCGAACAGACGCTCTCGCCCACCTTGCAATTCCTGCGCATGATCTCGCCCCTTTCGTGGATGCCGCTGGCCGTGATGTCGCTCGGCGTCGGCGATCGTGCGGTGTATTTTCTGCTCGCGTTCGCCGCTGTGTGGCCGCTCGTGATGAGCACGGCGTCAGGCGTCGCACATCTGGACCGGCGCTGGATCCAGCTTGGCGAAAGCCTCGCCGCCACGCGCGCGGAAATGCTCTGGCATATCTATGTGCCGGGCGTCGCTGCACATGTGCTCACTGGCGTGCGACTCGCTATCGGCATCTTGTGGATCGTGCTGGTGCCTGCGGAAATGCTCGGCGTGAGCGCGGGACTCGGCTATCTGATTCTCGATACCCGCGACCGGCTCGCGTATTCGGAGCTGACGGCCGTCATCCTCGTAATCGGCGTGCTGGGTTTTCTGCTGGATCTCGCGGCGCGCGCCATTGCCGCGCGCCTGTCGAGTGATGTGGCGATGCGGGATCAGTAGATCCCTGTATCACGCCGACGCGTTGTTGACACGCAGTGAACCGGTCCGTCACGTCGGATGCGCCTGAGCCTCGCTGCTGACCTTCCTCGAAGCGGCGCGCCGGGCGCCCGCTTCGTATAACTCGCAACCGTGGCGCTTTGTGCATGCGCGTCGCGGCACGGCACGCGGGGACCGCTTTCCCGGCTTTCTCAGCGAGTTATCCGTTGACGGCAACCGCTTGACCGGCCGCTGCGCGCTCCAGTTCACTGCGCGAATGCGCGAGACTGAAGCGTTCGTTGGACGGCGTGCCGTTCAGATGATAGTTGCCCACGGCCGCTTCACGCTGGATCGCCGGGTTATGCGAAGCCAGCACGCGCGCATTGCGCCAGTGACGGTCCAGCCGTCGCGTTTCGCTGGTTGCCGAGGCGCCGCCCACTTCGAACACCAGCGTTGCCGCTTCCAGCACCTGTTCGATCACGATTTGCTGCGCCTGGTACGCCTCGATATCGAGCGCGATATACGTTTCCTTCGTTGCGTGTCCCGCGAGTCGCGCCTGATAGGCGCTTTCCAGCGAGCGCGCGACCGATGCCGTGATGCTCTCCGCCGAATACGCGAGACTGGCGAGGCGCCCGACTACGCGATGCACAAGCGGATTGTCACGCGGACTGGAGCGGCCAGGTACGCCGAAGGTTCGCGTGTGCCCCTGCGCAAAGGCCACGCCGTCACGCAGCACGGCCCGCGCAATGCCTGTCAGCGTCGCAAGATGGACAGTCTGATAGAACGCCGTCAATGAAGTATTGCGGCGCGGCTCCGACGCCTTGTAACGCACCAGCAGCTGATCGTCTGTCACATGCACCGACTCGAAGCGCGTCGTGCCGCTTGCCGTCAGACGCTGGCCAAATCCGTCCCAATCGTCGATGCGCGCGACACCCGGTGCGTCCGCGCGCACCACCACGCGCACGTCGTCGGTGCTGTCATGGGCGGCAACGTCGATCCAGTCCGCGTAGAGCGCGCCCGTGCTGTAGTACTTCTCGCCATTCAGCCACCAGCCATTGCCGCCCTTGTCCGCTACCAGTGTGACGGTGTTGTGCGTGCTGCCCGTACGTTCGGAGATCGCCGCACCAACGGTTTCGCCCGCCGCAATCTTCGGCAGCCAGCGCTCGCGCAGTGCTTCGTCGTCGCTTTCGAGCCGGCTTTCGATAAAGCCCGAATTCAGCCGCAAGATCTGCGGCAGATTCGAATCGGCCTCGCCGAGCCGCGTCAAAAGACGAAAGAATTGCGGCAGGCTCACGCCGCTGCCGCCATAACGCTTCGGCACGCGCAACGCGGTAAATCCCGCTTCCTTCAGCCAGCGCACGGCTTCGTAGGCGAGTTCCCGATTCTGCTCGCGCTCGATGCTGCCGGCGGCAATCCGCTCGAATACAGGCGCAAAGCGTGCGTCGAGTTCCGCATCGTCGGCGCCGCTGGCGGCGTCGTGCGGGGCGGCGGGAATCGTACTCATCGACAGTCTCCGGACAGGTTCACAGCCCTCCAGACTAAGCGCCGCCAACACGGCGCTGCAACCAACAAAAGCCGATAACGATATGCGCCAGACCGCGTAGCGCACCTTTGTGCCTATACGCCGCTACGTGCATTGCTAATCTCGCGCGGCCGGTTAAGTTTCTGCAAAACGATTATTGGAGCGTGCACAGCTCGCTTTTTATACTCGGCTCTCAGTCAGCACTCGCCGCATGAGAGTGCCAGCGAGAGTCCCATTTTTCATTTGCCTGGAAGGAAGGAACAGATGAGTTTGCGTCCGTTACATGATCGCGTGATCGTGAAGCGTCTCGATCAGGAAACCCGTACTGCATCGGGCATCGTGATTCCCGATAGCGCCGCCGAAAAGCCGGATCAGGGCGAAATCGTGGCCGTCGGGCCGGGCCGTCGCGGCGACGACGGCAAGCGTATCGAACCCGATCTGAAGGTCGGCGAACGCGTGCTGTTCGGCAAGTACTCGGGCCAGTCGGTGAAGGTCGACGGCGACGAACTGCTGGTGCTGCGCGAAGAAGATATCGTCGCGGTCGTTCAATCCTGAGGAGAATTCAATCATGGCAGCCAAAGAAGTCGCTTTCAGCGATCACGCACGCTCGAAACTGGTGGAAGGCGTCAACCTGCTCGCCAATGCCGTCAAGGTGACGCTCGGCCCGAAAGGCCGCAATGTCGTGCTCGAACGGAGTTTCGGCAGTCCCATCGTCACCAAGGACGGCGTGTCCGTGGCAAAAGAAATCGAGCTTGCGGACAAGTTGCAGAACATCGGCGCGCAACTCGTGAAGGAAGTCGCGTCGAAAACCAGCGATGCCGCAGGTGACGGCACGACGACGGCCACCGTGCTCGCGCAGGCCATCGTGCGCGAAGGCCAGAAGTACGTGGCGGCAGGACTCAATCCGCTCGATCTGAAACGCGGCATCGACAAGGCGGTGATCGCCGCCGTCGAAGAACTCGCGAAGATCAGCAAGCCGACCACCACCAGCAAGGAGATTGCACAGGTTGCGACCATCTCGGCAAACGGTGAAGAATCGATCGGTCAGCGCATTGCAGAAGCCATCGACCGCGTCGGCAAGGAAGGCGTGATCACCGTCGAAGACGGCAAGTCGCTGGCCGACGAACTCGACGTGGTCGAAGGCCTGCAATTCGATCGCGGCTATCTGTCGCCGTATTTCATCAACAATCAGGACCGCCAGCTCGCCGTGCTCGAAGAGCCGTTCATCCTGCTGCACGACAAGAAGGTCTCGAACATCCGCGATCTGCTGCCCGTGCTCGAACAGGTGGCGAAGTCGGGACGCCCGCTGCTGATCATCGCAGAAGACGTGGAAGGCGAAGCGCTCGCGACGCTGGTCGTGAACAACATTCGCGGCATCCTGAAGACAGTGGCCGTCAAGGCACCCGGCTTCGGCGACCGTCGCAAGGCACTGCTCGAAGACATCGCGATTCTGACGGGCGGCCAGGTGATCGCAGAAGAGACCGGCTTGACGCTCGAAAAAGCCACGCTCGCCGAACTGGGCCAGGCCAAGCGCATCGAGGTCGGCAAGGAGAACACCACGGTCATCGACGGCGCAGGTGAGAAAGTCAACATCGAGGCACGCGTGAAGCAGATTCGCGCGCAGATCGCCGAGGCAACGTCCGACTACGACCGCGAGAAGCTGCAGGAACGGGTGGCGAAGCTTGCGGGCGGCGTGGCCGTCATCAAGGTGGGCGGCGCGACCGAGATCGAAGTGAAAGAGAAGAAAGATCGCGTCGACGATGCGCTGCACGCTACGCGCGCGGCCGTCGAAGAAGGCATCGTGCCGGGCGGCGGCGTGGCGTTGATCCGCGTGAAGCAGGCGATCGCCGAGCTGAAGGGCGCGAATGCCGACCAGAATGCCGGCATCAACATCGTGCGCCGTGCGCTCGAAGAACCGCTGCGCCAGATCGTCGCGAATGCAGGCGAGGAAGCGAGCGTAATCGTCGCCAAGGTCGCGGAAGGTTCGGGCAACTACGGCTACAACGCGGCCACGGGTCAGTACGGCGATCTCGTCGAAACGGGTGTCGTCGATCCGACCAAGGTCACGCGTACCGCGCTGCAAAATGCGGCATCCGTGGCCAGCCTGCTGCTGACGACGGACGCCACCGTGCATGAAGCGCCCAAGGACGCAGCGCCCGCTGCTGCGCCGGGCGGTCCGGGCGCGGGTGGTCCTGGCTTCGACTTCTGACGCACGGTTGAGAGAGTGCGCTGACGCTGTGAAGCGTCAGCGCCAAAAACGCCGCGCGTATCGTGATGGCGCCGTCTTGCAACACGAACAGGCCGCCATTGCTCTCCTTGTCCCTTCCGAGGTCGGAGATCACCGCCTTCACAGGCGCATGCGGCCGCGAGTTTCGCGATCGAGCCGTTGAATGCGCCACCGAAACGGGCGTTGCCCGTGACGCCGTGACAGCCGCCTGAATGTCCCGCGGGCCGCTGATCGCATGAACAGACCGTCGGCAGGTTCTCCGTCGCTTTGTTAAGCTCCTGATGGTGCGCTTTGCGATAAGGATAGGGAATGAACGATCAGTCTGAATTTGTGCCGCCAAAGGTGTGGAGCTGGGACAAGCAAAACGGCGGGCGTTTCGCCAGTATCAATCGTCCGGTTTCAGGCGCTACGCATGAGAAAGCGCTGCCTGTCGGCAGACATCCCCTTCAACTGTATTCGCTCGGGACGCCAAATGGCGTGAAGGTCACCGTAATGCTGGAGGAGCTCCTCTCGGCAGGCCATGTCGGTGCCGAGTACGATGCATGGCTTATCAGAATCGCTGACGGTGAGCAGTTTGGAAGCGGATTCGTCGAGGCAAATCCAAATTCCAAGATTCCTGCCCTCGTTGATCGCAGTGGCACCGAACCCGTGCGCGTCTTTGAGTCAGGCGCGATCCTCCTGTACCTCGCGGAGAAATTCGGCGCGTTTATTCCTCGCGACCCTTCACAACGTGCTGAATGCCTGTCCTGGTTGTTCTGGCAGATGGGCAGCGCCCCTTACGTCGGAGGCGGTTTTGGACATTTCTACGCCTACGCGCCGACCAAAATGGAATATCCAATCAACCGGTTCACAATGGAGACGAAACGCCAACTGGATGTACTGGACAAGCGACTTGCGGAGAATCGATTCCTCGCAGGCGATCAATACACGATTGCTGACATCGCCGTCTGGCCCTGGTACGGCGGGCTTGCGAAAGGATGGCTATACGATGCAGCTGAATTCCTGTCCGTGGATGAGTACAAGCACGTTCAGAGATGGGCAGACGAAATCTATCGACGGCCTGCCGTCCAGCGCGGCCGTATGGTCAATCGCGTCTATGGCGACCCCGCGACGCAACTTCACGAGCGTCATGACGCAAGCGATTTCGAAGCACGCACGGAAGACAAGCGAACAAGATCCTAGGCCGGGCATCTGACAGAAGCGTTGTAGCAACGGTCCTCGCAAATCCAGGCGCGAATCCCGTCAAGCCGTGAGCTACGCGTATTTGTCACCGACCGTGCTGCGAATCGGATGGGTATCGTAGACGATGACCATCCGCTCGATGAGCCCATCGTCGTCGAATTCGAAAACATCGACGCACTCGAAACGCACCGCGGTCCCATCTTTTAGCCCCCAGTCATAGACGAAGTATCCGGTCGCACGTCGGGCTCCCGTCGTGCTAACGCAGATGTCGATAGGCGTTATTCTGCTTTCTCCAGACGCTGCGCTGACCTTCGCAAAGAATGGCGCAGGGCGCATCCAGCCGAGAAACGGCGAGAAGATCTGGGCGTCCGGCGTGAACAACGCGCAGATCGCCGCGACATCGCCGCGCTCCAACTCGCCGAGATAGTTGCGAACCTGCCGCGTGTATAGTGCTTCCGACGATGAGTCCATCTTCATTCTCCGATCATTCGTTGACAACTCCGCGCGTTCGAGCGGACGCGCATCCGATGCAGGCACGATAGCGATGCACCGATGACCGAACAATCGAAAAATCCGCAACCCGGGTATGCAACCCATGCATATCCATTAGCCGACCTCACGCGGGCGCTGCCGCCGCTGACAGCGTTCCAGTCATTCGTCGCCGCGGCGCAACTCGGGAGCATCAGCAAAGCCGCTGACCATCTGTGTCGAACGCAGGGCGCGGTGAGCCGGCAGATCCAGCAGCTGGAAGCGCACTACCGGTGTGCACTTTTCGTGCGCCACGCGTCGGGGCTGACGCTGACGGCGGAAGGAAGCCAACTGTTGACCGTGGCCGTAAGCGTACTCACGCAACTGGTTCAACACGCAGACATTCACGCCAGCACAGCGTCTGTCGTCACCGTGCGGTTGCCGTCCACATTCGCAATTCGCTGGTTGCTCCCGCGGCTGGCAGACATCCATCACGCGTTGCCTGGAACAGAACTGCGCATCTCCACATCCGCGGACGACACGCCGGATTTCACCACGCCTGACGTCGACGCCATCGTTGTTCGTGGAACCGGGCAGTGGGCGGGTATGGACGCGGTTCCGTTGTTTGCCGAGCACCTCACACCGATGTGCACAAGCGAAATGGCCGCATCGCTTGGCTCGGCAGCCGACCTTGCAGATGTCACATTGCTCCATCCCGGGCGCGGCCACGAGGAGTGGCGATGCTGGCTGGACAGCGTCGGGGCACGGCACATCGACGCGGACCGTGGGCTCGTTTTCGATACCCTCGAATTGACGCTCACCGCTGCGGCGGAAGGGCATGGAGTTGCAATAGGCGATCCCCGGATGGCGAGGGACCGCCTGCGGGCAAAGACACTGGTGACGCCTTTTATCGACGTGGCGCAAAACGGCTTGTCGTACTTCGTCGTCTACCCCTCCCAACGAGCCGCACAGTCCAAGATTCGCGCCCTCGCTGACGTCCTGTTCCGGCTTGCGCAGGAAGCGTGATTGTTATCGAGGAAAGCAGTCCTGTCGTGCGACGAGACCGTCGGCGGCACGCGACCGCCCCTGTTCCGCCGTTCTCGCAGCCGTCAAAGCCGTCCCGATAGTAGTTCTCCTGGAAACGACTCATCCCGAACCAGCGCGGGAACCAACGCACTCATTCAAACGATCTATTTCGCGGGAGATCTGTTTCCGTCTGCCTTCTGACGACGTTGATTACCTTGCGACAGCCGCCACCGGACCGACTCGTCCGCGCCGGGACCTGCCTGGATCTCCAGATCCGCCGGGTTGGTCTGCTCCCCCGTCTCCTGATCGATAAAGCTCCACCGTACCTCGGCCCCTGTCTTTCGATTCACGAACTTCATCGGAGGCGCCGAGGCTCCGGAAACTTCCAGACTGTCCCCAATCTGCGCGAGTACCGGCATCACGGGGGCGATCTGCCAGCCTTTGTGAGTCAGCAGATATTCGAATCGCTCGGGATTCGCCTGATAGCGCCTGCGCTCAACGAGGCCGTTGGCCTCCAGATGCTTGAGCCGGTCGCTGAGCGTTGCGTTGGTTATGCCGGACGACTGGCGGAACTCGTCGTAACGGCTCAAGCCGCAGACCAGGTCGCGCAGTATCAGCAAGCCCCATCGGTCGCCTATCGCCGCCATAACACCGGCAATCGGGCACACCATTCCGTCAAAACCCTTCGAGCGCATGAGCCATTTCCCTGATTAGCCTCGGCAATCGTCGCCGGGGGTGAGTCTCATTATAAGAGCCACGCGGACATCGACGATACGTTTTCACGCAAGTGGCCCGCCGCCTTCCCTGTTCAAGCGCCGAAAAGTTCTTGTCGTGTGGGTCACTAACTCTTATCATAAGAGTTAGTGACCCACTTGCCGACCTCCGTCGTCGGTGGGCGTCCGCCGTATCGAACTCAAGGAAACCATCATGCCTCCCCACGCCACTTCCAGAATCTTCGTCATCGGCGGTACAGGTGCGCAGGGTCTGCCTGTCATCAGCGCGCTCGTCGCGGACGGCAAGTATTCCGTTCGCGCCCTGAGCCGAGACCCCGATTCCCGGCGCGCCAGGGCGCTGCTCGCACTCGGCAACGTATCGATCCTGAAAGGCACGTTTGCCGACGAAGCCGTTCTGCGGGCGGGCATGCGCGGTTGCGACGGTGCGTACGTCAACCTGGACGGGTTCAACACCGGCGAGAAAACGGAGATCTACTGGGCAATGCGTTGCTACGAAATCGCTCTGGAAGAAGGCATCAAATTCTTCGTCTACGGCAACCTCGACTACGCGCTCAAAAAGGCTGGCAACGATTCCCGCTTTCGGACTGGCCATTACGACGGCAAAGGTCGCGTAGGCGAATGGATCCTGTTCCAGAACCAGACGAACCGGGACCGCATGGGCGCGGCCGTGTTCACCACCGGGCCGTACATGGAGATGGCGATTTCCGCGATGACGCCAATGACGCCGTTCGTCGAGGACGGTGTCGTCACCTGGCGCGTGCCGCTCGGCGACGGGGCGGTGCCACATGTCGCGCTGGAGGACTGCGGCTACTACGCGCGCTGGCTGTTCGATCATCCGGAGCGCGCGAACGGCATGGATCTCGAAGTCGCCATCGAGCACGTCGAGTACGCAAAGCTGGCCGATGCGTTCGAAAGGGTGACCGGGCATCCGGCGCGCTACATCGACACGGATCTGGACACTTACTGGAACGGCCCGCTCAAGATGGCGGCGAACCTGCCCGCCGGATACAACGCGGACCCGAATGACAAGAGCACGATGAGTTTCCGCGACAACTTCACCGGGTTCTGGAACATCTGGAAGCACGGCGTGATCCGCCGCGACTACGCGCTACTCGACGAAATCCATCCGAACCGCATCCGGAGCGTCGAGCAATGGCTTCGACGCGAAGACGAGCGTGGCCGGCAGCAAGGCAAAGGGAGTCTCTGGGAGCGGGTGCAGCCCGACGTCCTGTTCAAGTCGGTGCCGCTCCTGAAGCTGTCCGAAGACGGCAGAAAAGGCGCGCTCTAGGTTCCCGCATCACGTCCCGCAGATATCAGGAAGTCGATCAAACAGTTAGTTAACCTAATTGATACTGGAGATGAATCAGATAGTTGAAATCCGGAAGAACGGCGGGACGGGCGTCCTGCTGGGTGTGCTGATCGTCTGGGGATTAGCCGTTGCCGCGGCGGCCGAAGCCGGCGCTTATCGAGCGATCTACCCGCTGGGGCTCGCGAGCCTCATTGCCCTCGGCATCGTGGCGCCAGTTGCCGTTTATTCGATGTCCCGGAGCTTTCGAGCATACATCGCGAACATCGGGCTAAGAACGCTGACGGCGTTTCATATCTGGCGGATCGCGGCCGCGCTGGTGTTCTTCTGGTACGGGGCGCACGATCTCCTGCCGGAAGCCTTCGTCAGGAACGCGGGATGGGGGGATCTCATCGCGGGGTTGATGGCGCTCGGCGTCACGATGCTGCCGAAAACCCGCAACCGGTATCTGATCTTCCACCTGTTCGGGTTCGCAGATTTCGTCGTGGCGGTCGGTACGGGATTGACCTACTTCCTGCTCAACGATCCCCGCATGTCCGGCATCCAGACGCTGCCCATGGCATTGATCCCGTTCTACGGCGTCGGGATTTCAGGAGCGAGCCACATCATGGCGTTCGACCTGCTGCGCCGCCGCCCAGGCCTCTCGAACGTGGGGTGAAGTTTGCCGAAGCGCCGGCACTAGCGGCCCCCGTGCAAAACCGCTTATTCAATCAGAAGGAAATCAACGTGAAATTTCGTCGTACTTGTGCCGCAGCCAGCGTGCTGTTCGGCTTGCTGCTGTGCGGCTCATCGTTTGCAGCTAGCGCATTGGCGCAACCGGGCAGCCCGTCGGCCGCCTCCGCCGGTGAAGCGGCAGCGCCGTGGGACCAGCGCGCGAATCCAACGGCGGTTGAGGCCGATGCGTGGTTCGACAACTACCGGTTCCGGGACGGCGAGACGCTGCCCCGGTTGAGAATCCACTATGCAACGCTCGGCACGCCGCATCGCAACGACCAGGGTGCCGTCGACAACGCCGTTCTGGTCCTGCACTGGACCGGCGCAGACAGTCGAACGCTGCTGAGTCCGACTTACACAAAGGCACTCTTCGATCCAGGGCGTCCGCTCGACGCGAACCGCTACTACCTGATTTTTCCTGACAATGTGGGCCACGGCCAGTCGAGCAAACCGAGTGACGGGTTAAGGGCGAAATTTCCGAACTACGATTATGGTGACATCGTCGATCTCCAGCACAAGCTGGTGACCGAGACCTTGGGCATCCGTCATCTTCATGCGATTCTCGGCATGTCGATGGGCGGCATGAACGCGTGGCAATGGGCGGAAACCTATCCCGACATGATGGACGGCGTCATGCCCGTGGTCTCGCTACCGATCACGGTCTCGGGCCGCAATCTGTTGTGGCGGCGCATGGTGATCGACGCGATCCGCTCCGATCCTGAGTGGAAGAGCGGGGAGTACACGCAAACGCCCCGCGGCTGGATCGAAGGCTTCGGGGTGTTGCGAATGATGATCGACAGTGCGCCCGCGCTACAGCAGGAAATTCCAGACGGCGCGGCGGCGAACAAGTTTCTCGCGACCACCCGCTTTCAGGCGGAGCATGTCGACGCGAACGACATTCTTTATTCGCTCAAGTCATCGTTCAGCTACGATCCCGAGCCAGGACTTTCCAGGATCAAGGCCAAGCTGTTCGCCCTGAATTTCTCCGACGACGAATTCAACCCGGACACCCTGCGCGTTCTCGAACGGGTCGTGCCGACGCTTCAGCATGGCCGGTACGTGGTGCAGCAGGGCACGCCGTCGTCGCCGGGGCATTTCACGATGACCCGTCCCGACCTTTGGGCGCAGCATGTAGGCGAATTCATGCAATGGCTGGGCGAGAGATCCTCACAGGCAAGCCATGGCGACGCCCGGGCGATTCCGGATTCAGCCGGATCATGACGCGTTCTACAACGGATGGATCTGCGACGACCAAGTTTAAGATGAGACACAACCGAGCGATCCATTGAACGCTCGGCCAGTGGCACCTACTAGCCGAGCCAGGTCGGAGGGAGTATCGCACCGCACAGCTTGTTGCTCTTACCGGAAACACCAATCCAGCAACCGGTCCTGAGTGATGCGCACACGACGCGAAAGCCGACACACAGTTTGCCACCTGGGCGGCGGCGAACTGTCTGGCACGGCGTACGGTGACGCGGGCATATGAAGCGGGTGAGGCGTACCGAGAGGGCGTTGGCAACGCACGTGCACAGGTGCGCTGCCGTGTGAAGGTTGGGGACGCTGGGGGCCCGTGGGCAGACGTCAAGCGCTGACGGTGTGAGCCGCTTTCTTTTGCCTACTTTTCTTTGCGGCGGCAAAGAAAAGTAGGTGCCGCCCCGCACAGGGGCGACGCGTGAAGCCAGATAACGCATCGCGGATGCCAGCGAAAACACACCCAAGCCAAAACCAAAACCAGAAAATTGACCGAATAAACCGGAACCTCGTCGTTTCCCCCCGCCCACAACCCGTCAAAATCAACCGCACAACGCGCACCCTTGCCCGCAGGAGACCTCACTCCATGGACTGGAAAAATCTGCTAATCGAAACGCCAGTCTGGCTGATGGCCCGCTTCCATCCATCGCGTTTCGACCCACGCAACAAAACCCCACGAGAAATCCTCATCCTCCGCCCCAACGACTTCGGCGAACTGCTCACCACCACCCCGCTCTTCGAATCGCTGCGCAAGCAGTTTCCATCGACACGCCTGATCGCCGGCATCGGCAGCTGGGGCCGTCCAATCCTGGAAAACAATCCATATATCGACGAAATCGTCGAACTCGACGCGCCCTGGAACAACAAGATCGTCGCAGACCGGTCGCACAAGAACGTCCTGCGCTTCCTGTGGAAGTCCCCGCAGATCGACGCGCTGCGCGCCCGCGGCGGCTTCGACGTCGCGATCGACGTGCTCGGCAGCTACATGGGCGCGCTGCTGATGATGCGGCTCGGCGCGCGCTACCGCATCGGCGTGCGCGGCTACCGCGGCGGCTGGAGCGGATGTCAGGCCCACGTCGTCTACGCGAGACGCCAGGCCGGACGCGCGGCGCTTGCGCAAGGGGAACTGCTAGGCGCGACCGCGCTGCCCGAAGTGCGCCCGCAACTCTTTCTGACGGGCGACGAACGCGCGCGCGCCACGCAACTGTGGATGGCAAACCCGCCAGCAGGCCGACCCACCGTGCGCATCGTCGCCGGTGTCGGCGCCGGCGTGCCCACCAAGGCGTGGCCCGCGCGCCAGCTGGGCGCGGCGCTCGCGCAAATCGCGCAAGCGCTGGAACAGCAAGGCCGCGCGTGCGAAATCGTGATCGTCGGCAGCGCGGCGGATCAGCCGCGCGCGGCCGAGGCCATCGCCGCAGCCGGTCCGGGCGCGTCCGTTCGCTCCGTGGCAGGCGAGGTGCCGATGCGCGTCATGTTCGCGCTCGTCGAGCAGGCGGACGTCGTGCTGACCAACTCGACGATGCTGATGCACGTCGCAGCCGCGTTCCGTCGTCCAACAGTCGCCGTCCTGGGCGGCAGCATCACGAAACCGGATGTGCACGACGCGATATGGGGTTATCCGCCGCCGTACGTGAGCGTCACGCCCGAGAATTCCGCCGACGGTCAGCGGCTGCAGGCATGGCCGGACGTCGGTCGCGTGGTGCAAGCGGTGTCGCAGTCCGTCGCCACAGTGGACCAACCGCGCACGAGCCTCGACGCCGCAGCCTGACGGCGCGAGCGTGCTTCGTCGACGCTGCCGCTCGACGTCGCCCGTGCCGTCACGATGGCCGCAACCAGGCGGTCGCGCGACGAACCCCGCTGCCCGCAGAGCGATCAGCGTTTAGAATCGCCTGCATGAATCCGATCGCCGCTCTGCCGATGTACAACGTATCGCCCGCGCTCGCAGCCGACTGGCATGCACTGCTCGCAGACGTGCTGCGCAATGTCGAGCCGCGCGCCGCGATCGTCGAACCTGAGGACCTGCACGCGTTCTGGCGGAGCCCGGACCTGCTGCTGTCGCAGACCTGCGGTTACCCCTACGTGCTCGGGCTGCACGCGCATGTGCAACTGATCGCGACGCCGCGATTCGAAGCCCCCGGCTGCGAGGGCGCGAACTATTCGAGCGTGCTCGTCACGCGCGATGACGCCCCCTTCGATTCGATCGAAGCCTGTCGCGGCGCGCGCGCCGCCTTCAATTCCACCGATTCGAACAGCGGCTATAACGCCTTGCGGCACAGCGTCGCGCCGCACGCGAAGCACGGCAGGTTCTTCGGGGCCACGCTGGAGACGGGATCGCATCTCGGCTCGCTGCGCGCCGTTGCCGAAGATCGCGCGGACCTTGCCGCGATTGATTGTGTGACGATGGCCTTCGCGCGCGACGCGTATCCCGAACTGACGGGTCGCTTGCGCGACATCGGCTACACGCGCTCATCGCCGGGACTGCCGTTGATCGCGTCGACGCATGTCGCGCCTGAACAGGCGGAAGCATTGCGCGACGCGCTCGACGAAGCCGTCGCCGCGCAACCCGAACGCGCCCAACGGCTCAGGCTCAAAGGCTTTTCGCGCTTGCCGCCCGAAGCATACGAAAGCATCCGCCAAATGGAAAACGAGGCGCGCGTAGCGAACTACGCGCGCCTCGCATGACGCTTCCTCGAAACCCAGCGCCTTATTCGACGTCCAGCACCAGCAGTTGCGCGCCGTCGGTAACCTGATCGCCGACGGCATACAGCACCTCCGCCACCTTGCCCGCTGCGGGCGCGCCGATCGTGTGCTCCATCTTCATCGCTTCCATCACGATGAGCGGCTGCCCTTTCTCCACCACCGCGCCCTGTTCGACCAGCACCGCGATCACCTTGCCCGGCATCGGCGCCGTGAGACGCCCTTCGCCATGCTCGGCGTCGGCTGCATGCGCGAGCAGGTTCTGCCATTCGAAAGCGAGCGCCTCGCCGCGGCAGAACACATGGAACGTATCGCCGTCGATAAACACGCGGCCCGTCACATGCGCCGCGCCGATCGTCGCGCCATATTCGTGCTGGCCCGCGCCCGTCCACCAACTGAACGGCTCGGTGCGGCCATCGTGAGTGAGGGTCCGCGTTTCGCCGTCGCGCGAGAAAACCACGGCAAACGCAGTCTCTTTCTCGATGTCGCGCCAGTTGAGCGTCTGCGTATAACCGCCGTTCAGGCGCCAGTGCGACAGCGCATCCCACGGCGACGCGCCATGCGCGACACCGCCTTCTCGCGTCAGTAGCGCGCCGCACGCGAGCGCCAGAGCTTCGAGGAACGGCTTTTCGACAGGCGCGAACAGCGCATCGTGATGACGCTCGATCAATCCCGTATCGAGATCGCCCGTCGAAAACGGCACGCTCGCGACGATACGCTGCAGGAACTCGACGTTCGTATGCGGGCCGACCACCTCGCAGCCGCGCAGCGCCTGGCTCATGCGCTTCAGCGCTTCTTCACGGCTTGCGCCATGCACGATCAGCTTCGCGATCATCGGATCGTAGAACGGCGTGATCGTATCGCCTTCGCGCACGCCGCTGTCGATACGCACGGGCGCACGCTCGCCGCCCACGCCAAGCGAAAACTCCACGCCTTGCGGCATGCGCAGATGCTTCAGCGTACCCGTCGACGGCAGAAAGCCGCGCGCCGGATGCTCGGCGTAGATGCGCGCCTCGATTGCATGACCTTCGATTCGCAGTTGATCCTGCGCAAGCGGCAGCGGCTCGCCCGCCGCGACACGCAACTGCCATTCGACGAGATCGAGTCCCGTCACCATCTCCGTCACAGGATGCTCGACCTGCAGACGCGTGTTCATCTCCATGAAGTAGAACTCGCCGCCTTCCGTCATGATGAACTCGACCGTGCCCGCGCCGACGTAATTCACCGCGCGCGCCGCCGCGACAGCC
The DNA here is from genome assembly GCF_002902945.1 of Paraburkholderia caribensis. Classification (NCBI taxonomy): domain Bacteria; kingdom Pseudomonadati; phylum Pseudomonadota; class Betaproteobacteria; order Burkholderiales; family Burkholderiaceae; genus Paraburkholderia; species Paraburkholderia caribensis. The sequence goes on from NZ_CP026102.1 coordinate 2,073,169, forward strand.
GCCTCGCCCATCGCGCGCCGCACATGCGGCTGCAAGCCAGGCGCGGGCGCTTCTTCGAGCACTTTCTGATGGCGGCGCTGCACCGAGCAGTCGCGGTCGAACAGATAGACGGCGCCGCCATGCTTGTCAGCGAACACCTGCACTTCGACGTGACGCGGTCGCATCAGATACTTTTCGATCAGCACGCGGTCGTTGCCGAAGCTGCTCGCCGCCTCGCGCTTGCATGACGCCAGCGCGGCGTCGAACTCTTCGGTGCGCGTCACCACGCGCATGCCTTTGCCGCCGCCGCCCGCGCTCGCCTTCAGCAGCACGGGATAGCCGATCTCATCGGCCTGGCGGTGCAGCAGGTCGGCGTTCTGATCGTCGCCGTGATAGCCCGGCACGAGCGGCACGGCCGCGGAGTGCATCAGCGCCTTCGCAGCGGCCTTCGAGCCCATCGCGGCAATCGCTTCGACGGGCGGTCCGATGAACGCAATGCCCGCCTTCTCGCAAGCGTGCGCGAAGTCCTCGTTCTCCGACAAAAAACCGTAGCCGGGATGCACGGCCTGCGCGCCCGTCGCGATGGCCGCCTCGATGATGCGTTCGACGCGCAGATAGCTTTCCGCCGCCGTCGAACCGCCGATATGCACGGCCTCGTCGCACGCGGCGACATGCTTCGCGTTCGCGTCGGCGTCGGAATAGACCGCGACGCTCGTGACGCCGAGCCGCTTGCAGGTCGCGGCGACGCGGCAGGCGATTTCGCCCCGGTTCGCAATCAGGATCTTGTTGAACATGAGGTGTCTCGATGGATGTTGTTCTGTGCCGTGGCGACGTTCAAAGCGCGCTGTCAAACCCGCCACGAAGGCGAGCGCTTCTCGAGAAACGACGCGACGCCTTCGCGCCCTTCCGCGCCCGCACGTGTTTTCGCAATGCGCGCGGCCGTGTCTTCGATCAACGCCGCGCTGATTTCGCGCCCGGCGATATCCTGCACGAGCTGCTTGCACGCCTTCACCGCTTGCGGACCATTCGCGCACAAGGTGGCCGCGAGTTGCTGCACGGTTTCGTCGAGCTTGTCAGCGCTCACGCATTCGGCGACGAAGCCGAGCCGATAAGCCGTCGCGCAATCGAATGCCTCGGCTGTCATGAAGTAACGGCGCGATGCCTGCTCGCCGAGCGCGCGGATCACGTACGGCGCGATCGTCGCGGGAATCAGGCCCAGGCGCGCTTCGGACAGGCAGAACTTCGCGCTGTCCACGGCGACCACGATATCGCACGCCGAGATCAGGCCCATGCCGCCCGCGTAGGCGTCGCCGTTCACGCGCGCGATCACCGGCTTGTTGCAGCGATAGATCGACGCGAGCATGTCGGCAAGGCGCATGGCGTCGGCGCGGTTCTCGTCGTCCGAGTAACCGGCCATCTTCTTCATCCAGTTCAGGTCGGCGCCCGCGCAGAACGCCTTGCCGTTCGCCGCGAGCACGACGGCGCGCACGTCGTCGCGCGTGTTCAGCGCGCGAAACACCGACGTGACTTCCGCGATCATCGCTTCGTTGAACGCATTGCGCACGTCCGGGCGATTGAGCGTGACGGTGGCGATCCCGCGCTCGAACACAACGCTCAGGTTGTCGTATTGCATGGCCGAAGCTCCTTTCGCTGCGCCGTCGTTACATGCGGAACACGCCGAAGCGCGTGTCTTCGATCGGCGCGTTCATCGCCGCCGACAGGCCGAGGCCCAGCACGTCGCGCGTCTGCGCGGGATCGATCACGCCGTCATCCCACAGACGGGCGCTCGCATAGTACGGATGACCCTGATGCTCGTATTGCTCGCGGATCGGCTGCTTGAACGCCTCTTCCTGCTCGGCCGTCCACGTGCCGCCCTTGCCTTCGATACCGTCGCGCTTGACGGTGGCGAGCACCGAGGCCGCCTGCTCGCCGCCCATCACCGAGATACGCGCGTTCGGCCACATCCACAGGAAGCGCGGCGAATAGGCGCGGCCGCACATGCCGTAGTTGCCCGCGCCGAACGAGCCGCCGATGATCACCGTGAACTTCGGCACCCTCGCAGTAGCGACGGCCGTCACCATCTTTGCGCCGTTGCGCGCGATGCCTTCGTTCTCGTACTTGCGGCCCACCATGAAGCCCGTGATGTTCTGCAGGAACACGAGGGGAATCTTGCGCTGCGCGCACAGTTCGATGAAGTGCGCGCCCTTCAACGCCGACTCCGAAAACAGAATGCCGTTGTTCGCGACGATGCCGACGGGATGCCCCCAGATATGCGCGAAGCCGCACACGAGCGTGGTGCCGTAGCGGGCCTTGAATTCGTCGAACGCGGAATCGTCGACGATGCGCGCGATCACCTCGCGGATATCGAAGGGCTTGCGCGTGTCGACGGGAATCACGCCGTAGATGCTCTTCACGTCGAAGCGCGGCGGCTTCGGTTCCTGCATCGTGACGGGCACGTCCTTGCGCCGGTTCAGATTGCCGACGATGCTGCGCGCAATCGCCAGCGCGTGTGCATCGTTTTGCGCGAGATGATCGACCACGCCCGACAGACGCGTATGCACGTCGCCGCCGCCCAGGTCTTCCGCGCTGACCTCTTCGCCCGTCGCCGCCTTGACCAGCGGCGGGCCGCCCAGAAAGATCGTGCCTTGATTCTTGACGATGATCGATTCGTCGCTCATCGCGGGCACATACGCGCCGCCCGCCGTGCACGAACCCATCACCACGGCGATCTGCGGAATGCCTTGCGCGGACAGGTTCGCCTGGTTGTAGAAGATGCGGCCAAAGTGATCGCGGTCGGGAAACACCTCGTCCTGATTCGGCAGGTTCGCGCCGCCGGAATCGACGAGATACACGCAAGGCAGGCGGTTTTCCTGTGCGATTTCCTGCGCGCGCACGTGCTTCTTCACGGTCACGGGATAGTACGTGCCGCCCTTCACCGTCGCGTCGTTGCAGACAATCACGCACTCCTGGCCCGCAATGCGCCCGATGCCCGTAATCACGCCCGCACCCGGCGCGTCGTCGTGATACATGCCGAATGCCGCGAGTTGCGACAGTTCGAGAAATGGCGTGCCGGGGTCGAGCAGTTGCGCGATGCGATCGCGCGGCAGCAGTTTGCCGCGCGATACGTGCTTGTCGCGCGCGGCGGGACCGCCGCCCAGCGCGAGCTTGCTGATCTTCGCCTTCAGGTCTTCGACGAGCGCCTCGAGCGCGGCCGCGTTGGCGCGGAAATCGTCCGAGCGCGGATTCAGTTTCGATTCGATGATCGGCATGTTCTCGTTCCCCGGCGCTTTACATCGTTTCCGCAAACAGTTCGCGGCCGATCAGCATGCGGCGGATTTCGCTCGTGCCCGCGCCAATTTCATAAAGCTTCGCATCGCGCCACAGACGTCCCACGGGATACTCGTTGATATAACCATTGCCGCCGAGAATCTGGATCGCCTCGCCCGCCATCCACGTGGCTTTTTCCGCCGTGTAGAGAATCACGCCCGCGCAGTCCTTGCGCACCTGGCGCACGTGCGCCGTTCCAATCGTGTCGAGCTGACGGCCGACCGCGTACAGATACGCGCGGCAGGCCTGCAACGTGGTGTAGAGATCGGCGACCTTGCCCTGGATCAGCTGGAATTCGCCGATCGACTGACCGAACTGCTTGCGGTCGTGAATGTACGGCACGACGGCATCCATCACCGCCATCATGATGCCCGTCGGGCCGCCCGCGAGCACCGCGCGCTCGTAGTCGAGGCCGCTCATCAGCACCTTCACGCCGCCGTTCAGCTCACCCAGAATGTTCTCTTCCGGCACTTCGACGTTCTCGAACACCAGCTCGCCCGTGTGCGAGCCGCGCATGCCGAGCTTGTCGAGCTTCTGCGCGACGGAAAAACCCTTCATGCCCTTCTCGACGATGAACGCCGTGATGCCGCGCGGACCGGCTTCGATATCCGTTTTCGCGTAGACGACCAGCGTGTCGCAATCCGGGCCGTTCGTGATCCACATCTTGGTGCCGTTCAGCACGTAGCGATCGCCCTTCTTCTCGGCGCGCAGCTTCATGCTGACCACGTCCGAGCCGGCATTCGGCTCGCTCATCGCCAGCGCGCCGACATGGTCGCCCGACACCAGCTTCGGCAGATACTTCTCTTTTTGCGCCGCATTGCCGTTGCGGTGAATCTGGTTCACGCACAGGTTCGAGTGCGCGCCGTACGAGAGACCGACGGACGCCGAGGCGCGCGAGATTTCCTCCATCGCGACCATGTGCGCGGTGTAGCCCATGTTCGCGCCACCGTATTCTTCGGAGACCGTCATGCCGAGCACGCCCAGATCGCCGAACTTCTTCCACAGGTCCATCGGAAACTGGTCGGTGCGGTCGATCTCGCCCGCACGCGGCGCGATCTCCTTCGCCGCAAACGACGCGAGGCTGTCGCGCAGCATCTCGATCTCTTCACCAAGCGGGAACTGCATACCGGGCAAGTTGCTCATGTGTGTCTCCAGGAGTTCGTGGCGGGCGGCTCACGCGCGTCGTGGCTCGCAGCGCCGCCTCGCATCAGGCAATTTTTCTGAGCCGGACTCAGCCGGCTGCTTGGCTGCGCAGCCTGAGTGGCTCGTCATTCATTCGACATGTGCGGCTGCGCGGCAGCACAGAGCGCATTTCACTCCAGATTTACGTAAGCGTCAATCGGTATTTTTGAGTGTCACTCAAAAACCGTGAAGTACGCGCTGAACGGCTTGCCAGCGTGGTAGTATCGGCCGCAACGGAGCCTTTGCGCTCCGAAATCTGAACTGGACTCATATGATGGGCGTAGCAAGGACCGAAGTATCGGGATCGCGCCGCCAGCCGGCGGGCCGCAAGTCGCAGCAGCGCGTGAAGGAGATTCTTCAGGCGGGGCGCGACGTCTTTTCCGAAAAGGGCTACGAACGCGCGACGACAGCGGAGATCGCGCAGCGGCTGGGCATTTCCGAGGCCACGGTGTTCAGTTACTTTCGCGGCAAGCGCGAGTTGTGCGCGCGCGTGATCGGCGACTGGTACGACGAGATCATCGAAGCCATCGAATCGGGCCTGCCGCGCGACGGCAGCATCCGCCAGCAGTTTGCGTTCATCGTGCGCACGCATTTGCGGCTGATGCTGGTCAACGGCACGGGGCTGTGCGCGCTCGTGCTGTCGGAAGGCCGCACGCGTCAGCACGAACTCAGCGAAGAACTGACGGGCTTGCAGCGCCGCTACACCGCGCCGCTGATGCGCGTGCTGTCGCACGGTCAGCAGACGGGCCAGATCCGCTCGGACGTGCCGCTGCGCCTGCTGCGCTCGCTCGTGTTTGGCCCGATGGAACATGTACTGTGGGACGCGACGCTCGGCAATCGCCGCACCGACATCGACGCCACGGCAGACCGCCTGATCGACGTGCTGTGGTCCGCGTTGCAGCCGCCCGACGCGTCGCTCAGCGCGCTCGTGCAGTTCCGCCAGGAAGTGAGCGAAGCGGCGCGCCGTCTGGCCGAGGCGGAAGCCGCGCATCAGCAGAATGCCAGGCAGGCGGCGCCCGAACGCAGCGAGCGCAGCGGGCACATCAACACGGGCGAAGACGCTTAAGCCCACGCATTGCACCGGGCGCCCGGCCGGGTGCGCAACTTGCTGAAGCATGAATGCCAGCAACGCGCCCCAAGGAGGCCCGGCCATGTCGACCACGCCCAACGAAGGCGAAAACCCTATCCGCCCCGACCAGTCCGACGTCGTGCAGACCGATCTGCCCGACGTCGGTCCGTCGCAGGACCCGGACGCGCCGCCACTCGATCCCGACGTCAACCCCGATTACGAGGACGACAAACCTTAGGACAGGCAACGTTGGTCACACGCATCGAATGTCAGGGAGGGAGGATCATCGTGCAACACGCATTCAACAGAACATGCCGGATCGGCGTCGCGAGCCTGTTCATCGCGCTCGTCTCGACGTCGGCGCTCGCGCAAGGCGCGCCGCAATCGGTCACCGAGCGCCGCACGGAAGTCATGCAGACGGGCAGCGGCTTTCGCGCCTCGAAGCTCGCGGGAACGAGCGTCTACAACCGCGACAAGGACAAGATCGGCACCATCGACGATCTGATCGTCTCGCCGTCCGATCACACCGCGTTCGCGATTCTGTCAGTGGGCGGCTTTCTCGGCATGGGCAAGCACTACGTCGCCGTGCCGTTCCGCGATCTGCAGATCACGGCTAAACAGGTGACGATGCCGGAGGCGACCAAATCGTCGCTCGAAGCGTTGCCCGAGTTCAAGTACGCGCCGGACTGAGCGCCCAACGCTCCGGCCGCCCCGCATCGGATGTGCCAGCGGCCGGTTTCGTCATCATTCTTCGATCAGCGCGGGAATCTCCGCGACGAGCGCATCGATCGCGCAACGCACCTTCGACGCCATGTAGCGCGTCTGCGGCCACACCACGTTGATCTCCAGCGGCGGCAAACTGCAACGACCCTTGACCAGCGCGAGTTCGCCCGACTTCACGTAGCGCGCGAGCAGCCATGACGGCAGGCGCGCAAGCCCAAAGCCCGCGACCGCCGCGGCGGCGATCGCCTGCACGTCGTCCATGCTCAGATGCGGGTTGATGTTCACGCGCTTTGGCTGGCCGTCGTCGCCCTGGAAATCCCACGGCGCGAGCGCGCCGCCCCGCGCATACACGATACCTTCGAGCCCGTGCATCTCGTCGAGCGTAGCGGGCATGCCGTGCCGCGCCAGATACGACGGCGCCGCGCCGACGCAGGTGTACTGCACGCCCAGGCGCCGCGCGGCGAGACTCGTGCTGTCGCGCAACTCGCCGATCCGCACGGCGAGATCGAAGCCTTCTTCGACGAGATCGACCATGCGGTCGCTGAACGACATGTCGATCTGCAGCTTCGGATGCCGGCGCGCCAGGTTCATCAGCACGGGCGCGACGCACAGCTGGCCGAACGCGAGCGGCAAGCTCACGCGCAGCCGCCCGCGCGGCGCGCGCCGTCCGCCTTCGAGTTCGGCCTCTGCCGCCTCCAGTTCCGCGAGCGCACGCACGCAGCGCTCGTAGTATGCCTGGCCGTCTTCCGTGAGACTTTGACTGCGCGTCGTGCGATGGATCAGGCGCACGCCGAGCCGCGCCTCCAGGCGCGCAATCACCTTGCCGACAGCCGAGCGCGTGAGGTTCAGCCGTTCGGCCGCGAGCGCGAAACTGCCTGCCTCCACGACCTGCACGAAGGTCGCCACGCCATCCAGGCGGTCAGTCATCGTGCCGCCTAATTGGTTCCTTTTTGGCCTCATTCATGAGAATTAGCCTCGTCAATCGGGACTGATGTTCCCGATATATTAGCCGTTCATCGACCGTAACGGGGTTCACGTCATGCAGTTTCTTCATCCGCGCAGGAACACGCTTGCCCTGCTCGCCGCCTGCCTTTCATCGCTGATGTTCGGGCTCGAGATTTCCAGCGTTCCCGCGATCCTGCCTGCGCTCGAACATCTGCTGCACGGCGATTTCAAGGACATGCAGTGGGTCATGAACGCGTACACGATCGCCTGCACGACGGTCCTGATGGCGACAGGCACGCTCGCGGACCGCTTCGGCCGCAAGCGCGTGTTCGTGCTCAGCATTGCGCTGTTCGGCATCACGTCGCTGCTGTGCGGGCTGGCGTCGAACATGGCCGTGCTGATCGCGGGGCGCTTCCTGCAAGGCGCGAGCGGCGGCGCGATGCTGATCTGCCAGGTTGCCGTGCTGTCGCATCAGTTCCAGCAGGGACACGCGCGCGTCAAGGCGTTCGCCGCGTGGGGCATCATCTTCGGGATCGGGCTGGGGTTCGGGCCGATCATCGGCAGCGCGACGGTCGCGCTGACCGGCTGGCAGTGGGTGTTTCTCGTGCACGTGCCGCTGGCGCTCGCGACAATCGCGCTCGCCTTCAGCGGGGTGAGCGAATCGCGCGATCCGCACGCGCACAAGCTCGATATCGTGGGCGTCGTGACCTTGTCGCTCGCCGTGTTCGGCGTCGCCTTCTACATCACGCAGGGCGCGGACTTCGGCTTTGCCAGCCTGCCCGCGCTTGGCATCGTCGCGGCCAGCGCGCTCTGCCTGATCGCGTTCTTCGTCGCCGAGAACGTGAGCGCGCATCCGATGTTCGACTTCTCCGTTTTTCGTCTCCGCAAGTTTTCGGGCGCGCTGATCGGATCGGCTGCAATGAATTTCAGCTTCTGGCCTTTCATGATCTATCTGCCCGTGTACTTTCATCAGGCGCTCGGCTACGACGATCTGCACGCGGGGCTTGCGCTGCTCGCGTACACGCTGCCCACGCTGGTCGTGCCGCCCGTCGCGGAACGTCTCGCGCATCGCTATCAGCCGGGCTTCGTGATTCCCGGCGGGCTCTTCACGATCGGGCTCGGCTTCATGCTGATGCGTCTGGGCAGCGGCGCGGAGCACGCCAGCTGGATGACGATGCTGCCCGGCTGCGTGGTCGCCGGCGTCGGACTCGGCCTGACGAACACGACTGTGACGAACACGACGACGGGTGCCGTGCCGCCAGCACGCGCCGGCATGGCCTCGGGCATCGACATGAGCGCGCGGATGGTCTCGCTCGCAATCAACATCGCGTTGATGGGGTTCGTGCTGGTGGCGGGCGTCGAAGCGGCTGTGTCGCGCGCGTGGTCGGGCGCGCAGGACGCCGCGCACATTCACGCGACTAGCGCTGCGATCGCGGCGGGCCACGCCGTGGCGCTCGACGGCAAGATCGCGCACGATGCGCTCGTGCACGGCTTCGGCTGGGTCATGCTGTATGCAGGCGTGGGCGCGTGGCTGCTCGCGGCGGCGAGCTTCGCGACCTTCGGCGCGTTGACGAACCCGGCCCGTTCCAAGCTGCAAGACACACGCGCGGCGACATCAACGCAACGCACGGATTGATACAAAAAGCGTGAGCGCGGACGACGCGCTCACGCTTTCAAGACGTGCGGATCAGTAATAAGGATACGGCGCGTAAACGGCGCCCGGCGGGGCATAGTAATAAGGACGCGGCGCGTAGTAGACGGGGCCCGGCGCATAGTAGGCAGGCGGCGTTGCATAGACGGGCGCGGGCGGTTGCGAGATGGTGTTGCCCTTCGACGTCATGCACTGCGCGTAGGCCGCGTCGTAGCGCGCCTGCAGCCCATACGCCGAATACGACGCGCCATTCGCGCCCGTTGCGCCGCCGACCAGCAACCCGCTGCCCGCGCCGATTGCCGCACCGGCGCCCGGATTGCCCGCCGCCGCACCGATCAGCGCGCCGACGGCCGCGCCGCCCAGCGTGCCGACAGCCGCGCTGCCCACGGCATTGTTGGTGGCCGCCTGCGATGCCCCATTGGCGTCCGTGCTGCGATACGCATAGTCGCGGCACGCGTAGTCGTCCTGCTGGAACTGTTCGAGCGGCTCGCCTTTGCGCGGCAGCGCAACCACGCTCGGCCCGCTGGGCGGGACGACGGCGCACCCGCCCAGTGCGAGCAACACCCCGACGACGATCGTCGGCATTGCGACCTTTCTTGTGACCTGAGTCTTGTTCATGTTCGTCGACCTGCCAATGAAGAATGCCAATGTCCAATAGGAGAACAATAGTCCAACAGACTTAAGCTTGAGTTACGAATGCGTTACTGGATATTTCTGCACTCTGCCCTGGCGCAGCGCGCAAAAAGTAAAAAAGGGTCAGCGGAATTCGCCTTGAAATCGCAGCCAGATATGTGCATCATGCACATATGCACAGTGCACATATCGAGGTGAAGCGATGACCCGACGCATGGAAAATCTGCTCGGCGTGCTCGCCCTTCTGGTGACGGACGAACTGAACGCACAACCCAGCATTCCCGCGCTGGCCGGTTCGACTGCGCGCGCCATGCTCAATGCCATCGGCCAGTACCCCGACTCGTCGATCGAGCTGCTGCGCGAGGCCGTCGACCTCTCTCATCCCGCCGCCGTGCGGGCGGTAGCGGGACTCGTCGACGCAGGCCTCGTCGAAAAGAAGGCGGGCAGCGACAAGCGTTCGGTTGCGCTGGCGCTCACGGCCGCTGGGCGCCGCGAAGCGAGCCGCTTGCGTACCGCGCGCGGGCGCATGCTCGAACGCATCGTCGCGCGGCTCGATGAAAGCGAGCGCGATGTGTTCGAAGGTCTGCTGATCAAGATCCTCTGGAACGAAACGCGCGACTCGCCGCATGCGATGCAGCTTTGCCGCTTGTGCGACGACAAGCCTTGCCTGAAGGCGGGTTGTCCCGTCGAGTGCCGCGAACAGGGACTGCCGATGCCCGAGCGGAGCGCATCATGAACGCCGCCGGAATCGACGCGATCCGCTCGAACGCTGCGCCCGTGCGCTGGCGCGCGGTGGCCGCGCTGACGGTCGTCTCGACGCTCTCGCAGATCGGCCAGTTCGGCATCGGCTTCATGGTTCTGCCCGTCTGGCTCGCGCATCAAGGGCTCGACGCGCCGCGCGCGGGACTCTTCGCTGCGGCGCAATGGGCGGGGATGTTCGTCGGACTGTTGCTCGCGCCGCGTCTGATCGAACGCATCGGATCGAAGCTGACGGTGTCGCTCGGGATTGCCGCTTCGCTGATCGCGTATGCATCGTTCGGTGCGTTGTCGTGGCCCGCGTGGATCTTGCCCGGCATGCTGACGGGGCTCGGCATCGGCTTGCGCTGGATCGCGAACGAAACCTGGCTCTACAGTCTCGTGCCCGCCGACAAGAGCGGCAAAGTCGTCGGCGTTCATGAAACCCTGATTGCATCGGCGGGCGTGCTCGCGCCGGCGCTCGCAGTCTACGCCGGCGTGAGCGGGACACTGGTGTTCACGTCGGGCTCGCTGCTGACGCTTGCTGCCGCCGTTCCGTTGTGGCTCACCCGTTCGTCCTCGCCGCAACCTGTCCTGGAGCCGCATGTCGCGCATGGCAAGCGCCGCGAACTGGGACCGGTTGTTTGCCTCGGGCTCGTGACGATTGCAGTCGGCGGCATTGGCGACGGCGCGCTCTATGGTCTCTTCCCGCTCTTCGCCGACAGCCGCGGACTCACGGCCGCGCAAACCGCGACCATGCTCGCATGCTTCGGTATCGGCGGCATGGCGCTGCAATTCCCTGTCGGTTGGCTCGCGGATCGCGCCGGTCTCGCGGCAACGGTGATCCTCTGCGCGTTGACCAGCACGGTGGCTATCGTGGCGTTCGCCTTCGCGCCGGCCGCGTCGCTTGCGTATGTCGGCGCCGCGCTGCTGCTCGGCGGCATGAACAGCGCGTATATCACGCTCGGCATGTATGCGGCCGCTTGCGGCGACAAACAGGCAATCACCCGCAACATGCGCGTGCTGTCGCTCGCCTTTACTGCATGCTCGATCGCCGGGCCGCTCTTCGCGGGGGCTGCGATGAAGGCGCTCGGCAACGATCTGTTGATGTGGCAACTCGCGATCATGAGCGGCGCGCTCATGATCTATACGCTCGGCATGCGCGAAGGGAACAGGCAGGCAAGGCAGCGCGCGCCTTCGGCCTCTTCGTGACGACCGTGGTCGCGCGCCGCGTTTCGCTCAGCGCAAGCGCACCAGCGTCGACTTCAGCTCCGTGTACTTTTCGAGTGCATGCAACGACTTGTCGCGGCCATTGCCCGACTGCTTGTAGCCGCCGAACGGGAAGTTCATGTCGCCGCCTTCGTCGTAGCAATTGACCCACACGGTACCCGCGCGCAGACGCCGCGAGACTTCATGCGCCGTGGTCAGGTTCGCCGTCCACACGGCGGCGGCGAGACCGTAGTCGCTGTCGTTGGCAATCGTCACGGCTTCGTCGATCGTATCGAACGTGATCACCGACAGCACCGGCCCGAAAATCTCTTCACGCGCGATCTTCGCATCATGCTTCGGCACATCGAAAACAGTCGGCTCGATATAGAAGCCGCCGCTTTCCTGCTGTACACGCGTGCCACCGTGCAATAGCTTCGCCTCGGCCCGCCCTGCTTCGATATAACCCAGCACGCGATCGAGCTGCACCTGATCGACGATTGCGCCCATCGACGTCTTAGGGTCCAGCGGATTGCCCGGCGCGTAGCTGCGCGCTGCCGCGACCAGCTTGTCGAGGAACACGTCCTTGATGTCGCGATGCACGAGCAAACGCGAGCCCGCCGTGCACATCTCACCCATGTTGTAGAAAATCGCACCCGCCGCCGTTTTGGCAGCGCGGTCGAGATCGGGACAATCGGGCAGCACGATATTCGGCGACTTGCCGCCCAGTTCCAGCCACACGCGCTTCAGGTTGGACTGCCCGGCGTATTGCATGATCAGCTTGCCGACGTTCGTCGAACCCGTGAACGCGAGGCAATCCACATCGTGATGCAGCGCGAGCAGCTTGCCCGGCTCGCCGCCGCCGGGCACAACATTGAACACGCCTGCGGGAATGCCCGCTTCATGCGCGAGTTGTGCGACGCGAATCGCCGTCAATGGCGACTTCTCCGAAGGCTTGAGCACGACGCTATTGCCCGCGGCGAGGGCGGGTCCGAATTTCCACGATGCCATCAGAATCGGGAAATTCCACGGCACCACGGCGGCGACGACGCCGAGCGGCTCGCGCGTCACGAGGCCGACCAGGTGATTATCGGCAGGCACCACTTCGCCGCCCACCTTGTCGATAGCTTCTGCAAACCATTCGACGCAATACGCCGCGCCGGGCACGTCGACGCTGGTCGTGTCGCCGATCGGCTTGCCTGCGTCGAGTGTTTCGAGCAACGAGAGCTCGTCGAGATGCTCGCGCATCAACGCAGCCCATTTGAGCAACTTCGCTTTGCGCTGGCGCGGATTGAGGCCGGCCCATACGCCTCGACTGAATGAATGGCGCGCGGCGCGCACGGCCGCATTCACGTCGGCCTCGCCGCAATCGGCGACTTTCACGAGTACTTTGCCGTCGATCGGACTCACGCAGTCGAACGTACGCCCGCTTTCGGCCGGCCGATACTCGCCGTCGATAAACGCGCGCCCTTCGATTGCGAGCGCCGCTGCCTTGTCCTGCCAGTAAGCCAATGTCGTCTTGTCCATCAGGATGCCTCAATGTTATGCGTTCGGCGCAGTGAAAATGGCATGTGCGATGCAACGCTGCGCGAAACGCGTTGACGCGAAGCGATGTGCGAAAAGTTCAGAAAGTGGGCGGCGAATTGGCCGACACGACTTCGCACACCTGCTGCGCGCTGGGATTGCGAAAACGATGCGGTAAGCGGCTTTCGAAGTAATAGCTGTCGCCGGGGTCGAGCAGCCACGTCGTACCGTCGACGGTCAATTCGAGCTGACCGCTGACCACGACGCCGCCCTCGTGCCCTGCGTGCTGCAACATTTCCGGGCCGGTATCCGCGAGCGGCTGATACACCTCGCGCATGATGCCCATATTGCGGTCCTTGACACTCGCGCCCGCCAGATAGAACTCGATTTGCTCATTGCCGAGGTTCGGCATCTCCGCGCGGCGCGACACCACGGTGCGGTCGGCCTCGATTTCAAATGTGAAGAATTCGGCGAGACTCATGGGTATGCATTCGAGCAGCTTCTTCAGCGATCCGACGGACGGACTCACGCGGTTCTGCTCGATCAGCGAAATCGTGCCGTTTGTCACGCCCGCCCGTTTCGCCAGTTCCCGCTGCGAAAGACCGTGCTTTTTCCGGATGTACTGCAGGCGGGTTGCCACTTCAATTGACATCAATGCACTCATGAGAACGGGTAGTACTTCACGAAAAGAGCGCATTCGAATAGCACGCGCGTGTGTTGAATATTCTAATCACTTTAAATTGAACGCTTCTGGGGAAAACCCTGAAAGCGAAACGAAATTTTTACGCATCTACCGGCTTCAAAGTTGACTTTATTACGCATAGATGGCTCAGGGTAAGCCCTCATCAAAGTTTCGTAAAAAGACTTTGACGGCCTTTTTGACTCGTATATCCTGAACTACAGGTTGATGTTTCCTGATTCGATTACCGCTGCGGCGGCCGGTTTAATCGCCGAAGCAGCGAGTAAAGAATGCGTTACGGGTAACAGCCTGTCGTCCCGTTTCTTTAAACGTTCGACGCGTTTTCCGAACGGGGCGTTCAATACTTTCAACGTGCCAGTCGAGTGTAATCGTGAGAGTCCGAGGCCCTTTGGTTAGGTGGGATCGTAGTCAGTTCGCGAGGTGTCTTCGCGCTGACAACGCCATCGCCGACGGCAGCAACGGCAGGCTTGCGTTTCGCCGCTTTCTGTCCGTCTTCACGATCCTGTCGCGCCGTTCCGTTCGTCGTCACAACTCTATTTCAGCGCGTGCGTTCATCGCGGTTCACACCGACGAAGTCGCGTCGCTCTTGCCCTAGCGCCTTTCCACCTGCCGCTGTCAGGCCCGCTTGCGGGTCGATGCTTCGCGCGCGTTATCGCGCCGCGTCTTCGGTCGCGCTCGTCCCAACATCGGACACGCGCCGTTGCACGCCTGCAATCGCGCGCAGCGGAGCGAACCGGACAGCGTATCTGTTTGCAACGCGCGGCGCGATCCGCTGACGACGCTGCCACGCAAGCACGCTTCCAGTAGCGTTGCGCTCCGCGCATCGCTGCGGAATCGTGCCGCGCGTACGCACACCATGATTTGCCGCGTTCCCGCAGTCAACGACGAATACCCGTTAGTCATGCAAATGAAACCTTTAGTCGGCGTCACGGCCGACAGAACGATGATGGGTCCGCATCCTTCGCATGTGGCCGGCGAAAAGTACCTCGCGGCCGTGGTCGACGGCGCGCAAGCGCTTGCGATGCTGCTACCCGCGTTAGGCGACCGGCAGGCGCCGGACGATCTGTTCGCGCATATCGACGGCCTGCTGTTTACGGGCAGCTATTCGAATGTCGAGCCGCATCGTTATGGCGGTCACGCGAGCGCACCCGGCACGCTGCACGACGCCGCACGCGACGCGACGACGCTGCCGCTGATGCGCGCCGCGATCGACGCAGGCATCCCCGTGCTCGCTATTTGCCGTGGCTTTCAGGAAATGAATGTCGTGTTCGGCGGGACGCTGCATCAAAGCGTTCAAACGGTGGACGGCTATGACGATCACCGCGAGAACAAGGAAGACGACCTCGACGTGCAGTACGGGCCTTCGCATGCGCTGCATCTGATGCAAGGCGGGCTGTTGCAGAAGCTCGCCGGCGGCGCAAGCGAAGTGCGCGTGAATTCACTGCACGGCCAGGGCGTCGAGCGGCTCGGCGACGGCCTCACGGTCGAAGCCCACGCGCCGGACGGGCTGATCGAAGCGATCAGCGTGACGCATGCGCGCGCCTTCACGCTGGGTGTGCAATGGCACCCGGAATGGAAGCACGCAAGCGACACGCTATCGACAGCGATCTTCCGTGCGTTCGGCACGGCGTGCCGCGAACGAATGCGCATGAGGACGGGTTCGGCAGCGGCTGCAAGCGCACATGTCTGATCCCCGTTCTGCGCAAAAAAACAGAGAGAACGATCATGCAAGACATTGACGAGTTTCTGAAGAAGCATCACATCACCGAAATCGAGGCGATCATTCCCGACATGGCAGGGATCGCGCGCGGCAAGATCATTCCGCGCAGCAAGTTCGAATCCGGCGAATCCATGCGCCTGCCGCAAGCCGTGATGATCCAGACGGTGACGGGCGAATATCCCGAAGACGGCTCGCTCACGGGCGTCACCGACCCGGACATGGTGTGCGTGCCCGATCCATCGACGATCCGCATTATTCCGTGGGCCGTCGATCCCACCGCGCAGGTGATTCACGACTGCGTGCATTTCGACGGCACCCCCGTCGCGATCTCGCCGCGCCGCGTGCTGCGCCGCGTGCTCGATCTCTACAAGGCCAAAGGCTGGAAGCCTGTCATCGCACCAGAGCTGGAGTTCTATCTGGTCGACATGAACAAGGACCCCGACCTGCCCTTGCAACCGCCCGTCGGGCGCACCGGCCGTCCCGAAACAGGACGTCAGGCGTATTCGATCGAAGCCGTGAACGAATTCGACCCGCTCTTCGAGGACATCTACGAGTACTGCGATATTCAGGAACTCGAAGTCGACACGCTGATTCACGAAGTCGGCGCCGCGCAGATGGAAATCAACTTCCTGCACGGCGATCCGCTCAAGCTCGCCGACCAGGTCTTTCTGTTCAAGCGCACCGTGCGCGAAGCGGCGCTGCGTCATCACATGTACGCGACGTTCATGGCAAAGCCGATGGAGAACGAACCCGGTTCCGCGATGCACGTGCACCAAAGCCTCGTCGATGAAGAGACAGGCCAGAACCTGTTCACGGGCAGCGACGGCAAGCCGACCGACCTGTTCAACCAGTACCTCGCCGGCCTGCAGAAGTACACGCCCGCATTGATGCCGATCTTCGCGCCGTACATCAATTCATATCGGCGCCTGTCGCGCTTTATGGCCGCGCCGATCAACGTGCAATGGGGTTACGACAACCGCACGGTGGGCTTCCGCATTCCGCATTCGGGCCCGCAGGCACGCCGCATCGAGAACCGCATTCCGGGCGTGGACTGCAATCCGTATCTGGCGATTGCGGGCACACTCGCGGCCGGCTATCTCGGCATGACGCAGCGGCTCACGCCGACCGAGCCGCTCACCAGCGACGGCTATGAATTGCCGTACCAGTTGCCGCGCAATCTCGAAGAAGGACTCACGTTGATGGGCGCGTGCGAGCCGCTCGCCGAAATCATGGGCGAGCAGTTCGTCAAGGCGTATCTCGCGCTGAAGGAAACCGAATATGAAGCGTTCTTCCGCGTGATCAGTTCGTGGGAACGCAAGCATTTGCTGCTGCACGTCTGAGTCCGGCGTCATCCGCAAAACAACTGGAGGCAACATGAGTTACAGAACAGAAGAAGTCGCTTACGTGCAGTCCGCGCAACCGGCCGCGAAGGCGAGTGCTTCGCAACAGCAGCGCAGCACGGCTGAATACCGCGCGCTCGATGCCGCGCATCATATTCATCCGTTCTCCGATATGGGCGCGCTCAATCGTGCGGGCAGCCGCGTGATCGTCAAGGCAGAAGGCGTCTATCTGTGGGACTCCGATGGCAACAAGATCATCGACGGCATGGCGGGACTGTGGTGCGTCAACGTCGGCTATGGCCGCAAAGAACTCGCGGACGCGGCGTACAGGCAGTTGCAGGAACTCCCCTTCTACAACACGTTCTTCAAGACCACGCACCCGCCCATCATTGAACTGTCGGCCTTGCTCGCCGAATTGACGCCCGCGCCGTTCAATCACTTCTTCTACTGCAATAGCGGCTCGGAAGGCAACGATACGGTGCTGCGCATCGTTCATCAGTATTGGGCGACGCAAGGCAAGAAACTGAAGAAGTTCGTCATTTCGCGCAAGAACGGCTATCACGGTTCGACGATCGCGGGCGGCACGCTCGGCGGCATGGGCTATATGCACGAGCAGATGCCTTCGCAGGTAGAGCACATCGTGCATATCGATCAGCCGTACTGGTTCGGTGAAGGCGGCGACATGACGCCGGAGGAATTCGGCCTCGAACGCGCGCGTCAGCTCGAAACGGAGATTCTCGAGCTTGGGGCTGAGAACGTTGCTGCGTTTATCGGTGAGCCTTTCCAGGGAGCGGGCGGCGTGATCTTTCCGCCTTCTACCTACTGGCCGGAAATCCAGCGCATCTGCCGCAAGTACGACGTGCTGCTGGTCGCCGATGAAGTGATCGGCGGCTTCGGACGCACGGGCGAATGGTTCGCGCATCAGCATTTCGGCTTCGAACCCGACCTCATCACCATGGCGAAGGGCTTGACGAGCGGCTACATCCCGATGGGCGCCGTCGGCCTGCACGACCGCATTGCCGAGGCGATCATCGAGAACGGCGAGTTCAATCACGGACTCACGTATTCCGGCCACCCCGTCGCCGCCGCCGTGGCCGTCGCGAACCTGAGGCTGTTGCGCGACGAAAAGATCGTCGAGCGCGTGAAGAGCGAAACGGGGCCGTATTTCCAGCGGTCGCTGCGCGAGACGTTCGCGAACCATCCTATTGTCGGTGAAGTGGCGGGCGCGGGACTTGTCGCGGGCATCCAGCTCGCGCAAAACCCGAAGACCAGACAGCGCTTCGAGAATGGCGGCGATGTCGGCACGATCTGCCGCGACTTCTGCTTCAACGGCAATCTGATCATGCGCGCCACGGGCGACCGCATGCTGCTCTCGCCGCCGCTCGTCGTCACGAAGAGCGAGATCGACGAAATCGTCGCGAAGGCGAAAAGAGCCATCGACGCAACCGCACAACAGCTAGGGCTTTCGTAACGGCAGTCAGACCACCGGCGCGGGCGCCGTGACGCATCGACAACGCGACACACGCTCACGCCAGACTTTTACCTCCAAGGGAAATCAACATGAGCGTTTGTCATCTTCGTCATGCGGTCGCGGGGGCCGCGCTGGTAGTCGTGACGGGCATTGCCGCACTGTCGGGAACGGCAGCGCAGGCGGCCGATACCGAACTGAACGTCTATAACTGGTCCGACTACATCGCGAAAGACACGATTCCAAACTTCGAGAAACAGACGGGCATCAAGGTCAAGTACGACAACTACGACAGCGACGACACGTTGCAGGCCAAACTGCTTGCCGGCAGTTCCGGCTATGACATCGTGGTGCCGACGTCGAACTATATGGCCAAACAGATTCAGGCCGGCGTCTATCAGAAGCTCGACAAATCGCAGATGCCGAATCTGAAGAATCTCGACCCGACCTTGATGAAGATGATTTCCGACGCGGACCCGGGTAACCAGTACGGCGTGCCGTGGGCATACGGCACGGACGGCATCGGCTACAACGTGCAGGCCGTGCAGAAAGTGCTGGGCCCGAATGCGCCTGTTGACAGCTGGGCGCTCGTGTTCGATCCCGCCAACATGTCGAAGCTCAAGAGCTGCGGCGTGTCGTTCCTCGATCAGGCCGTCGACGTATTCGCCGCGACGCTGCAATACATGCACAAGGACCCGAACAGCACGAACCCCGGCGACTACCAGGCGGCGTACGAAGTGCTGAAGAAAGTCCGCCCGTACATCACCCAGTTCAACTCGTCGGGCTATATCAACGACCTCGCGAATAACGACGTTTGCGTGGTGGTCGGCTGGTCCGGCGACGTCGGCATCGCGCGGCGCCGCACGCAGGAAGCGAAGCGCTCATACGAAGTCAAGTTCTCGAACGTGAAGGAAGGCGGGCTGCTGTGGTTCGACGTGATGGTCGTGCCGAAAGACGCACCGCATCCCGAAGCCGCGATGAAGTGGATCAACTTCATTTCGGACGCGAAGAACAATGCAGCCATTACCAACGAAGTGTTCTACCCCACCGCCAATCGCGCCGCGCGCCAGTTCGTCACCCCGGCTGTCGCGCAGGATCAGACGGTCTATCCGGCCGACGACGTGATCGCAAAGATGACGCTGATGAAACCGATGCCGACGGATATTCTGCGGCTCGAAAACCGCCTTTGGGCACAACTGAAAACCGGTCATTGAAGCTGTAGTTCAACACCGGTTTTCAGGGACATGAAAGGGAACTGAATGAGACGAACAGGGATCGCTCGATCCCTCTTCGTAGAGCAGTAGCGCAGTCAGTCTGCGTCTTGCGCGCAGCCCCGTGTTTCCCCGATTGCAGCACGACACCTGCGAGCGCTTCCCGCGCCTCGCCAGGGCCCGTTCGTGCCTGCGATCCGCAAAGAACGGTCACATATGAATACGATGCACACCACGCAAGCAGCGAATGCGGCCACGCAGCCCGCGATGACGAAAGAGAAGACAGATCAATTCGTTCGCATCGAAAACGTCGTGAAGAAGTTCGGCGACAGTACGGCTGTCGACAACGTCAACCTGAGCATCGCGAAGAATGAACTGTTCGCGCTGCTCGGCAGTTCGGGCTGCGGCAAGTCCACGCTGTTGCGGATGCTGGCGGGCCTGGAGACGGCTACGTCCGGCAAGATCTATGTCGACGGCGAAGATCTCGCGGCCTTGCCGCCCTATCGCCGCCCCGTCAACATGATGTTCCAGTCGTATGCACTCTTTCCGCATATGACGGTCGAGTCGAATGTCGCGTTCGGCCTTAAGCAGGAGGGCACGCCGAAGAACGAGATCAGGGAGCGCGTCGCCGATGCGTTGAATCTCGTGCAGATGTCGAAGTACGCAAAGCGCAAGCCGCATCAGCTATCGGGCGGGCAGCAGCAGCGCGTCGCGCTGGCGCGCTCGCTCGTCAAGCGCCCGAAGCTGTTGCTGCTCGACGAGCCGATGTCCGCGCTCGACAAGAAGATCCGCCAGAAGACTCAACTCGAACTCGTGAACATCATCGAGAGAGTCGACGTCACCTGTGTGATGGTCACGCACGATCAGGAAGAAGCGATGACGATGGCGAGCCGCCTCGCCGTGATGAGCGAAGGCCGCATCGTGCAGATCGGCTCGCCGACGCAGGTCTACGAGTTTCCGAATAGCCGCTTTTCCGCCGAGTTCATCGGCTCGACCAATCTGTTCGAAGGTGTCGTCGTCGAGGACGAACCCGATCACATCTTTGTCGAAAGCGAGGATCTCGAAGCGCGCATGTATGTGAGCCACGGCGTAACGGGGCCACTCGGCATGCCCGTCGGCATTTCGGTGCGCCCCGAGCGCGTGCGCGTGACGCGCGAGAAGCCCGGTGCCGCGCACAACTGGGCGCGCGGCGTCGTGACGGATGTCGCGTACATGGGCAGCTATTCGCTGTATCACGTGCGCCTGCCGAGCGGCAAGACCGTCATGTCGAATCTCTCCAGTTCGCACCTGATGAGCGAAGGTGCGCCCGTCTATCAAGACGACGTGTTCGTCTCCTGGTCGCCTTCGAGCGGCGTGGTGCTGACGCAATGAGAAATCCCGCCCAAACCTCCGCGGCGCAACTGCGCGCCGCCCCGAATGCGAGCCCCGCGCTCGCATCGTTCAAGCAGCGCCTCGCGAAGCTGCTCCCTTCGGGCCGCAGCACCGTGATCGGCATTCCCTTCATCTGGCTCGCGGTGTTCTTCGCGCTGCCTTTCGTGCTGGTGCTGAAGATCAGTTTTGCCGATTTGCGCCTTGGCATTCCGCCTTATACGGAACTCGTCAGCGTGAAGGACGGCATGGTGCATTTCGCGCTGCAACTGAGCCATTACGCGTTCCTGTTGCAGGACAGCCTAGACGTCGCAACGTATCTCAGTTCGCTGAAGATGGCCGCCGTCTCGACCCTCTGCTGCCTGTTGATCGGCTATCCGATCGCGTACTACATCGCGCGTTCGGCACCCGCTACGCGCAACCTGCTGATGATGGGCGTGATGCTGCCGTTCTGGACGTCGTTTCTGATCCGCGTGTACGCGTGGATCGGCATTCTGAAAGACGACGGCCTGCTCAATCACACGCTGATCGCGCTCGGCCTGATTCACACGCCCTTTCGCCTCTATCACACGGATATCGGCGTCTATATCGGCATGGTCTATTCGTACTTGCCGTTCATGGTGATGCCGCTGTATGCGCATCTCGTGAAGATGGACCTGACCCTGCTCGAGGCCGCCTACGACCTCGGCGCAAAACCGTGGACGGCGTTCACACGCATCACGTTGCCGCTGTCGAAGAACGGGATTATCGCGGGGTCGCTACTCGTGTTCATTCCCGCTGTCGGCGAATACGTGATACCGGAACTGCTCGGCGGCGCGGACACGCTGATGATCGGCCGCGTGATGTGGGATGAGTTCTTCAACGACATGGACTGGCCGATGGCGTCCGCCGTGACCGTGGCGATGGTGCTGCTGTTGCTCGTGCCGATGGCCGTATTCCAGTACTACCAGGTCAAGGAACTGGAGGGTGCGAAATGATCAAGCCGAACAAGCCTTTGTCCGCCACGGTGCTGACGCTCGGATTTCTCTTTCTCTACATTCCGATCATCAGCCTTGTCGTGTTCTCGTTCAACGAATCGAAGCTCGTCACCGTCTGGTCCGGCTTCTCGCTGAAGTGGTATGGGGCGCTGCTGCATGACGACGAACTGCTCACGGCCGCGTGGCTGTCGCTGAAGATCGGCTTGATGACGGCGTGCGCGTCCGTCGTGATCGGCACGTGGGCGGGTTTCGTGCTGGCGCGCTTTGGGCGCTTTCGCGGCTTCACGTTCTTCGCCGGCATGATCAACGCGCCGCTGGTGATTCCCGAAGTGATTCAGGGCATATCG
Organism: Paraburkholderia caribensis; assembly: GCF_002902945.1. NCBI lineage: Bacteria > Pseudomonadati > Pseudomonadota > Betaproteobacteria > Burkholderiales > Burkholderiaceae > Paraburkholderia > Paraburkholderia caribensis. The sequence goes on from NZ_CP026102.1 coordinate 2,095,274, forward strand.
CTACTGCTGCTCTTCGTCGCGCTGGAACAGATGATCGGCTGGCCCAAGGGACGCGGCGTGCTGACGATGTGGATCGGCCACGTGATGCTGTGTGTTTCGTACGTCGCAATCATCGTGCAGTCACGCATCAAGGAACTGAACCGGTCTCTCGAAGAAGCGGCACTCGATCTCGGCGCGACACCGTTCAAGGTGTTCTTCGTCATCACGCTGCCGCTGATCTCGCAGGCCTTGCTGTCCGGCTGGCTGCTGTCGTTCACGCTTTCCATCGACGATCTCGTGCTGTCCGCATTCCTGTCCGGCCCGGGCTCGACGACGCTGCCGCTGGTGGTGTTCTCGCGCGTGCGCCTTGGCCTGAACCCGGAAATGAATGCACTTGCCACGCTCTTCATCACGGCCGTGACGATCGGCGTGATCGTCGTCAATCAATGGATGTTGATGCGCGACCGCAAGCGCACTCGCGACATGCAGATGGCGTTCGCAATAGCCGACGCCGCCGATGCCCCTTCGACAACCACACGCCCTGCCGTGGCGACCAACACGCTCGATACGGCCAACGCATAAGAAGTTCTTCGCAATACGACAAACAAGGAGAAAATTGCATGAGAAAGAAACTTATCTGTCTACTGGTAGCGGGGGCTCTGCCGGGTGCCGCTTTTGCGGACTCGACCAGCGCACAGATCAAGGCGCTTCAGCAGCAACTGAACGCGTTGCAAAAGGAAGTGAAGGAATTGCGCGCGCAGGTGGCCACCGCGCCTGCCGCGAAGCCTGCTGTGGGCACGGCCGCTACGCCCGCGTTGGCAGCGGCTCCTGTCGATATCACGTCGCCCGATTACGGCCGGGCGCCTGCCAACATCAGCAACGACGACCTGACCACGATCAGGCAGCAGATCGCGAATCAGCAGTTGAAGGTCGATTCGCTGGAAGACGCGGCGCAGACGGGGCCGATCGCAGGTCTTTCGGTGACGGGTTATATCGACCCGACGTACATCTATAACCGCGCGCAGAGTTCGTCATCGTTCCTGTTTGCGAATCACGAGAGCGCGTACAACTACTACAACAGCACGTTCGGCGATCTGTATCTCGACATCAAGAAGACATTTGGTGTCGGGCCGATGGCGCCGTCGGCGGAAATCACGTTGATGCCGAACCGTGGCAACGGCATCACGCTGCTGCAGAACTCGCACGGCGACATTGGCAACAACATCCTGAACACGGCCGTCGTCAATGTGCCGCTGACGGGGTCGACGACGTTCGTTGCGGGTTTGATTCCGAGCTTTGGCGGCTATGAAGTGCAGCAGTCGAACCAGATGCTGACGCTCACGCACAACCTGCTGTATGACTTCTCCGATCCGGGCAGCTATGTGGGTGTCGGCGCGAACTATACCGCGGGCAACTGGGCCTGGAAGTTCTTTGTCGGCAATGAACAGTACCGCACGTATGGTGCCGTCACGCAGACGGGCACGAATGCACTGGGCGATCCGATCACGACGAGCAACAAGATTCCGACGTTTACTGCGCGCGCCGACTATACGTGGTCCAGTGCGCTCGATATTGGCGGGTCGTTCAATATTGGACGTCAGACGCTGCCGAGTGCCGTCGATCCGGTGACGGGCAATGTCAGTTATGGCGTGGGCGGTCAGGCGCCCAGCTCGGGCGGGACTTTCTTCTTTGGCGAAGTCGACGCGACTTATACGCTGGCGGATGTGCAGTACAACGCTGAACTCGATTATGGGCAGCAGCAGAACGCGGCGTTCAATGGCGGCCAGGCGCAGTGGTATGGTTTGTCATTGCTCGCGCATCGGAAGTTCAATATGCCGGTGGTGGGTCGCATGGGTGCGACTGTGCGGTATGACTTGCTCGTCAATAGCAAGAATGGTGGTGGCGGTGGTGGGATTGCCTTGAATTCCAATGGTATGGATGTGAATAACGGTTTTGGTATCGGTGCTGATTGTCTCGCTAATTCGCAGGCCAATGGTGGCCTTGGGTTTGAGTGCAAGGGGGCTAACCGTCAGGATGTCGCGCTGGATCTGTTGTTCTTCCCGACGCAGCAGATTACCGTCAAGGTGGAATATCGTCATGACTGGGCTAATCAGAAGGTGTTCCTGCGGAATGATGGGTCTTATAGCAAGTCGAATGATTTGCTGGCTACGCAGTTTATTTACTCATTCTGAGGGGTCGCGTTGCTGGCAGCTGCGGTGTGCCTCTGCTCGCTCTGGCATCCGCGATTCGTTAGCGAGCTAACGCATCGCGGATGCCAGCGTAAAAGCCCCAGAAAACCAAACCAACCGCAACACATAAACCACCAAGGCAAAAACCGCCGAGAAAGCAAAACACACCGGCCCAACAACTTCCGCCCATGCCAGAAAACCTCACCTCCCAACCTCACGTAGCATCGTGGTACGCAGCAACCACAAACGACCAGACCCGCCATCCAGCACTGGATGAAACCATCACAGTCGACGTCTGCGTAATAGGCGCCGGCCTGACCGGCATCTCAACCGCATTGAACCTCGCCGAACGCGGCCACACGGTAGCGGTGCTAGAAGCATCAAAAGTCGGCTGGGCAGCAAGCGGCCGAAACGGTGGCCAGCTAATAGGCGGTTTCGCCTGCGAAATAGACACGTTCGCGAAGTACATGCCCGAGAGCGACGTCCACCGCATCTGGCAAATGGGTTTGGAAACGCTGGACATAGTGAAAGACCGCGTAGCGAAGCACCGCATCGACTGCGATCTGACGATGGGCTACCTCACAGCCGCCAACAAGCAAAAACATGTAGACGCACTACGCACCTGGCGTGATAACGCAAAAAGGCGCTTCAACCACGACCGGTATCGATACATCGAACGCGCCCATTTGGATCAGTACGTGCAATCATCCCGCTATCTCGGCGGCCTTTTCGACCCGGACAGCGGCCACCTGCATCCCCTCAACTACACACTCGGCCTGGCCCGCGCAGCCGCCGAAAATGGCGTCCGCATCTACGAAAACAGTTGCGTCAAGACACTACGCAAAGAAAACAGCACCCATCTGATCGAAACCGCGCAAGGAACGGTGCGCGCCAAATACGTAGTGCTAGCCTGCAATACATGGCTGGGCGCGCTAGCACCCCAGGTATCGCGAAAGATCATGCCCGTCGGCACCTACGTCATCGCCACGGAACCGCTCGACCCGGCCCGCGCCGCCGCGCTCATGCCCGCGCGCGCCGCCGTCTGCGATAGCCGCTTCGTGCTCGACTACTTCCGCCCTGCACCCGACAACCGTCTGCTCTGGGGCGGCAAAGTCAGCTACTCGACTTTCGCGCCGCGCAATCTCGGCGAAGCCATGCGCCGCGACATGCTAAAAACTTTCCCGCAACTCGCCGATGTCAAAGTGGACTATGCATGGGGCGGCTTCGTCGACATCACGATGAACCGCGCACCGCATTTCGGCAGGCTCGCGCCGACCGTCTACTTCGCGCAAGGCTTCTCGGGACACGGCGTCAATACGACCGGACTCGCAGGCAAGCTGATCGCGGAAGCCATCCATGGCCAGGCGTCGCGATTCGATCTGTTCGGTAAAATCCGCCATCGCGACTTTCCCGGCGGCGCACTGCTGCGCACACCCGCACTCGTGCTTGCAATGACCTGGTATCGAATGAAGGACTGGCTCTGATGACGGAAACACTCGACCGCCGCGCGGATGCGCTGATCCGCAACTCGTACTACGAAGCCACCGTGTCGCGCCCGCTCACGGACGATCCAATGCTGCAAGGCTCCCTCGAAGCCGACGTCTGCGTGATCGGTGCCGGGTTCTCGGGCTTGTCGGTGGCGCTCGAATGCCGCGCGCGCGGGCTCTCGGTCGTCGTTCTCGATGCGCATCGCCCCGGCTGGGGTGCGTCGGGACGCAACGGCGGACAGGTGCTCGCCGGTTTTGCAAAAGACGAGATCGTCGAAAAGCAACTCGGCCTCGAAGGCGCGCGCGCTGCGTGGGCGTTGTCCGTCGATGCCGTCAAGCTGGTGCACGAGAGAATCGAGCGCTATGGAATCGAATGCGATTTCACCCCGGGCTTCATGACGGTCGCGACCAAAGCGAAACGTGTCCCCGATCTGCGTGCATGGATGGACGCGGCGACGAACCGCTGGGGTTATCCGCATCTGTCGTGGGTCGATGCCGGCGACATGCGCGATCGCATCGCCTCGGAACGCTATCTGGCAGGCGTCCACGACGCGTTATCCGGACATCTGCATCCGCTCAAGTATTGCCTCGGACTCGCCGATGCCGCGCGCCGCGAAGGCGCGCAACTCTTCGCGCAGTCGCCCGTGCTCGAAGTCGTGCGCGGCGCACGGCCTGTGGTACGCACCGCGACGGGCGAAGTGCGCTGCCGCTTCGTCGCCGCATGCGGCAACGCCACACTCGGCAATGTCTTGCCCACAGCGATCGCCGCACGCATCGCGCCCATTGCGTCGTACATTGTCGCGACGGAATCGCTCGGCAAATCACGCGCGGATGCATTGATCAGGAATCGGCCCGCCATCTGCGACAACAACTTTTTTCTCGACTACTTTCGCGTGTCGGCGGATCATCGCGTGCTGTTCGGCGGACGCGCGAGTTCGACGGGCGCTTCGCCCGCGCAACTGACAGGCGATATCCGCCAGCGCATGCTCGCCGTCTTTCCGCAACTCGCGGATACAAAAATCGAATTTGCGTGGGGCGGCTTCGTCGATATCACGCGCAATCGCGCGCCCGATTTCGGCGCGATCGATCCGAACTACTTCTATGTGCAAGGCTTTTCGGGTCATGGCGTGGCGCTGACGGGCATTGCGGGGCGCGTCATTGCAAAGGCAATCTCGGGTGACACGGCCGCGCTCGATCTGTTCGGGCGCATCAGGCACGCGCGCTTTCCGGGCGGCCCGGCGCTGCGCGGACCGGCGCTGGAACTGGGGATGCTCTATCACCGGATACGCGAGCTGTTCTGAATCGCATTGCAACACGGCTTGCACATGACAGACCGGGTTCAGTAAAGGCAGAATGTGCACCTCACCCTCGATGCGACACACCCGCATTCAAGGCTTACCGTAACCCACAACCCGTTACGACGAGGCGTCGATGACTGCCGTACTCACTTCTGAAATCGCATCGAAATTCGCGGGCCTCGCGCTGGCTCACCTCACGCGCGAGTATCCGAACAAGCTCACGCATTCGCTGGCCGGGCCGCAGGACGTGCAAGGCCCGCGCGAACTTCATCCCATCTTTTACGGCAGCTATGACTGGCACTCGTGCGTGCACGGCTACTGGTTGCTGTTGCATCTGGTCGAACGCTTTCCGGAGTTGCCGGAAGCGCCGCGCATCGTCGCCGTCGTCGACGAGCATTTCACCGCGCAGAACATCGCAGGTGAGCGCGCCTATCTCGACCTGCCGCATAACCGCGGCTTCGAGCGCCCGTATGGTTGGGCGTGGCTGCTTGCGCTGTCGGGTCAGGTCGCATCGTTGAAACTGCCGCAAGCCGAGCGCTGGGCACAAACCATCGAGCCGCTGACAGCGGCTTTCGTCGAACGCTTCGAAGAATTTCTGCCAAAGGCGACGTATCCGCTGCGGGTCGGCACGCATTTCAACACTGCATTCGCGCTGGCGCTTACGCTCGACTTCGCGCATCGCACGCAGCGCGATTCGCTCGCGCGCCTCGTCGTCGATACGGCGAAAGGCTGGTACCTGAACGACGCCGGATGCCAGGCGTGGGAGCCGTCGGGCGACGAGTTCCTGTCGCCGTCGCTGATGGAAGCGGAGTTGATGCGCCGCGTGCTGCCGCCTGCTGAATTCGCCGGATGGTTCGAGCGCTTCCTGCCCGATCTCGCGCAACGTCGACCCGCGACGCTGTTCGCCCCCGCCACCGTCACGGATCGCAGCGACGGCAAGATCGCGCATCTCGACGGGCTGAACCTGAGCCGCGCGTGGTGCCAGCGCTCGCTGGCGCGCGCGCTGTCGAACGACGATCCGCGCCGCGCCGCGCTCTTCGAAGCCGCCGAACTTCATCTCGAAACCGCGTTGCAACACGTAGCGGGCGACTACATGGGCGAGCACTGGCTCGCCACGTTTGCTACGCTCGCGCTGGAGGCATAACGCCCGTAGCGTCATAGAAAATGGCCAGTGTCTGTGAAGACACCGGCCATTGCTTTTTTAATGCAGCAACAGACGCGTGTTGCCGATCAGTGCGAGATCTCTTCGAGTGCAACGCCGCGCGTGCGCGGCCCCATCACGCCGATCACCAGCATCACGATCGCCATCGCGCCCGCGATGAACACGAACACGCCTGTCGATCCGAAGTACTTGAGTACTGACGCAATAAAGAACGCCGTGAAAATCGCCGAGAAGCGGCTCCATGAATAGACGAAGCCCACTGCACGCGCACGGATGCTGGTCGGGAACAGCTCTGCCTGATAGGCGTGATAGCTGTACGACATGATATTGCTGCCCAGCGTCAGCCCGACGCCGAGACAGATCAGCAGCGCGGCCGCCGTCGTCTGACTGAACCACAGTCCGCACACGATGATGAGCGCCGCCATCGCGACGATCACGCTCTTGCGTTCGTACTTGTCCGCAATGAAAAGCCCGATGATGGGACCCACGGGTGCCGCGAGCGCGATCACGCTCGAATAGGCAAGGCTCGTCGTCACGGTAATGCCCTGCTTGATCAGCAGCGTCGGCACCCAGTTCGCAAAGCCATAAAAGCCGACTGTCTGGAAGATGTTGAAGATGCTCAGCATCAGCGTGCGGCTGCGATAAGGCGGCACCCACATGTCGCCGAAGCGTCCGCTCGGCGGCACGGGAACGGGCGGCGCAGCCGGCGGCAGCGGTTTACCGTACTCGGCCTCGACCTTCGCTTCGAGCGCGCGCATCACGCGGTCCGCTTCATCGACGCGCCCTTGTTGCGCGAGCCAACGCGGGCTCTCGGGCAGATTGCGCCGAATCCACCAGACGAACAGCGCGCCGTGCGCGCCGATCAGCACGACCCAGCGCCAGCCATCGAGCCCGAGCGGCGCGCGCGGCACCAGCAGCCAGGCGAGAAACGCGACGACAGGCACGGCCATGAAGCCCACTGCCTGTTCGCACGCGAATGCGCGGCCGCGAATGTGCTTCGGGACCAGCTCCGAGATGTAGGTGCCAATCGTCACCAGTTCGACGCCGATTCCAAGGCCCGCCATGAAGCGCCAGAAGTTGAGCCCGGTGGCTGTTTCCTGAAACGCCATGATGACGTTGGCGACCGTGTACCACAGCAGCGAATACGTGAAGATCGCGCGGCGGCCGAAGCGGTCCGCAAGAAAGCCGCACGCAATCGTGCCGATGAAGAGCCCGAGAAACAGCGTCGCGATGAAGCTCGCGATCCCCGTCGTGCCGAACAGGCCTTGCGTGGTCGATGTGAGGATGCCGCTCCTGACGATGCCGGGCGCGACGTAGCCCGTATAGAGCAGATCGTAAAGCTCGAAGAAAAAGCCGAGACTCAGCATCACGACGAGCTTCCATACCGAGCGCGTCGCGGGCAAGCGGTCGAGCCGCGCGCTGATGGTGCCGGCGTCGACGGCGGAATGCGACGATGCGGGCGCACTCGTCTGCGTGGCCCCAGGCTGCGGGATGCCCGCCTGGTCTTGCGTTGTCATTGTTCTGTCTCCTGTGTCGAAGGCCTGCCGCGACTTCGGGTGCAGGCCAGGCTCGCATTGTAGCCGCGCATCGGCAGGCAGGCGTCAGTTGCCTTCCTGCCGCATCACCACACCAGCATCGGCCCGCTGCAACAGACGCCAGTTACGCACCGGGAGATCGGTCAGGCGCAGGCGTTTGCCGAGCTTTGCATAGCGCGCGTGCAGTGCTTCCAGTGCCGCAATCGCCGAATGATCCGCACAATGCAGATGTCGGCAATCGAGCGTCACGTTGGCCGGCATCGCGATGCGGATCGAACCGCATGAAAATGCGCGATCGATGCGAATCTCGCTCGCGTGCCGCGACGCACAGGCACGGCTGAACGGATTGCAGTGCACCCTTGCTGTGCATGACGGACATGCCGTGCAATGGACGCCGCAAGCCAGAAGGCGTGCGGCGGGCACAAAGGTGAACGGGGCGGAAAGATGACAGGCCCGTGGCGAGAAGCCCGAGCCAAGCAGCTGATGTGCGCGGCTCTCGCGCAGCGCACGCGATTTTACGTGGTCAGAGGCTCATGCGCGGCGGCGCACGGTAAAGCTAAAAGCAGGCGGTCTTTAGCGGTATTCGAAATCGTCTGCGGTAATCAACACATGCGTCGCGCCCTTCGCGAGCGCCTTGCGCTCGGCGACGGCGGCGATGCGGCGCTGGCCGTTGCCGAACGCCTTTGTGAGGTGCGACTCGTCTGCTCCGCGCTCCAGCCAGAAGTGCTGCTCGAGCGCATCGCGCGTAATCGCGCAGCCTATCGCGCGCTTTTGCACGACGATATCGAAAGTCACGGCCTGGCCGTTGGTCGAAAGGGCGAAGTTGCTTAAGGACTGTTCCATGTTCAGCCTCTCGTGAACTGCGATATACCTGTGTTTCGTGTTGCTTTCATGAAGCCGCCACCCCTATTCCCGCATACAAACTATCTCACTCCATTCCGCATCGATCAGTTCGGGCGAACCCTTGAAGCCTGCCGATGCAAACGTTTGTACGGCCGGTGAGCGCGGCCTGCACAACAGTGCCGATAAAAAAACGTGCGACATGTTCGCATTTTGAAGGCCATCGTGCAGTCGACCTTGCTGTCAGACAGCCGCTTCGTCTCGCAGTTTCGCGTGCGCTTGCACGACGCGTATGGCAGCGTTTCCGTCTGACGAAAACTTTGCGCACGAGCGAATAAGCTTAACGCCTGCGCGCTTCGTCAAGCATACATCGCAATCGTTTGCGCCATATGTCACGTTGCATCTCATAGAGAATCCATGTGATCGCAGAACCTCGCGTGACGACTTACGCTATGACTTTTCGAGGATCTCCTTGAGCCGGTCGACGGCTTCGTCCGACTCGGCCTGAATCTTCGCGCGCAGCAATGCCGCGTTCAGCAGCGCGAACCAGAGTGTCGGCGAACGGTACGTGAATGTGCGCTCGAACTGCGTGACGTCCTTGCCGTCTTTGCGGTTCGCCTCAGCCGTCAGCGCGTAGCTGACCGTGCCGGCTGGGCGGCCCTGGATCGTGCCGTCGATCGTCCATTTCTCCGGGCGTTTGCGTTCGACCACCGTCCACACGACCTCCCCGCGCCGCCCGGCGACGCGAAATTCTTCCGTGGTCCGCTCGCCGATACCGAGCGAATGATCCGTCGCGCCCGTCACGGAAAGCGAAGACGGATGCCACGCAGGCCAATGCGCGGGCGTCGTCACGTAGTCGAACACAGTCGAACTGTCCCGTTCGATCGGCATGACGGTGACGATGCGCGTCGACAGGTTGAATGCGCGCGGCAGCGGAATGAACAGCACGCCGATCACGGCCGCCACGCAGGCCACCATGACGACTGCTCGCAGTAGCGCTTTCATCGCAGTTCCCGCCGTACGGACGCGGTCCGAATGATGAGGGTGTTGGCTTCGCAGCCGCGCACGGGATTGCGGCCTGTCCGCCGTTCTTACTGGTACTGTATGTTAGCGGCGTGACCGCGCCAATGAGGATCGACGCGCGCCGCCGAGATGTCGCAACGACCCATGGAAGACCACTGATGCAAGCTCATCCTCTTCGCCTGCGCCCCGGCCAGGATCTTCGCGACGCCCTGGAAGACACGGTGCGCCGGCTCGGCGCGACAGCCGCGTTCGTGGTTCAGGGTATCGGCAGCTTGAGCGTCGCGCAGTTGCGATACGCCGGAATCGACCGGCCGACTGAACTGTGCGGCGACCTGGAAATCCTGACGCTCGCCGGTTCCGTTGCGCCAGACGGCGCGCATCTGCACATGTCGGTTTCCGACGCCGACGGGCGAGTGTTCGGCGGGCATGTGGCGCGCGGCTGCGTCGTACGAACTACCGTTGAAATTCTGCTCGCGTTGCTGCCCGATCATGCGTTCTCGCGCGAAGCCGATCCGCACACGGGTTTCATGGAGTTGTTCATCCGCGGCCGGCCACGCAGCGAGCCGTAGCGAGTCGTGGCGGCAGCGCCGCACCCGAAACGAACTCCGCCAGCGCAGCTGGAACGTTCTTCGCTTGTCTGTTCGACTGGCCGCCTTTCCCGCCATGTAGGAGCGTGCGCCGCAATGCCTTACACTTGTCGGGTCGGAAACACATGGTCACTCATCAGTTGTTCAAGGAGGGAAACGTCCGTGGCAAATGAAAAAATGTTGGCGCAGATTTCTGATAAGGCGGGTTTCATCGCCGCGCTCGACCAGAGCGGCGGCTCCACGCCTGGCGCATTACGGCAGTATGGCATCGAAGACAACGCCTATAACGGCGACGCCGAAATGTTCAAACTGATCCACGAAATGCGCGTGCGTATCATCACCGCGCCCGCATTCTCGGGCGACAAGGTCATCGCGGCCATTCTCTTCGAAGCCACGATGGACGGGCAGGCGCAAGGCAAGCCGGTGCCTTCGTTTCTCTGGGAAGACCGCGGCGTCGTGCCGTTCCTCAAGGTCGACAAGGGACTCGAAGCGGAAAGCGACGGCGTGCGTCTGATGAAGCCGATCCCCGGACTCGACGCATTGCTCGCGCGCGCCGGCAAACTCTGCATCTTCGGCACCAAGATGCGCTCCGTCATCGAGCAGAACTCGCCTGCGGGTATTGCCGCCGTCGTCAAGCAACAATTCGAGTACGGTGCGCAGATCGACGCGGCTGGCCTCATGCCGATCCTCGAACCCGAGGTGTCGATCAAGACACCCGATAAAGCGGGCGCCGAGAAGACGCTGCGCGACGAGATCATCAAAGGCCTCGACGCACTGCCCGCCGACAAACAGGTGATGCTCAAGCTGACCATTCCCGACGTCGCCGATTTCTACAAGCCGCTGATCGATCATCCACGGGTATTGCGCGTTGTGGCGCTATCGGGCGGTTATACGCGCACCGAAGCGTGCAAGCTGCTCGCAAAGAATCACGGCATGATCGCGAGCTTTTCGCGCGCGCTCATCAATGACCTGAAAAAACAGATGAGCGACAGCGAATTCAACGCGAAGCTGGCTGAAGCCATCGACGAGATTTACGACGCTTCGGCCGTCAAGGTCTGAATGGCATGTGCAGCGAAGCCGCGCATAGATGGGTATGCGCGGCTTCGCATTAGCGCGCATGGCAAGCCTTAACGCCTCGCTTCAATGCGCGGTTGGCGGCACGTCGGGGTCGACGTAGTCGCGGCGCGAGTTCCAGTATGGGTCGCGGTTGTAATACGTATGCAGCGATTCGCCCCATGTGGGATCGGCCATGCTCGGCCAGTGATCCTTGTCGAAGCCCGGTTCGTCTTTCAGCATCTGCGCGCTGATATCGACGTGAAAGCACTTCTGATCGGTGTCGAGCGTCAGGGCGCTCCACGGAATGGCGTGCAGCGTGGCGCCCATGCCGAGAAAGCCACCTTCGGACAGCACGGCATACGCAATGCGTCCGCTGCGCACGTCGAGCATGATGTCGGAAATCTTGCCGACATGTTCTCCATCTGACGAATACACCTTCGTTCCGTCGAGCGTCGAGGCTGCCATCACCTCCGGTCCCGGACCTTCGCCGACGCCGCCGCCGACAATATCGGCACCACCTGTTCTGCGCGTTTGCGGATTGATCGAGCCCATATTTGCCTCCTATGAAAGTGAGCGCATGAAGGCGCGCAATAGGCGTTCCTGCATCTGACAAGGAAAGCGGCGGATGGAGTCGATTGAAAACTTTACCTGGTTGAACCAGCCGCAGGTCATATTTCCCGACAGCGATATCCGGTGCGACAGCCTGCCGCACCGCTGCTACGCAGAAAAAGCAGTCAACTGCTTCTTATGCCAATGCCCTCGCCCGCCTACGATAGACCCGTGAAAACGCGTGACTTACGCAACTGGCGGGAGAACTGAAATGGGCTTGCTGAACATGATGCGCATGGTGCTGTGGAGTTTCTTCGGCGTGCGGCGTGGCGCTGCGCACGAAGCCGATCTTGCTACCGTCAAGCTGCCGTTGCTGCCCGTGATGGCCGTCGTGCTCGCGCTGTGCTTCGGCGGGCTTCTCTTTGCGTTCGCCCGAATCGCCGTCACGATCGCGCATTGACGCTCGCGCTGTCCGCTCAAGTGGCTTGTGCGATCAACCCGCCAAGCACATGCACGGCGCGTTCGATATCGGCATTCCATGGATGCCCGAAGTTCAGCCGCACGCAGTTCCGAAAGTTGCGCGACGCGGAAAAGATCGGCCCAGGCGCCACGCTCACGCCCTGTTCGATCGCCTGCCTGTGCAGCGCCAATGCATCGACGTGCCCGGGCAATTCGAGCCACACGAAATAGCCGCCTGAAGGACACGTCCACGTCACGCCTTTCGGCATCGCGCGGCGCAGCGCGAGATTCATGGCATCGAGTTGCGCGCGCAACGCAGCACGAAGTTTTCGCAGATGCCGGTCGTATCCGCCATGCTGAAGATAGTCGGCGATACCCGCCTGCACGGGAATGCTCGCCGATAATGTCGTCATCAATTTGGCCCGCTGTACTTTCTCCGCAAACTTCCCGGCCGCCGCCCAGCCAATCCGGTATCCCGGCGCGAGCGTCTTCGAGAAAGAACTGCAATGCATCACGAGTCCTTTCCGGTCGAAGGCAATGGCGGGCAATGGATAATCCGCCTGAAAATGCAGTTCGCCATATACGTCGTCTTCGATTAGCGGCACGTCGTGCCGCGCGAGCAGTTCGACGAGCGCCTTTTTCTTTTCCACCGGCATCGTCGCGCCCGTCGGGTTCTGGTAGTTCGTCATGAACCAGCATGCGCGAATGGGCTGCTTCTCCAGCGCTTGCGCAAGCGCGTCCAGGTCGAGGCCAGTGCGCGGATCGACGGGTATTTCAACTGCGCGCAGATCGAGTCGCTCGATAGCCTGAAGCGCCGCATAGAAGCCGGGCGATTCGACGGCCACGACATCGCCGGGACGCGTCACGGCCATCAGGCAAAGATTCAGTGCTTCGAGCGCGCCATTCGTGACAACGATCTCATCGAGCGGTTGCGACAGTCCCATGCCGAGATAGCGCAGCGCAATCTGCTGGCGCAAAGCCTCGTTGCCCGGAGGCAAATCGACGACGGTGCTCCACGGGTTCATTGTCCGCGACGTTTGGGCCAGCGATTTGGAAAGACGTTGTAGCGGAAACAGCATCGGTGAAGGAAACGCCGAGCCCAGCGGTACGACACCCGTATGCTTTGCCGCTTCGAGCACGCTGAAGACCAGTTCGCTGATATCGACCTTCGCGGACTCGGCGAGAGCGCGCTTCGCGGTCGCTTCCCGCGTGTCGCGAACGGCTGCGCCCGGCGCGACATAATAGCCGGAGCGCTCCTGCGCGCGAATGAGGCCCCACTCCTCCAGCAGATAGTACGCACGAAACGCCGTCGATTGACTCACGCCATGCTGCGCAATGACCTGCCGCAGCGAAGGCATGCGCGCGCCGACAGCAAGACTGCCCGAGCGTATTTCGGCCGCCATCGTGTTGGCGAGTGCTTCATATCGGTTCATTGAAAATTGCGCGTGGCGGCACGCTCATGGCACGGAGCTTTTTATACTAATCGGTACACGCCTGCGCAATCAACTGACATCAACACTTCCTGTTCCGCATCGACACGAATACGATCGCCGCAGACAAGGCCGCCACGATCGATGCGCCCGCAAACGCGCGCGCAAAGCCTTCGCCATAACTCGACCGTGCGATATGAACGAGTACATCCAACGATGCCGGCGGATAAAGCGCGAACGCACGCGAGAAGTCTCCCGCCATCACGCGCTCGATAAAACCTTGCATGACGGGTACATGCGCCTGTGTCATCTGCGCCGTCAGCGCGGAACGCACGCCTTCTGCCAGCACGGCACCCAGCCCCGAGAAGCCGAGCAGAATGCCCGTGAAGCGCGAGGTCGTGCTGATGCCGGACGCCATGCCCGCGCGCTCGCGCGGCACCGTGCCCATGATTGCCTTCTGCGTCTCGCCGTTCAGCAGGCCACCGCCGCTGCCGAGCAACGCCATCGCGCCGATCAACCATGCGTGACTGGCGCTGCGTGCGGCGACCATCATCGCGAGATTGCCGCATGCCACCACCGCAAGACCGAGCGTGAGAATCTGGCGCGAGTCCAGGAACGCCGCGAGCTTGCGACCTAGCTGAGGCAAGATCAGCATCGCCAGCGCGAACGGCAGCATGCCCGCGCCCGCGAGCAGCGCGCTTTCTCCACGCGCGTTTTGCAAAAACAACGGCAATAGCGAAGCCATGACCTGCGCCGACGACGCGTAAGCAAACATCGCGACGATCGCGCCGACGAACGGCAGCGAGCGGAACAGCGCCAGATCGAGCATCGGATGTGCGCGCCTGCTCTCCACCCACACGAACAACGCGAAAAGGATCACGCCGGCACACGCGCGGGACAGCGCCTGCATGCTCAGCCATCCGCGCTCAGGTCCAAGAATCAGCGCCCACGTCAGCGAGAACATCGCCGCGGCGAACAGCGCGATACCGGGCAGATCGAGCGATCGCGGCGTCGGATCGCGCGATTCGTCGACGATCCGCACGACGCCCGTCGCCAGCAGCGCGCAGATCGGCACGTTGATCGCGAATGCCCAGCGCCAGCCGAGCCACGCGCTGATCACACCGCCGATCAGCGGCGAGAGGACCATCGTCAGCCCCATGATGCCGCCCCACACCGCCCAGGCGCGCGCGCGTTCGCGCTCGTCATGAAACGCGTGGCCGATGATGGCGAGCGCCGGTGCGAGCAGGAAGGCCGCGCCGACGCCTTGCGCAGCTCGCGCGATATACAGCAGCCCGGCCGTCGGCGCAAGGCCGCAGGCGAGCGACGCGGCCGCGAACAGCGCTATGCCCGTCAGAAATACGCGCTTGCGCCCGAAGCGGTCAGCAAGCGAGCCGGCGGGCAAAAGCAGCGCCGCGAAGCACAACACATACGCACTGATCACCCATTCGATATCGGCAAAAGAAGCGTTGAGATCTCGCGCGATAGTGGGCAGAACGATGCCGACCACGTTGGTGTCGAGCACCGTCATCGCGCAACCCATCGAGGCGATGAGCAGCAGCGGCGTGCCGCGAGAGACGGAACGGGAGGCGGTAATCGAACTCATCGGACGGACCCGGCGGAGAACTTGCGGAAAGGAAGGCTGTATTCCACCAGCTTTCTCTATTCCGTTCATTGCCCATCGTGTTCAATATAATTAGGTTTTACCTAATACAGGGAATGGTCGCGTTATGGAGCTGAGGCATCTGCGTTATTTCATCGCCGTCGCCGAGCGACTGCATTTCGCGCAGGCCGCAGAAGCACTCGGCATCGCGCCGCCTACGCTCACTGTGCAGATTCAGGAGATGGAGCGCGCGTTGCAGGCACAGCTGTTTCGCCGCACGCGGCGCTCGGTTGTGCTGACGCCCGCCGGCGAAGCGTTTCTCGCCGAAGCACGCGAGACCGTCGCGCAGTTCGAGCGGGCGTTGCATGTCGGCCAGCGCGCCGGGCGCGGCGAGCTGGGGCGTATTCATATCGGCTATGTCGGCTCGGCGGCTTTTTCGGGCATCTTGCAGAAGCAATTGCGCGCGTTCCGTAAAGCCAGGCCGCACGTGCTGGTGCAAGCCGCCGAGTACCCGATGGGCGAACTGCCCGCACTGCTGGAGGAAGGCCGCGTCGACGTCGCGTTCGTGCGGTTGCCAGTGGATCTGCCGCCGTCGCTGCGCGCGCACGTGCTGGTACGCGACGCGTTTTGCGCGGCGCTGCCTGCAGAGCATCCGCTGGCGGCTGCCGCAGGGCCGATCAAGGCGCGCGCGCTGGCGGGCGAGAGTTTCGTCGTGCCGGAGCAGGAACGGGGCACGCGGGAAGTCGCCCGGCGCGGCCGGTTCAACCCGCGCATCGTCAGCGCGCCCGGCACGCTGCTGGCCGTGCTGACCCAGGTTTCCGTCGGCGTAGGCGTCGCCATCGTGCCAAATGTGCTGACGCGGGTCGTCAATCTCCCCAATGTCGTCTTCAAAACGCTGGCAGGCGAGCCGATCGCATCCGAGGTTGCGGCCGTTTTCCGCAAATTCGAACAATCGCCCGCGACGAAAAAGCTCATCGCGCAGATGACGGGCGCGCCGGATCAGTAGTTTCCCGGCTTTTGCGCCTTTCACGGCCTATCATGTGAGAACGATCCCGATTCCCGGCGTTCCTCGCCCCCAGCGGTTGGTTACAAGTTGGACTGGATCGTTCCTTGCTGCGCAGCACCGAAGCGAGCGCCTCATCTCGCGCCGCCTGGCCCTGGACCGCGAAAACATCCGCCGGGAAGCCGGCGCTAGCGAGCGTTCGTGAATTTCATCTGGCACTCACGGAGAAATCAAATGACCATCGAATTCACCAGCCGCCGGCACGTCGTGGCCGCATCGCGAGTCGCATTCGAAGCGACCGTCGAAGGAAAAGAGGTATGGTGCAGCGTATCAATCGACGCCCTGAACAGCCACTTCGGCAATACAGGTACGTCGTCGCACGATCTGATCACGACATTCGAGGGTAATCGCAAGACAATCGAGGACGCAGCGCGCCGCGTGCTGCAACGAAACGGGGGGCAGTCGGTCGAACTCGAGACGCTCGACTTTCACTAGGCTCATTGAGAAGCGAGCGCGCGCCGGCAAGCAAGGACGGCGCGCGCGGTGCCGCCGGAATCGGGCGGCACCTGTCTATGAACCATTGAGCGCGAAATGGCTCGCGCATAAAAAAAATGCAGTGCAGCCGGCCTTGCGCATTCGCCAATAAAGTCGGCAAATGCAGGTCGGAAAATGCGGTTCGGCAAAAGCATACCGGCTTCGCCACCAGGCAAAGGTTCTTTTGCCGACAAAGAAGCGAGAACGCCGTCTCGCCCCTTCTGATTCTTCTCGCCGCTCTTACGCGCGCGTTTTTCTTCCGGCCTTTTTGGCGCCAACCTTCTTTCGCGCAACGCCATTCATACCCGCCGCTTTTGCACCGTCGACCAGGAACTTGCTACGGTCCTTTTCGCCAGCCAGCCATGCCGGTGCAGGGCCACGGCCGCTCCATGTCGCGCCCGTTTCGGGGTGACGATATTTCGCCGGCTGCGGTCCCTTTGGCTGGCCATTGCCCGTGCCGTGCTTCACGGCGACGCGCGTCGCGGCCGGGGCGGATGCACCCGCCACCAGGTACTTCGAACGGTCTTTCACGGTGGCGATCCACGCAGGCGCACGGCCATGCCCCGTCCAGGTTGCACCCGTTTTCGGATTGGCGTATTTGGCTACGCCTTTGTTTTGCACGCCTGCCGACTTCAGCGAAGGACGGCCACGCTTTTTGCCTCCCAGATGCGCGTCGATATCAGCCGTGGTCAGATTGTGCTTTGCCATCAGTGCGCGAATACCTTCGAGCGCCGCCGTCGACTTTTTCGACGCAATGGCTTCCGCCTGGGCCTGAAGCTTTTTTATCTTTGCCTGAAGTGCCTCGAGTGTAGCCATATTGAAACTCCTGATTGAAGATACCGGCACTATGCCATGGACCGGTCATATATGGCTAGAGTTCATCTATTACATGAAAAGACACGCGCGCGACGTTGTACTGCCTGATTGTCCGAGAGTGTCCAATCGAGGCCCCAATTGCCAGGATTCATCTGGTGTACGACAAATGTCAATTGGCTTGCATCGATGTTGACTGTCCAATTACTCACGCTATCCATAAGACTTTTAAAACCCCACGTCCGAAAGCGCTGACACGCCACTCGGAATTAGGGCGTTGCGCTTCGAGCGAACAATGGGACTGATTCGATGCAGCACGCAATAAATTCACATTCACTACTTCTTTTTTCCAATTTGCCTCAATACCAGGCGGCCGGAGTGAATAGTGAATGTGAAAAGGCCGAAGCCAGTACATGACAGGCTTCGGCCTCGTGGTGGACTCAGAACTGGCGGCAGTCAGCAAATCTGCATGCGCCGTCCCGCCAACAACTGTTAATGGTGCGAGAACGTGATGCCATTCGCATCGGCGCGCACGCCGGCGTCCGATACGCCATTCGGCACGCCACCCAATCCGCTTTGCTGGGCCGACGCAGCCTGTTCTGCGGCCAAACGTGCTTCAGCAGCCTGAATATGCGTGGGATAGCTGTTGCGATCGTCGAGCGGGCTGTAACCGACGTTATGCAATTGCACGAGTTCTTCGCGCACCTGTGCGCGCGTCACGGCTTGATTGCTCTGCGCGAATGCAGCCAGAGGGGCGCTGACAAGAGCGGCGACGATAACGAATTGACCGAGCGATTTCATGGCGACTACCTCCGGATCTCTCTGTTGGGTTGCGCGAGAACAGATGTTCTGCAACCGTTGAACAGAGTGTAGAAGCGCGACCGCCGCCGATAAATACGTGAGGCTTGAATAGATCTTTCAAGGAATTGCTACAATCCGCGCGGCATGAAACGCCCTGCGCGCCCCCGGCCCGGCCGTCCGTCCATGCCGCGCAAAGCCCGTCAGCTGGCCAGCTTGCGGAACGTATCGAGCACTGCATCGCCCTTGAACGGCTTCACAATCCAGCCTTTCACGCCCGCCGCCTTGCCGCGCTCTTTCATTGCAGGGCTGCTTTCCGTCGTCAGCATGATGATGTTGACGCTCGCATTGGCCAGTTCGCCACGAATCTTTTCGGCCATCGTCAGGCCGTCCATATTCGGCATGTTGACGTCGCTGACCACGAGACGGATGCCGGGCGACGCCTTCAGCTTCGCGAGCCCGTCCTTGCCGTCCACCGCCGTGTCGACATCGAGACCATTCTTCCTCAGAAAACCTGCGACCTCGTCGCGCACCGTGCTCGAATCGTCCACTACCAGAACCTTCGCCATTACTTACCCCATCGCGCCTTTCATGCGGCGCATTGATTGAAAATGTGCTCTCTGCGCTACTCAAAAGCATTCAAAAGAGTTCGAGTTCACCCGTGCTCTCCTCAGCTTCGTTGACATACGCGACGAAGTCGACGGGCGAACTCGCGCACATGCACAGCGTCGCGCCCAGTTGTACGTTTGCGCCGATGCTCACGCGAAAAGTCGCGAGATAGCCGGGCTTCAACTCCGTCAGATGCGGCAAGCAAGCGCCATTCAGCTGATAAGGCGTCGACATCCCGAGATCTGGAAAGAACTCGACCAATTGCTGATTGATCGCGCCGCAACACAGATTACCGACTTCCATTAGCGCTTCCGCCAATGAGCGCTCTTCCGCGTCGCGCAGATAGTAGTCGCGCGTCGCCTCGTCATCGTTGAAATGCAGTACGAGCAGAAAGCGGAATGCGATCGATGAAATGGTCAGAACGACGATATGGCTCGCCAGCGCGGTATTGGCCTGCTGCGCGTCGAGTGCCGTGATTTCGCATGCGTCGCTGGAATTGCCAGGCAATCGGGTGCGCGCGGAATGCAAGAAGATCCGCTCGATACTCTCTTTCGCTTGCTGACTGATCACGTCTTCGCCTGCTCTAACCGGGATTGAATCTGACCGGCAAGCGCCTCGACGCTCGCCAGCGAGGCCGCAATCATCTTGCCGCCCGCCTGAATGTCCTGAAACGTCGCCGTCGTGATCAGGTCATTGCGGTTCAGGCTGTCGTGATAGCTCTTCGACAGTTCCTGCGAGCGCGCCGCGAGGGCGCGCACTTCGCTTGCGACGATCGAGAAGCCGCGCCCCGCCGCGCCCGCGCGCGCCGCTTCGATCGACGCATTCAGCGACACGATCAGCACGTGTCGCACGATCGACGACAGCTCATTGTTCTTCGCGTGCATGTCGTGGTTCTGCGCCATCAGCGAAATCATCTGCTCGTGCCAGCGCTCGAACGTGGCGGACAGATGGCGCAGGCGCCCCGCTTCCGTGGAAAGGCGCGTCGCCTGCTGCAGCCATTCGTCCTTTTGCAGATGCAGCGCGTTCAGTGCTTCGCGCGCTTCGTCTGCCGACACCGATTGTTGCGCGAGATCGCTGCGCAGCGTATCGACGAGCGCGTGCAGTTCGCGCGCCTGCTGCTCGTGCTGCCGGACCTCGGCGGCATGGCGCGCTTCGGCCAGCGCGAGCACGGTGTTCTGCGAGTCGAGCGCGGTCTGCTGTTGCGCAGCCGCCCGCCTCCTGTACCACCACCGATGCACGAACAAACCTGCCAGTGCGCCCCACGCGACACCCGCGAGAGCAGCCGCAATCACATACTGATCAACCACAAGGTATCCCCGTCGCGCTATTCGGAATGTGCATTTGCCTGAATCGAGCTCACTGTTTGCGCGGCGTCATGCATCGACGTGCCGACGCTATCGACAGCGCAGTTCTCCGGCAGATAGACGATCGTCTGGAACTGGCGGAAGTCGGCGCCCCCGCGATCGTCGGTGAAGCGCAACTCGATGCGCCCGCCCTCGCGCCGAATGAAATCGCGCACGGCATCCATGCCGACACCGCGGCCCGACACTTCCGTCACGTTCTGCGCAGTCGAGAAGCCCGGACGGAAGATGAATTCCGCCACCGCTTCGTCGCTCAACTGCGAATCGGGCTGAAGCCAGCCGCGATCAGCCGCGATGCCGCGAATGCGCGACAGCGCGAGACCGCGTCCATCGTCGCTCAACGTGATCTGCAACGCGCCTTCGGCGACGCCCACTTCGATATCGATCACGCCCGCTTCCGGCTTGCCGAGCGCGGCACGCTGCGCGGGGGGCTCGATGCCGTGATCGACGGAATTGCGCAACAGGTGCATGAACGCGTTCTTGAGCATGCTGCCCGCCTGCGTGCGAACGCGATAGCCGTTGTCGTCGATACGCACGGCGGGCACAGCCTTGCCGAGCTCGGCGGCCAGCGAGGGCAACGAATGCAGCACGCCGGCGAGCGCCTCTTCGACTTTCTCCGTGCCGAGCAGGCGCAATGTTCTGCGCACCGCATCGCGCGCCGACAGCAGCGCGAGTGTGTCGGCCGGGTTCGCCGCATCGAGCAGGCGCAAGCTTTCCTGGATATGCTCGCGATCGACCATCAGATAACGTTCGGCGCTGCCGACCCGGCCCGCCTTGCGTCTGCCGAGGCTCACTTCATTGATCGTCGCGTAGTGCTGCAACGCCTCTTTCACCCGCGCCAGTTCGGCAATGAGTTGCTCCTGATCCCACTCATGCGCGGCCTCGGGTTGGCGCAGTGCGTCGTAACGCTGCTCGGTTTCGTGCACGATGCTAGTCAGATGCTGCAGGCTGTAGGTCCGCGCATTGCCCTTGATCGTATGCATGTTGCGGAACAGCTCGGCGACAGCCGGCTCGTTGACCTGCGCATGCTGACGGATGATGCGTTCGTTCTCGTTGATGAAGCCCGTAGCACTATCAACGAAATGGTGGAACTTCTCCTCGCTCACCGCGAGAATTTCGCCGATCATTTCGAGGCGGCGCTTCTGTTCGCCCGCTTCGGCGGCAAGCTGGCGCAACTCGGTTACGTCTCGCACGCACAGCATCAGGCGCATGACCGTGTCGCTCTCGTCGGTGATCGCGGACCAGCTCAGATCGAGCGTCTTCACGCGGCCATCAGGCATCTTGCGCGTCAATTCATTGACGAGCAGATGCTGGTTGAACTCGAAATTGATGCTGTCTTCGCCGATGCACGCCAGCACGGCCGCTTCGACTTGCGACACGGTATCCGAGCCCAGCTCGCTGTCGCCGAATACGAGGTCCATCAGCGCACGCCCGGCGATATCCTTCGTTTCGAAGATCTCTTCCAGATAGGCCGAGTACTCCGAGTGAATCTTCGCGTCTTCGACAACCGTCAGAATGCCCTGCTGCATGTTCTGCAACATGGCCTGAATGTCGGCCGTCTTCTGCTTCAGTTGCGCGGAGCTTTGCTGGATCTTTTCGATCATGCCGTTGAACGCGACGATCGAATGACCGATCTCATCCATGCGGCCGACGGGCACGCGGCGCGTGAAGTCCTGGCTCGATGCGATCTCGCTCATCATCTCCTGCATGCGAGAGAGCGGCCGCGTGATCTGCCGGTATAGCAGCAGGCCAATGGCGATCAGTACCAGAATCGCCGCGCCCGACGCGCTGCCAATCGCCGTCGTAGTCGTCGCGAGGCCCGTATTCAGCGCGTCGATAGCTTCGTCTTTCTGGCGGTTCTTTTCGATGCGCAACGTTTCGACGATGCCTTCGAGTTCGTCGCGGTACTGTGCGACGTTCGCGAACAGATAGGCTTGCGCGAGATCGTTCTTGCCTTCCGCCTTCATTTTCGCGGTGTCGTTGATGGCCGAAAAGTAGTTGGCGAGGCTGTCGCGCGCCTGCGTGACGAGCCCTTCCTGCGCGTGGCTCGCGGCTGCTTTGGCCTGCACGTCGAGTGCTTCGCGCAGCGATTTCTCTTTCGCCGCGAGTTCTTTTTGCGCCTGCTCGACCATGTTCGCGTCGGGCGAATAGACGAGCGTCATCGTCGCGAGCTGCACGTCCTTGAGCTGCGAAACGAGATCGGCCGAAGCCAGCGCGCTCGGCACGACGCCCTGCGTCACTTGCCGGACGTCCGCGGCACTGCCGCGAGTCCGATAGACAGCGTATCCACCGATCGCCGACAAGGCGACCAGCATCGACACCACCAGTAGAGTGATGCGGTGACGGATGGTCATGTGGTATTCCCCGTGGTCTGTCACTGCCAGGAAGCAGTGCTGCCCGCTCTGAATGTGTCGATTTGACGGGCGACGGGATTATTGTCGGCGGGTCATGACGAAGCTGTGACCACCGCGCATTCTTCTGGGGATTAAAAGACGCAATAGAACATCGATTCAAATGGCACTAAAGTTCTCGCGCGCTTTGCCGTTAACCGCCTCGCGCCAGTTTCGATGCGACTGTGTCAACCCGTGACCAATGGCTGCGCGGCAGGCTCTACCGGACCGGCATTGAGCCGCTCGTATTCGGCGATCAATTGCGCGCCGAACAGCATCAGCGTCGCCAGCGCTTCGAGGCTGAACAGCACGACGATGGCCGTCGTCAGCGATCCATACACGACACTCACTTGCGATAACGTCGCGAAGTACCACACCAGCACCCGCCGCGTGACTTCCCACAGCACAGCGGCCGCGACCGCCCCGAACAGCGCGTGCCGCAGCGTCGTACGTCCCGCGGGTATCACCAGATAGATGGCTGTCAGCACGAAAATCTCGCCGGCAAGACCGAACAGATACAGCACGATGCGCGTCGCGCCCGTTAGCGAAACGGTGTGACCGAACAGCACGATGCTGTCGCTCGCGACGGCCTGCAGACTACTCGACACGAGCGTCACGAGCAGTACGCCAATCCCCAGCGAAAGACTGAACAGATAAGGCAGGATGGCCGACAGCAGAAAATGCCTGCGCCGGATCGCAACACGATGCACGAAGATGATCGACAGCGCATTCTCCAGCACCGTGAAAGCGAGCGAACTGAAGAAGATCATCGTGAGGACGAGAAACCAGCCGATCACCGTGCGGTGCGCGAGAAAGTTGGCAAGCTCCCTGACGATCGCGCGCGACTGTCCCGGCACCAGCCATTCGAGAAGACGGGCAAGCGTATCCAGCAGCAGCTTTTCGCCGACGAAATGGCTGAACGCGATGGCGACCAGAATCAGAAGCGGCACGATGGAAAGCAACGCGTAATAGGCGATCGCGCCCGCGAGCAACAGCCCCTGGTTCTTGCGGAACGCCTTGACCACCTGCAACGCGAAGCGCGCGGGATGCGTCGCGACGAAATGCAGCGCGCGATTGTGCGTCCTGTTCAGTTCAACCTCCGCTCGCGTAATTGCGGCCGGACCCTGGAATCACCGGAGCAAGTGGCGGTCCTGAAGGCTTCGAGATCACGCGTCGGTCGATCATTTGCTCATTCGATGAACAAAAGATGTTAATCGCTGGGTTCGCTCACTCCTGATTTACCCCAATTCCGCGCTCTCGCCGCGGGCCTTCCTTATAAGCCGAAAGCCTTTCCCATCAAGGAGTTGCAGGTATTGACGCGACTTTCCACAGCCGCACCGCAGCAAAACCCAGCCTTGATTTTCGAGACGCTCGCTGCTGTACTAACTAAAACAACTTGATTTAGTAAGGCCCGCGTTTCCGGCGCATCCAAAGTCCGGTGAACGCGCAAGAAGGCGCGATCAGCGCACCGCCAGCAACTGGATCACCGCTGATCACAACGTCGTTGTCAATCATCCGGAGGAGCGTCCCATGAACCCGATTTCCCGCAGGCAACTGCGCCGCGCGTCTCGCACGCAACCCGTCGTCAAGGGCATCGCCGCTGCGTGCGTCGCCGCGTCTGCGCTATGGTGCGCAAGCGCCAGTCTCGCGGCCGATCAGCCCGTCGTCGGCCTGATCACGAAGACCGACACCAACCCGTTCTTCGTCAAGATGAAACAAGGCGCGGAATCCGCCGCGCAGAAAGACGGCGCGAAGCTGCTGACAGCCGCCGGCAAGTTCGACGGCGACAACGCGGCGCAGGTCACGGCCATCGAGAACATGATCACCGCGGGCGCAAAGGCGATCCTCATCACGCCGAGCGACACGAAGGCGATCGTGCCGAGCATCAAGAAGGCACGCGCGGCAGGCGCGCTGGTGATCGCGCTCGATACGCCGACCGACCCGCAGGACGCCACCGACGCCCTGTTCGCCACCGACAACTTCAAGGCAGGCGTGCTGATCGGCCAGTATGCGAAGACCGCGCTCGGCGGCAAGCCCGCGAAGATAGCGACGCTCGATCTCGCGCCCGGCGTTTCCGTCGGCGTGCTGCGTCACAACGGCTTTTTGCAGGGCTTCGGCGTGAAGGAAGGCGATCCGGCTATCGTCTGCAGCCAGGACACGCGCGGCGACCAGGCAAAGGGCCAGACGGCGATGGAAAACTGCCTGCAAAAAGCGCCCGACATCAATGTCGTCTACACGATCAACGAACCGGCCGCAGCCGGCGCGTATCGCGCGCTGAAGGCCGCGGGCAAGGACAAGAGCGTGATGATCGTCTCGATCGACGGCGGCTGTGAAGGCGTGCGCAACGTGAAGGCGGGCGCCATTGCCGCGACCTCGCAGCAGTATCCGTTGAAGATGGCCGAGCTCGGCGTGCAGGCAGGCGTCGACTACGCGAAGACAGGCAAGAAGGTCTCCGGCTATCACGACACGGGCGTCACGCTGATCACCGACAAGCCGCAAGGCGGTGTCGACAGCAAGGATACGAAGTTCGGCCTCGATAACTGTTGGGGCAACAAGTAGGCACGCAGTCAACGCGCAGTAACTGAGCCGTAACTGAGCAGTCACGGAGGCGCGCACGGCGCGCGTCTTCCGCAAGTTCTCCAGCGTGAGCGTGGCGTACGTGTACCGCGCGCAGGCCACGCATTGCTTCGAAGGAAACATATCATGTCGACTCCCACCGCCCCCGCTCACACCCATCGCCGGTTTGCGGATCATCTGCCATCGCTTGCCGAAGCCGGGCCGCTCGTCGCGCTCGTGCTAGCGTGCATCTTTTTCATCTCGCAGAGCGACCGCTTTCTGTCGTTCCAGAACCTGTCGCTCATCATGCAGCAGACCATGGTGGTCGCCGTGATCGCCATCGGTCAAACCCTGATCGTGCTGACGGGCGGCATCGATCTGTCGTGCGGGATGTTGATGGCGTTCGGCTCGATCGTGATGACGAAATTCGCCGTCGTGATGGGCGTGCCGCCCGTCATCGCGATTGCCTGCGGCGTCGGCGCGAGCATGCTGTTCGGCCTGCTCAACGGCGTGCTGATCACGCGCATCAAGCTGCCCGCGTTCATCGTCACGCTCGGCACGTTGAATATCGCCTTCGCGGCCACGCAGCTTTATTCGAACGCGGAGAGCGTGTCGAATCTGCCCGACGCGATGATGTTCTTCGGCAACACCTTCAACCTCGGGCCGGCCACCGTCACCTACGGCACCGTGCTCACACTGCTGATGTATCTCGGGACATGGTTCGTATTGCGCGACACGGTGCCCGGACGTCACCTCTACGCGCTCGGCAATAACCCGGAAGCCGCACGCCTGATGGGTCTTTCCGCGCAACGCATCCTGATCACGGTGTACACGCTGGCGGGCGCGCTCTACGGCATCGCCGCGCTGCTGTCCGTGTCGCGCACGGGCGTCGGCGATCCGCAAGCAGGACAAACCGAGAACCTCGACAGCATCACGGCAGTCGTGCTCGGCGGCACGAGTCTGTTCGGCGGGCGCGGCTCGATTGCGGGCACGCTGCTGGGCGCATTGATTGTCGGCGTGTTCCGCAATGGCTTGACCTTGATGGGTGTGTCGTCGGTGTACCAGGTGCTGATCACCGGCATTCTCGTGATTCTCGCCGTCGCCGCCGACAAGCTGTCGCGCCGTGGCGCACGTTGATCATTATTCGAAGGAGCCTGTGATGTCCACCACCCCCTCTTCCTCCAACGGCGCGACGCCCGTTCTGCAAGCGCGCGGTCTCATCAAGCGCTACGGCCAGGTCACCGCGCTCGACGGCTGCGACTTCGAAGTGATGCCCGGCGAAATCATGGCCGTGATCGGCGATAACGGCGCGGGCAAGTCATCGCTCATCAAGGCGCTCTCCGGCGCGCTCGTACCCGATGAAGGCGACCTGCTGCTCGACGGCAAATCCGTCAAGTTCCGCAGCCCGCTCGACGCGCGCCAGCAAGGCATCGAAACGGTTTATCAGGATCTCGCCGTGGCGCCCGCCATGAGCATCGCGGAGAACCTGTTCCTTGCGCGTGAACTGGTGAAGCCCGGCTGGCGCGGCAAGCTCTTCAAGATCATCGACAAGCGCCGCATGCTCGAAGAAGCGACCAATGCGATGAAAGACCTGCAGATCGGCATCCGCTCGATGCGCCAGGCCGTCGAAACGCTCTCGGGCGGTCAGCGCCAGGGCGTCGCGGTGGCGCGCAGCGCGGCCTTCGCGCGGCACGTCGTGATTCTCGACGAGCCGACCGCGGCACTCGGCGTGAAGGAAGGCAACATGGTGCTGGAGCTGATCCGGCGCGTGCGCGACCGTGGCCTGCCCGTCATTCTGATCAGTCACAACATGCCACATGTGTTCGAGATCGCGGACCGCATTCACATTCAGCGGCTCGGACGGCGCGCGGCGCTCGTGAACAAGAACGAGATCCACATGTCGGATGCCGTCGCGATCATGACGGGCGCGAAACAGGCCGACGTGCGGGCCATCGCATGACGAACCGACTCGCGTAACCGGACACAGCCGATGGATACGGGCACCCGCTCACCGCTCAAACGCACGGTCGGCTCGAACCAGGTCGGCATGCGGCAGTTCAACGAACGCATCGTGCTGCAGGCGATCCGTTTGCATGGACCACTGCCGAAGGCCGACGTGGGGCGGCTCACGCGTCTGTCGATGCAGACCGTGTCGATGATCGTCGAGCGATTGATCGACGACGGCCTGCTCGAAAAGCAGGCGCGCGTGCGCGGGCGCATCGGGCAGCCTTCCGTGCCCATCGCGTTGCGCGCGGAAGGCGCCTATACGATCGGCGTGAAGGTCGGACGGCGCAGCCTCGATGTGCTCGCGATGGATTTTCTCGGGCGTGTGTGCTGCCGCGAAGTGCAGGAGTACGCGTATCCCGATCCGCGCACGCTGTTCCCGGCGCTCGACAGCAAGCTCGCGCGCATCAACGAGGCTCTCGGCGCACGACGCGAGAAAGTGGTCGGCGTCGGCGTGGCGGCGCCGCTGTGGCTCGGCGGCTGGCGCGATTTTCTCGGCGCGCCGCGCGAAGCGCTCGACGCGTGGAACGACATCGACATCCGCGCGCGCATCGCGTCGATGACGGGCCTGCCCGTCGAGTTCGCGAAAGACACGACGGCCGCGTGCGCCGCCGAACTGGTGATGGGCCAGGGGCGCGGCATCCACAACTTTCTGTATCTGTTCCTCGGCACGTTCATCGGCGGCGGGCTGGTGATCGACGGACGCCTGCATGGCGGGCCGCACGACAACGCGGGCGCGGTCGGCTCGATACCCATCATGAGCGGCCAGCCGCGTCAGCCTGCGCAACAGCTGCTGCACGCGGCATCGGGCTTCGTACTCGAAAAACTGTTCGTCGATGCGGGCGCGCCCGCCACTGCCGCGCACGATCACCGCGCGTTGTCGCCGGATCTGTGGCGGCTCACCGAGCAATGGCTCGACACCGCGTGCCCTGCGATTGCGGGCGCATTGACGAACGCGGCGGCGCTGCTCGATCTCGAAGCGGTGGTGATAGACGGCGAAGTGGACCGGCAACTGGTGCGCGAAATCATTCGCCGCACGGAGCGCGTGCTCGACAAGTTCGAGTGGGAAGGCATCGTGCGGCCGCAATTGCTCGAAGGCACGATCGGCTCCGACGCGCGCGCGATGGGCGGCGCAATCCTGCCGCTCTACGCGCACTTCGCGCCGATGCACGAACTCTTTCTCAAGCCCGCGACCGACGTGAGCTATTGAACCTTCGGCACCGTGGTGACAGCGACTTTCGGCGTGTCTTTCGATGCAGGTTCGTCGAGCAGCGGCTGCAACTCGGGTGCCATGGACTTCAGCAATTGCACGGCGAGCGCGCTCGTGAAATCGTAGCGCTTCGCATACGGCTCATGCACGACAGCCGTCAGCGTGCCGAAGAAGCGGTCGCCGATCGCGAACACGAAGGTCGCCGTGCGATTGACCTTGCGCGACTCGATCAGCCTGCGTCCCTTCGCGTAGATGTTCAGGCGCTGATCGCCCGTCCCCGTCTTGCCGTAGACCTCCAGCGTCTTGCCGTTCGGAAACGTGATGCCGCCCGCCAGACGCCGCGCCGTGCCGCCCGCGACCACGTCGCGCAACAGCGTCTGCGCGACCCGCGCGATCTCCGGCGAGATGGCTTCCGTGGGCTGCGGCGTCGCGCGCACGAAACGCGTTTCATACGGCGTGCCCTTGGCGAACTCGAGTTCGGTCAGGCTTTGCGTCGGTGCCTGATTGCCCTTGTTCGCGATCACGCCCATCAGTTGCGCGAGCGCGGCGGGCCGGTCGCCCGACGCACCGATCGCGGCTGCATACGACGGCGTCAGATGCGAGAACGGATAGCCGAGCGCCTGCCACGACCTGCCGATCGCATCGTAAGCATGCTGCTCGACCATGCGGCGGATGCGCCGGTCCTGCGTCGCGTGATAGCGCGTCTTGAAGAGCCACTTGTACGAATCCGCGCGCACGTCGCGGCTCGCATCCATCACCTGGTTCGCGTTCGCGTCGGGATGCTCGCGCAGATAGTCGACGAGCCACAGCTCCAGCGGATGCACGCTCGAAATGTACGCGCGGTCGTTCAGATTGAACTTGTCGATGCCGTACTTCTCGTAGAGCTTCGCGAGCGCGTCGTCGGGCGGATTGGCTTTCGGCGTGTTCTTCAACGCGGCGCGCATCTGGTCGTTGAACCAGGCCTGCGGCGCGTCGGGCCGCACGCTGCGCAACACCGTCGCGATCTTCGGCGGCGACTTGCGCACGCCGCGCAGCAGGATCGCGAGCATCTCATCCTGCGTCTTGCCGTGATACTTCGTGTAGAAGCGGTTCATGTACACGCGGCTTTCCTGGTCGGCGAAGCGCGTCAGATACAGGTTGCGCGTAGCGGGATCGTCGAGCCATTGCGAGGACGGGCCGGACGTCCTGATCGTTTCGTAGTGGACGATGTCGCGCATCATCCGTACGAACACCAGATTCACCGAATGCTGGAATGCCTGATGCACGGTGAGAATGCGCGAGTTCTCGTCGGCCTCGAAGTTCGTGAAGGTCTGCGCGCCGCCGCCCGTGTAGAAGGTTTCGCCCGCATTGGCCGAGTACTTGCGCTCGACCGACGCATCGAGCATCGCGCCCAGCGAATGGTCCTTCGTGTGCATGAAGTAATCGACAGCCCAGCGGGTCAACGCGTCTTCGCGCTCGGGCTTCACGGCGCGCAGTTCTTCCACGCTCATCTGCCCATAGCGCGCATGCAGGTCCTGCATGATCTGCAGATACGTGATGATCGTGCGGAGCTTGGCCGTCGAACCGAGATTCAGGCGCGCGCCGGAGTTGATATCGAACGGACGGTTCACGCTGTCGGTCTGCACGCGCAGCAAATTCGCGCCATCGCGCTTTTCGAACAGCGTGAAGCTGAAGGCGATCTTCGACGGGTCGTCCTTCGGTTGCAGCATGTTGAAGCCATAGAGGCCAGCTGCCTGCGCGCCCTCTTTGGTCGTCGCAGCGGCAAGGCGGTCGTTGATGTCCTGCTGGACCTTGTTGTTCATCGTCGATGTGACGCGCAAGTCGAGCCGGTCGAGGTCGTACAGCGTCGACACACCAAGCGACGACAGCAGGTGCGTGCGCAGCGACGTCACCGCCTTGCGCTCGACGAACGAGCCTTCGGGCGGCGCAAGCTTCGCGCGCGTCAGCACGAGTTGTTGCGAGAGCGCGGCGTCGCGCAGTTGCGGGGTAATCACACCGTTCGCGGCAAACAGGCGCAGATAGCTTTCCGTCAGCGCATTGAGATCGTCGTTCTTGCGCAGCAGGAAGTGTGACGGCCCGCGCTGCGCGATCATCAGCGACAGCACCTGACGGAACGCGAGGCCCTGCCCGGCGAGATTGTCGGGCGTGGGCGGCGCTTTCAGCACGCGGTTGACTTCGGCGAAATCGCG
Source organism: Paraburkholderia caribensis (assembly GCF_002902945.1). Taxonomy (NCBI): domain Bacteria; kingdom Pseudomonadati; phylum Pseudomonadota; class Betaproteobacteria; order Burkholderiales; family Burkholderiaceae; genus Paraburkholderia; species Paraburkholderia caribensis. Next base: position 2,125,935 of record NZ_CP026102.1, read on the forward strand.
GCCGTACCACGCCGTGAGTCCGTCGCCGATACCGTTGATCTCGCCGATGCCGGGCTGCGCGGCGAGCGGCACCGAGTTCAGGTAGCGCACGACGATCTGCTCGCGCGCAGGCATCGTGCGCGGGCCGTCGAGATACGCCCGCACCGACGCCGACGCGATCTGCCGCAGTTTCTCCTTCGGCGTCGCCGTGCGGCCGCCGGGCGAATGGCGGAACTTCTCGATCTGCGTGGCAAGCGTGCTGCCGCCGGGCTGCGCCTGGTTGTGATTGAAGACGCGCAGGCCCTGATCCATCAGCGCGCGGCTGAAGCGTCCCCAGTCGATGGCGGGATTGCGGTTCGGCTGGTCGGGGTCGAGCAGATGGCGGTCTTCGATGAACAGCAGCGCCGACACCACGAGCGGCGGCACTGACTCGAAATCGTCATACACGCGAGCGGGAAACTGCGAGCCGAACAGGCGCGTGCCCGTGGCGTCATACAGCATCAGTCCCGCCTGATCCTTTTCTTCGTAGGGAACGAACAGGCCGTCGTCGGCGAGCGATGCCATGCGTTCGGAATCGCGCGCCTGCGACGCAACGGAGAAACCGCGCTCTTTCAGACGGCGTTCGAATGCGGGCAGCAGCGCATAGCCGAGGCGGATGTCATAGGGGCCGTCGGTGGGAAAGCGGATGTTGTCGCTCGGACCTTCGGAGACGGTAAACCCGACGTCGCGCGTCAGTTCGGACAAGTAGCGCGCCTGCAACCGCGACGTGTCCATTTCGATCTGAACAAAGCGCACGCCGAGGGCGACGGCCACGAGAAACGAGGCGAAAAAGAGCCACTTGAACCACTTCCAGGCGGAGGTGGTGCCGATTGCGCGTAGCGGAAACCGTAGTGGCCGATTCATGGCGGCGTCTCCTTGCAGATGCCTGACCACACTAACCTCGACTATGTCAGTCTAACCCGTAACAACGGTTGTGAGGGTCAGGTGACGCATCGACTTGATCGGGTGAGTACGGCACGCAACACAGCCGTCAGGCGGGCGCGACGGGACGGCATCTTTTGCCGCATGCCGCCGCCTTTCGCGCCCGGATGGGTAAAGACGGCCGCCGCTTCGATGCCGATGCAACCTCCGCACGCGCCTTCCGCCTGCGCCGCCTCCCTGGAATACCGAATACGACGGCCGTGCGAAATTGAGTAACATGGCCACGCACTGCAGGCATCGCATGTCGCCGCATTCCTGGTGACGCCCCCCACCTCCTGAATCTTATGCAAAGCTACTACGAAGCGACCGTCGAGCGGCCCGTGCGCCCTGCGCTGTCCGGAAACCTGAGCGCGAACGTCTGCATCGTCGGCGGCGGGCTGGCGGGCCTGTCTACCGCGCTCGGACTGGCCGAGCGCGGCGTGCGCGACGTCGTCGTGGTCGAAGCGAACCAGGTCGGCTATGGCGCGTCGGGCCGCAACGGCGGCTTCGTGTTCGGCGGGTACAGTCTCGATTGCGCGGACCTGCTGAGGATTCTCGGCCCGGAGCGCGCCCGCGAACTGTACGCGCTGACGATCGACGCCGTCGACCTGATGCGCGCGCGCATCCAGCGCTACGCGATCGCCTGCGAAGCGACGGACGCGGGCGTGATCCTCGCGAACTGGTTCGACGATCCGTCGCGCCTCGACAGTCAGCGCCGTTTGATGAAGGACGCGTTCGGCGTCGAATGGGAGCCGCTCGGCGCCGACGAGCTCGCCGTGCGGCTGAAGACCACGCGCTATCACGGCGGGCTGTTCGAGCGCAATGCGTTTCACTTTCATCCGTTGAAGTACGTGCTCGGTGTCGCGCGCGCGGCGGAAGCGGCGGGCGTGCGGATCGTCGAGCAGTCGCCTGTCGCGTCGCTGCACAGGCAAGGCGCCGGGTACGTCGTCGGGACGGCGCAAGGATCGATCGACGCCCGGCATGTCGTGATGGCGGGCGGCGGCTATGCGCGCAACGTGTACCGGCGCGTCGAGCGCGCCGTGCTGCCGATTGCGACCTACGTGATGGCGACCGAGCCGCTCGGCGCGCGGCTCGCCGATGCAATCGACTGCCGTTGCGCCGTCTACGACACGCGCTTCGCATTCGACTACTACCGTCCGCTGCCCGACTCGCGCATTCTGTGGGGCGGGCGCATCTCGATCCTGGAACGCGAGCCTGAGGCGATTGCGCGGCTGCTGCGCCGCGATCTGCTGAAGGTGTATCCGCAGTTGCGCGACGTGCGCATCGACCATGCGTGGGGCGGCCTGATGAGCTACGCGCGGCACAAGATGCCGCAGATCGGCCAGAGCGCCGACGGCGTCTGGTACGCGGTCGGTTTCGGCGGACATGGGATGGCGCCGACCACGGTGTCGGGCGAACTGCTGGCGGCGGCGATCGCGGGCGAGCGGCCCGTGCCCGATGCGTTCGCGGCCTTCGGTCTGACGCACACGTTCGGCGCGCTGGGCCTCGCCGCCGCGCAGTTGACATACACGGCGATGCAGACGCGCGATGCGCTCGCGGACCGTTCGCGGCGCCCGAACTGAGCCCTCGGGTTGCGCCCTTCCGGCGGCGCAGCCGCACGTGCGCGCAATGAAGCCGGGCATGCCGCCAGGCCATGCTGGCTGGTGATTTCGGCATGCTAGAATGAAATGTCACCGCCGCCGGAACACACAATGAAAAAGGGAAGCCGAGCTATCGCGCCCGAGCATAACGAGACCCCGAACGAACCCTCCGAACCACGGCGCAAATACGATCCCGAAGAGACGAAGCGCAACATCCTCGAGGTGGCCACGCAGGAGTTTTCGTCGATGGGACTCACGGGTGCGCGTGTCGACGCGATTGCGGAGCGCACCAATACCACGAAGCGCATGCTGTACTACTACTTCGGCAGCAAGGAAGGGCTGTACGAGGCCGTGCTCGAGAAGGTGTATGGCGATATTCGCGAGCTCGAACAAGATCTGAAAGTCAGCGATATGAGCCCTGTGGACGGGCTGCGTAGTCTCGTTGAGTTTACGTTTGACTATCATGATAAACATCGCGATTTCGTGCGTCTTGTGACTATCGAGAATATTCACGGCGCGAAGTATATCGAGCAGGTCAAGACCTTCAAGAATCGTAATGCGACGGTGATTCACACTATTGAAGATCTTCTTGCACGAGGCGTTGCTTCAGGGGATTTTCGTGATGATATCGATCCGATTGATCTGCATCTGTTGATCAGTTCGTTGTGCTTTCATCGGATTGCCAATCGGCATACGTTTGGGAATGCGTTTGGGCGCGATCCCTCTCATTCGAGGCTCAGGGCGCGGCATCGCGCGATGATTGTTGATGCTACTTTGAGGTTTGTTGCTCGTTAGGTTGTTTTTGCCTGCGGCGCTGGTTTGATGTTCCTTCCTTTGCGCTGGCATTCGGGTTTTGTTTTTGCGCTGGCATTCGCGTTTTGTCTTTGCGCTGGCATCCGCGATTTGTCTTTGCGCTGGCATCCGCGATTTGTTATCTAGCTTCACGCGTCGCCCCTGTGCGGGGCGGCACCTACTTTTCTTTGCCGCCGCAAAGAAAAGTAGGCAAAAGAAAGCGGCTCACACCGCCAGCCCTTGTCCTTGCCTGAGGGCCCCCAAAGGTTCTTACGCTTCACACGGCAATCACATCATTCCTGCTCGTTGCCAGCGCTCTTGCTGAGCGCCTCACCCGCTTCACGCACCCGCGTTTCAGCATGCCTCACCAGCCAGTCCACCGCCGCCCAGGTGGCAAACTGTGTGTAGGCCCTCGGTGCTCCACATGCTTCACTCCAGACCGATTGCGCACGCGCCCCACCCTGTAAGAGCGCTACCCTATACGCCGCGACAACCTGCACACAGTTTGCCACCTGGGCGGCACATACCATTCGCTGCCGCTTGACCGGGTACGGGTATCCGAAGCGGGTGAGGCATTCATTCGAAGCGTTGGCAACGGCCATCAATCAGCAAGTTGCCGTGTGAAGCGTGGGGACGTTGGGGGCCCGTGGACAAAGGTCAAGCGCTGGCGGTGTGAGCCGCTTTCTTTTGCCTACTTTTCTTTGCGGCGGCAAAGAAAAGTAGGTGCCGCCCCGCACAGGGGCGACGCCTGAAGCACGCTAACAATTCGCGGATGCCAGCGAAAGCAAAACCAAAAACAAAAGCAAAAACAAATCAAGCAAACAGACAGACCAACATTGAACGATTGAACCGCCGGCGGCAAAAGCCACCCCCACCTCAATCGCACGCGAAAAATCAGGCACACCGCTTGCCCCGATATAATTTCCCGAACGTTATGCGGTTCCGCATCGACGAGCCCGTCCGTCACCCGACGCCTCGTGCGGCGCCCACCGCCAACCAGAAGGAGACTCATGAAGAAGCTAGCCGTCACCCTGTCCATCCCGTTGCTGCTCGCCGCCTGCGCGCAATATCAGGCGTCCCACAACCCGGATGCCGGCGATCCGATGAAGGACAACATGACGAATCGCCCCGTCAACGACGTCATCCAGTGCATGACCCAAGCCGCGGCAAAGCACGACACGCCCGTCAAAGCCACGCCTATTCCACAAGGCCAGATGCTCGATTTCGGCGAATCCAACATCGTCAAGGTTCGGGCCGACAACGGCGCCACGACGTTCCGCTACTACGCAGGCAAACGCAACACGTCGAACCTGTGGATCGAAGGCGCAAGCAAGGAATGCGCGCCCTGAGGCCGCTCGCGAGTGCGGCGGCGTAACTGGATGTAACAACTTCTCCGCCCTCGAAGGCGGGGAGCTTAAGAATCGTTTAAGTCTGCGCTGCCAGTATTCGTCCTTGACACTGACCCGCGTTCCAGCCAGGTGCCCGGATGGATTACTACAAAGACCGCAACGACCCGACGAAGCGCATCGCGACCGAAACCCCGGCCGCATCCGCGCAAGCCGCCGCCGCGAAAGCAGCGCCGCCTAGAAAGACGACCATTCTCCGCCGGCTCCTCAGCCCGCATGAACTCGCCACGCTGCTGCTGTTGCTGCACGCACCCATGGCCGCGCTCGCCAAGCCGGAAATTCCGACGCTGCAGGAAGCCGGCCTCGTCGAAAGCATCGCCACGGATGCCGGCGATGAACCACACATTCGCCTGACGCCCGAAGGCAACGCGATTCTGCGCGGACTCGGCGTCAAGTAAGACCAGCGCATCCCGCGCTGCGAAACTACGCCTGCCACACGCCGTAACCCGCTTCGCGCAAGCCGATCGCCAGTTCGACTTCCATGTCGCGCGCGCCGTCGTAAGGCAGCGGATTGAAGACTTCATACAGTTCCGGCATCAGCCGCAAACCATAGTCGCGCACATAGCGATTCGACTGAATGCCCGCCTTGTGCCGGTCGAAACGCAAGTCCGGGTCCAGCCCGGTCATGCCCACATACACGCACGGCCGTTCGAACCGATACTCGGGATTCGCGCGTCGAAAGCGTGCTTCGTTCCAGACCGTATCGTCGAGCGCGACCACATACACGTAATAGCGAAGCTTCGCGCGGCGGACGGGCATGTTCTTGTGGCTGCTTATGTCTGGATGTTCGTGACCGGCTTCCGACCGCAAGCGCGGTTGATCGCTGGTTCGTTTTTGCTCAATGTGACTGTGCGAAACTGACAGTTAGTTGCGTGAGGTGCCGTGCAACAGCATCCGGTATTCGGTAGGCGTAACGCCGACCGTCGCCTTGAATTGTCGCGTGAACGCGCTGTGATCCGTATAGCCGCACAAGGCGGCGACATCGGTGACCTTGTCGTGTGACACGAGCAACGCCGTCGCCGCATCGAGCCGGGTCTTCAGCAGCACCTGGCGCGGCGTCAGATGAAACACCTTGTGAAAATACCGTTCGAGCTGCGCAACCGACATATCCGCCATCGCGGCAAGCTGCTTCAGGTTCAGCGGCTGCACGTAGTTCTCTTGCAGATACTGCACGACCGTCGCGAGCCGGCTATACGCGGGGTGGCTGCTTTCATCGGCGCGCAGATCGCGCGAAATGCCCGCCAGCCCGACCACTCGCCCTGCCGCGTCGCGCAACGGCTGCTTGCAGGTCAGGCACCAGCCCGGTTGCCGGCCAGGATACAGATGCAGTTCCAGCTGATCGACCATCTGATTGCCGACATGGATCACAGCCTTGTCCTGCGCCGTGTAGATACGGCCGAAGCGGCTCGGAAACACGTCTTCCGCCGTCTTGCCCAGCAGCTTTTCCTTCTCCTTGAATCCACAGCGCGACACCAGCGTGCGATTGACGAGCGCGTAACGCGCCTGCGCGTCCTTCACGAAGAACACGATATCGGGCATCGCGTCGAACACGGGTTCGAGTAGCGCGAAATGCGAGAGCATCCCGGCCAGCGACGCCGCAGCCGAATCGAGCGCGTCAGGCGTGGAAGCGAACGTGTTCATCGTGAGGATTCCGTGCATGGGCTGCGAGAACGTGAAGATTGCCCCGGCCTGGTCGCGGGCTGATCGATTATAGGGCGGCGCGTGGCAGGCGAAAAAATCTCGCGTCAGTGCGTTCGATGCGCGCCCAGGCATTTTTCTCGCAGACGGCGCGGATCAATGCGCGGCCGTATTCTCGTCGGCCGCAAGCATCAATGTGGCGATCTGCGCGGGGTGGATGGGCGGACGAACCTGCGTCACATCCCAGCCGAGCAACGCCTGCGCCGCACCGCCGCAAATGCGGCCCTGGCACGCGCCCATTGCGCAGCGCGTGTGCAGCTTCGCGTCGCGCCAGCTCGCATGCGCGCGAACCTCGCCGACCGATACGTCTTCGCAACGGCACAGCAAGGTGTCGTCGGCGGGTAGTTGGCGCGCGGGGTCGCGCAACGCGAACGCCATCTCGACTCGCGCTGCGAATCGCTGCCAGCGCGCGCGTTCGCGCCTCAATTGTTCAAAGGTTTCAGCTTGCGCGAGACCTAGGGCTGCACGCCCCGCAATTCGCCCTTCCACCCGCGCAAGCTCCATCCCGCCGACGCCCGCGCATTCGCCTGCCGCGAAGATGTTAGCGACGGACGTGCGCTGCGCACAGTCGACGGCGATCGCGCCGTCGGCGCGCGTCGCGCAGCCCAGCGCGCGAGCGAGCGTCGTGTCCGGCACGAGGCCGTAACCGCAAGCGATACGATCGCAGTCGAACATCTGGATGCGTCCGTCCGCGCGTTCGACGATCGCGCGCTCGACACGTCCGCTACCCTTCGCCGCACGCACGACGCTCGACGTCAGATAGCGAAGCCCGGTCAAGCCGCGTGTCAGTTGCGCGGCTTGCACGAGCTTCGCGGGCGTCGCCGCAAGCGACGCGCCAAAGCGCATCACCGACACCAGCGATGCCTGCTCGACCACGGCCACGACCCGCGCGCCCGCCGCACGCGCGGTCGCGAGCGAGGCGAGCAGCAGCGGCCCGCTGCCCGCGATCACGATGCGCTCGCCGCGCACCGGCACGCCGCCCTTGATCAACGCCTGCAAGCCGCCCGCGCCCGTCACGCCGGGCAGCGTCCAGCCGTCGAACGGCAACAGCAGTTCACGCGCGCCCGTGGCAAGGATCAGGCGGTCGTAGCCGATGCACGCGCCGCCATGTTCCGCCGATTCGATCAACAGCCGGCCTTTGTCGAGTGGGGCAATGACGCGCGCGGCAGACGCGAGCGTCACGTTGCCGCTCGACTGGATCTCATGCAGACGCGCGGCCAGTTCATCCGATGGCGGATGCGCGGGGCCAGTGCGCCATACCTGGCCGCCCTCGCGAGGGTTGTCGTCGAGCACGGCGACGCGCGCGCCCGTTTTCGCCGCTTCGCAAGCGGCAGCGAGACCCGCCGGCCCCGCGCCCACGACGACGACATCGAAGCGCTGACCGTTCATCGCGGCCTCGTCGTTTGCACGATCTGGCCGTCGCGGCACAGGGTCTGACATGCGAGCACATGCATGCGTCCATCGACGCTCACGCGGCATTCCTGGCACACACCCATGCCGCACATCGGCGCGCGCGGCTCGCCAGTGACGGACACGCGCGTGCCGTATGCGCGCCCGCCGCACACCGCCAGGGCAGCGGCGATGGTGGCGCCCTGCTCGATCTCGACAGGCTGGCCGTCGATCGTGATGCGAACGCGTGGACGAACGGCTTCAGACATGACATGCCCCAAGCTCGAAACGCGCAGGCAGAAACGGATCGACGGCAATGGCGGCCGCTGTCTGCGTGATCTGCGCGGCGAGCAACTGCGCCGTGCCGAGCGACGTCGTCACGCCCAGACCTTCATGACCGACAGCGAGCCACACGCCAGGCGCCGCGCCGCCCGCTGGGCCGATCAGCGGCAAGCCATCCGGCGATGCCGCGCGAAACCCCGTCCATGCGCGAATGCCGTTGAGCGTCGGCAATGCGGGCAGATAGCGGGCCGCGCGCTGCAGCATCTGCGCTAGCACGGGCATATCGACGGCTGGGTCGGTGGTGTCGAACTGGCGCGACGAGCCGATCAGCAGTTGTCCCGTCGGGCGCGGTTGCGCGTTGAACGCCACGGATGTTCCCGTCGCATGATGGGCGCTCTTGATGTAGCCGAGTTCGAGCAGTTGATGGCGGATGTAGCCGGGATAGCGGTCGGTGATCAGCAGATGGCCTTTTTTAGGCTGCAACGGCAAGCCGGCCACGAGTTCGCGCGCCTGTAATCCGTTCGCGACGACGATGTGCGCGCCGCCAACGCGCTCGCCATTCGACAGCGTGACATGCCGTGCATCGACGGCCACGGCTTGCACATGCAGCCGCACGTCGATCCGCGCAGCGCCGGGCGATTGCGTGAGCAGCCATTGCGTAGCAGACGGCGCATACACGATGCTGTCGTGCCCGATGAGCAAGCCGCCCGCCATGCCCGGCGCAAGCGACGGCTCGCAGTCGTAGAGCGCGCGCTCGTCGAGCAGTTGCGCCGCCACATCTTGCGCGGCGAAGGCTGCGTGCATCTCACGCGCGGCGTCGAGTTCTTCGGCGTCGGCTGCGACCCACAGCGTGCCGCAGCGCGCAAACGCATCGCGCGTTCGCAACTGCGGCGCGAGCGCGAGCCACAAGTCGCGCGAATAGCGGCTCAAAGCGAACTCCGCCGGCGAGTCGTTCATCACCACGATATGCCCCATGCCCGCCGCCGTCGCACCGCCGCCGATGCCAGCAGCGTCGAGCACCGTCACGCGCAGCCCACGCGCGGCGAGCTCCGCCGCGCACGCCGCGCCGACGATGCCCGCACCGACGATCACGACATCCGCCGTCATACCGTGCGGATGCCCCACGCGAACGGATCGCGCTCGTCGAAGCAAAGGCGGCTCTCGGCCATGATGTGGGCGTGCCCGGTGATGGTCGGAATGACGGTCGCGATGCCGTCCTGCGTGCCGCCTTGCGCGTAGCTCGCTTCAAACACGCTGCCGATGACGCTCTCCTGCCGCCACACCGTTCCCGCCGCCAGCTTGCCGTCGGCGGCGAGGCATGCGACCTTCGCGCTGGTGCCCGTGCCGCACGGCGAGCGGTCGTACGCGTTGCCCGGGCACAGCACGAAGCTGCGGCTGTCGATGCCTTCGCGCGAGCCCGGCCCGAACAGCTCGATGTGGTCGATCAGCGCGCCGTTCGCACCCGTGATCCCCGCTGCGATCAGCGCGTCGCGGATCGCCGAACTGAAGTGCGTGAGCTCGGGAATGTTCGACGCGTCGAGCGAGCGGCCATGGTCGGCGACCAGAAAGAACCAGTTGCCGCCCCACGCGATATCGCCCGTCAACGCACCGAAGCCGGGCACCTCGACAGTCACGTCCTTGCGATGCCGGTACGCGGGCACATTGCGCACCGACACGCTGAGATCGGCGTTGAGCGTCGCCTCGACGATGCCGACGGGCGTGTCGATCAGATGCCGGCCCGGCCCGATGCGCCCCATATGCGCCAGCGACACCACGAGACCAATTGTTCCGTGCCCGCACATGCCCAGATAGCCGACGTTGTTGAAGAAGATCACGCCCGCCGCGCACTCCTTGCGATCCGGCTCGCACAACAGCGCGCCGACCACCACGTCCGAGCCGCGCGGCTCCGTGACGATGCCCGCGCGCCAGTCGTCGTAGCGCGTGCGAAACGCGTCGAGCCGTTGCGCAAGCGTGCCGCCGCCAAGTTCGGGACCGCCGGACACCACGAGGCGGGTCGGTTCACCGCCCGTGTGCGAATCGATGACGTTCAAGGTTTTCATGTTGCTCATGGTAGGAACGCGGCGGCGCGCAGTCTTGAAGCGGTTGCGCGTGGATTGTGACGATTTCAGCATAGCCAGAAGAACGCGGATGTGGCTTGCATTCAGGCTGCGGCCGGGCGGTTCATCGAGCAGGCGGAGCGCAGCTGCACCGCGCGCGGACGCGGTATCGATCCAGCGAGCTTCGACAGTTGAATGACGGGTAAAACCGGAGCTAAACATCGAAAGCATCGTAAATCATGGATTTCTCTCGCATAGCCGTTATGCCGAAATCGTCACGCGGGACGCGCGATTCGCGCAAGACATCCGAATATTCCCTGCTTACACTGCACTCGACTCATCACTTTCAGGAGAGCAGTCGTGGCGCATATCTGGGAAGGCGTATTGCCCGCAGTCACCACCAAGTTCAACGCGGATTTCAGCATAGACCGCGCGTGGACCGGCAAGAATATCGAGGCGCAGATCGAAGCGGGTGTCGACGGGATCATCGTGTGCGGCTCGCTCGGCGAAGCGTCCACGCTTTCCCTCGACGAAAAGCTGCAGGTCCTCGACGTGGCCGTCGAGGCATCGCGCGGCCGCGTGCCCGTGCTGCTGACGATCGCCGAAAACAGCACGCTCGACGGCTGCCGACAGGCCGAAGCGGGCGCGAAGCGCGGCGCAGCGGGCTATATGGTGCTGCCTGGCCTGCGCTATCTGTCGGACCGCCGCGAGACGCTGAATCACTTCCGCATGGTCGCCGACGCCAGCCCGCTGCCGCTGATGATCTACAACAATCCGCTCGCGTATGGCGTCGACATGACGCCGGAGATGTTCGCCGAAATCGCCGACGAGAAGAAGATCGTCGCGATCAAGGAATCGTGTGGCGACGTACGGCGCGTGACGGATCTCATCAACGCCGTCGGCGACCGCTACGCGATTCTGTGCGGCGTCGACAATCTGGCAATGGAAGCGATCCTGATGGGCGCGCACGGCTGGGTCGCGGGGCTGGTGTGCGCGTTCCCGCACGAGACGGTCGCGATCTACAGGTTGCTGAAGGCGGGACGGCTGGAAGAGGCGCGCGCGATTTATCGCTGGTTCGCACCGTTGCTCGCGCTCGATGTGTCGGCCAAGCTCGTGCAGAACATCAAGCTGGCGGAAGCGATTGTCGGCCTCGGCACGGAGCCGGTGCGCCCGCCGCGCCTGCCGCTCGCCGGTGAAGAGCGCAAGGCCGTCGAAACGCTGATCCGCCGCTCGATTGAAACGCGTCCATCTCTGCCGAAGCTGTAAGCGAACGCGGGGAACATAAAAAAGCGGCGGCTGCCTTCCACAGGCAGCCGCCGCCAGAACCGCTCAAATCCACTCAGGCCGCTTCCGCATGCGGCACAGCGGCGACTTCGTTCGTGCGCAGATGCAGCAGGCGATAGCCGCTCTTGTACACGGGCTGCAGACGGAAATCGTTGTGCGGCTCGATTTCCAGCAGCGTGCGCAGGCGCGACACGTGACTGTCGATCGTACGTGTCACCTCGCGGAACTCGCGGCCCCAGACCATCGCGAAGATGTGATCGCGCGACAGCACGCGACCGATGTTCGAAAAGAACAGCGAGGCCAGCCGGTACTGCGTGCCCGACAACTGCACGGGCGCGCCGCGCAGCGTGACCAGTTGGCGGCGGGTGTCGAAGTGATACGGCCCGACGTCGAAACTGTCCTTGCCGTAGCGTTCCGGATACGCGCGCCGCAGCAGCGCCGACAGGCGCTCGCGAAACTCGGCATGCCGCACGGGCAGTGTGGCGTAGTCGTCGGCACCCAGCACGAACGCGCGCACGACGTTTTCTTCCGAGCTATCTGCCGAAGCGAACATCACGGGCATGCGCTCGCCGCCTACCGAGCGCACGGCCTTGAGCACATCCGTGCCCGACAGACGCAGCGCGTGCCAGTCGAGAATCAGCAGATCGACCGTCGAACGGGCGAGCACCTTGGAGAGCGTCAGGCCGTCGTCGTACACGACGCAACTGTGGCCAGCCTGAACAATGATTTTTTCCAGCAACTTACCCTGCACGAGGTCACGTTGAAGAATGGCGATACGCATGGATGAGTCCCCGACAATTGGTCCAGGAACGCGATTCTGTTCACGCTATACCGTTAAGCCCATAAGACTTGTCTGAATTTGCAAAGGTTTTGCTACAAATTACATACTGTAAAATCGCGGGCTGGCCAAAATCGTCATCACGCCGCCCTATCCGGACCGGTGTGCCGTGTCCCGTGCGCTACCCCGCACTGTCGCACTTCCCGCCTGACGACCGCCGTACTCCGCGCCCAACGCGCGGCTCTTCTATTCATACAACGACAGGCAATGCAAGCAACAGAACTGGGTAGACCACACGCCAGGGACAGCGCGCACGCGCGCCCCTTGACCCGCCACGACTACAAGACGCTCAGCCTCGCCGCGCTCGGCGGCGCGCTCGAGTTTTACGACTTCATCATCTTCGTGTTCTTCGCTCCGGCGATCGGACAGCTGTTCTTCCCGCAGTCGATTCCCGACTGGCTGCGCCAGCTGCAAACCTTCGGCATCTTCGCCGCCGGTTATCTGGCGCGGCCGCTGGGCGGCATCATCATGGCGCACTTCGGCGACCTGCTCGGCCGCAAGCGCATGTTCACGCTGAGCGTGCTGCTGATGTCGCTGCCGACGCTGCTGATGGGCGTGCTGCCCACCTACGCGAGCATCGGCATCATGGCGCCCGTGCTGCTGCTCCTGTTCCGCGTGATGCAGGGCGCGGCCGTCGGCGGCGAAGTGCCGGGCGCGTGGGTGTTCGTCTCCGAGCACGTGCCGCAGCGCCACGTCGGCTATGCATGCGGCACGCTGACGGCGGGCCTGACGGCGGGCATCCTGCTCGGCTCGCTGGTTGCGTCGGCCGTGAACCGCCACTTCGCACCCGCTGACATCGCCGATTTCGCCTGGCGCATCCCGTTCCTGCTCGGCGGCGTGTTCGGTCTTTTTTCTGTGTATCTGCGCCGCTGGCTGCACGAGACGCCCGTGTTCGCCGAAATGAAGCAGCGCAAGTCGCTGGCGGCGGAAATTCCGCTGAAGGCGGTGCTGCGCGATCACGGCCGCGCCGTGATCGTGTCGATGCTGCTCACGTGGATGCTGTCGGCCGCGATCGTCGTCGTGATCCTGATGACGCCGACGCTGCTGCAAAAGCAGTTTCACATCGCGCCGGCAACGGCACTGTTCGCCAACAGCATCGCGACGCTGTTCCTGACGATCGGCTGCGTGCCGGCGGGCTCGCTCGCCGGGCGCTTCGGCGCGGGCCGCACGATTTTCGCCGGCTGCGTGGGGCTCGGCATCGCTTATTACGTGCTGTTCCAGCAACTCGCCGTCGACAGCGCGATGCTCGTGCCGCTGTACGCAATCGCGGGCCTGTTCGTCGGCGTGATCGGCGCGGTGCCCTTCGTGATGGTCAACGCGTTCCCGCCCGTGGTGCGCTTCTCGGGCATCTCGTTCTCGTACAACGTCGCGTACGCGGTGTTCGGCGGCCTGACGCCGATCGTCGTTTCGCTGATGCTGAAGTCGAATCCGATGGCGCCCGCGCTTTACGTCGGCGCGCTGTGCGTGATCGGCGCGCTGACCGCGTGCTTCGTGAAGCGGGACGCCGCGCAATAAGGCTGTTTCAAGTGGCGTGCGCGGGCACGTCACTTGCCCTTCTGGACCGGTCGTCGCATCGACACTTCATGCCGGTCCGAAACGTCGCATGGCGGGGCCGCCCGATCATCGACGCATGAATACTTCTCCCGTACCCCGCTTCACGCCGGCGCTCGCGCGCATCGTCGCGACGGTCAGCGTCGGCTTCGTCGTCACGCAACTCGACGTGACCATCGTCAACATCGCGCTCGCGAAGATCGGCGCGGATCTGCATGCGGACGTCACGGGCCTGCAATGGATCGTCGATGCCTACACGCTCGCGTTCGCGGTGCTGATGCTGTCGGCGGGCGTGCTGGGCGACCGCTTCGGCGCGCGCCGGATGTTCGCCTGCGGTATCGCGCTGTTCGCGGCGGCGTCGCTCGCCTGCGGGCTCGCATCGGGCCCCGCCCTGCTCGTCGCCGCGCGCGCCGTGCAAGGGATGGGCGCGGCGGCGATGCTGCCCAATTCGCTCGCGTTGCTCAACGAGGCATGCAGCCACGATCCGAAGCTGCGGGCCCGCGCCGTCGGCCTGTGGACGGCAGCAGGCGCGATCGCGATTGCGGCGGGCCCGGTGATCGGCGGACTGCTGATCGCCGCGTTCGGCTGGCGCGCGATCTTTCTGGTGAATCTGCCCATCTGCGCATTGGGGCTGGCGGCGACGTTCGCCTGGGTGCCGCGTCCGCGAACGGCCTCGACGGGTAAGGCGCCCGGCAAGTCCGCTACGACTTCGACCGCGCGCGGCATCGATCCCGTCGGCCAACTGCTCGCGGTCGTCGCGCTGACGGCTTTCACGGGCGCCGTGATCGAGTGGCGGCCGCTCGGACCCGCGCATCCGCTCGTTTATGGCAGCTTCGTGCTTGCGCTGATCGCGACCGTCGCGTTCGTCGTCACCGAGCGGTGCGTCGATACGCCGATGCTGCCGCTCACGTTCTTCGGCAACCGCACTTTCAGCGCGGCTGTGCTGTTCGGCATCTGCGTGAATCTGACTTACTACGGCGTCGTGTTCGTGCTGAGTCTTTATCTGCAGCATGCGCGCGGCGAGACGGCGTTGCAGGCCGGTCTCGCGTTCCTGCCGCTGACGGGCGGATTCCTGGTGTCGAACGTGGCGAGCGGCTGGGTGGTCGGGCGCTTCGGCGCACGGGTGCCGATGATCGCGGGCGCGATCACGGCTGCCCTCGGCTACGGCCTGCTGCACTTCGCGCAAGCCGCCTCGCCGCTCTGGACGCTGCTGGTGCCGTTTCTGCTGATCCCGTCCGGCATGGGACTCGCCGTCCCGGCGATGACCACAGCCGTGCTCGCTTGCGTCGACGTGAATCGCGCCGGCACGGCATCGGCGGTGCTGAACACGGCGCGCCAGGCAGGCGGCGCGGTCGGCGTGGCGGCGTTCGGCGCGCTCGCGAGTGCGAGCGCGGCGGATGCGGCGGGCGCAGCGCAGGTGGTAGCCGGGCTCAGATCGTCGACGCTGATCTCGTCGTGCATTCTGTTGTGCGCACTCGGGCTCGCCTGTCTCGTGCACCCCGAGCCGCACGCGCACGACCGGGCGCGCGCTGGCCGCAACGCCGCACGGCCTGCGAACGCCAGCGAATGACGCACGCATGACACACGCATGACCCGCCAAAAGCGCAACACCCACGCTGCACGCGGCATCGTGGGTGTTGCAATGGTGGAACGGCAGCAGAGGTTACAGCGTCGTTTCCTGAATCGCGCCCGTATCGAGCGCCTTTTCTATGAGCCCTTCGCCCTGCACCTTGCGGATCGCGTCGGCGACGAGTGTCTCCGGCTGTTCGATCTCCGCCTTGATCGAACTGATCAATCCGGCTGCATCGAGGATCACGAGCGTTTCGGCCGTATCGGCCCGGCTGATGATCACGCGATGCGGCGTCGGCCCTTCGCCGAGGCTCGCGCAAAATTGCATGACCGTGCCGTTGATCGTCTGGTCAAAAGCTTGAATCATCGCGTGCTCCTTTTAGTCGAATTGGCTTGCAGCTTTGCATAGTGCACGAATGATGCCCGCTCTTGCGAAAGCCTCGCAACGGAAGGCGCGCTTATTTCCGCTTTCGTGCCGTTTTTATGCCGCTCCGGCGCAGCGAGCGCAACGATCACAGGCTGCTGCCCAGCCCCCCGCGCGGCGCACGCGCGCCGTCGATGCTGAAGCGTCCTGCGCCCGTCACGAACAGCAGCAGGAATCCGCCCGCAATGCCGACGTTCTTCCAGAAATGAATGATCATGTCGCGCTGCAAGGCGGCGTCGGTGATATTCCAGAAGTCGTGTCCGAGAACGGCTGTCGCGATCGTGTAGGCGGCCATGAACAGGCCGAGTGCGCGGATTCTGAAGCCAACCACGAGGAAGAGTCCGCCGAGCAGTTCGACGGCCGTCGCAATCGGCGCGGCAATCTGCACGAACGGCACGCCCTTCGAATGCAGATAACCGACGAAGCCCGCATAGCCAAGCAGCTTCATCACGCCGCCCCAGAGGAACAGCAGGGCAAGCGCGAGGCGGGCAAGAAGAATTACGCCGGAATCGACGGGACGCGTCATGGATGTGGCTCCTGATTTGAATTAAGCAGAAGACCGGGCGACACATCATCAGTTCCCGGGCGCTCAAGTCAGAATAAGTGGTATGCCCCGCTTTTCCAAGCAATCGACATAGGCTAAATCTGACGCACTCTGATTTCTAATCGGCTCGCAAATTCATCAGCCGATGCGGGCGCGAGCTTGTTATAATCTTCTCAGGAAATCGAACGAAATCTAACGCACCATCTTCGCTGAACGTGCGTTGAAGAGACCATCCCCATGCTGAAAACTGAACGTCTGCGCATGCTCGCCGATGCGCTGGCCAAACAGAGCGTGATGCGCCTGCGCGACGCGGCGACGTTACTGGGCGTATCGGAGATGACGGTACGCCGGGACATTGCCGCGAGCCCGGAGCACTTTACGTATTTGGGCGGGTATATCGTCAGCGCGACGGACGTGCCGAACACGGCTGGCTATTCGCTGGAACAGGAAAAGGACCATTTCGCGCAGGCGAAGGCGGAGGCGTCGGCGGTAGCGGCGAAGCTGATTGGGAACAACGAGACGCTGTTTATCGATTGTGGTACGACGCTTACTACGCTGGCGCGGCTGATTCCCAACGATCTGCATGTGACGATTGTCTGCTATTCGCTGAACGTTGCGGAGATTTTGCGGCGCAAGCCGAATGTGCGGATGATTCTTCTGGGCGGTGTTTATGTGCCGTCGTCGGATTCGTTTTCAGGCGAAGAAAGCATCGAGGTACTTCGGCGCATGGGGATCAACAAGGCGTTTATTTCCGCCGGTGGGGTTGATGATGCGCACGGTGTGACGTGCTGGAATTTTCATGAAGTCGCGCTGAAACAGGCCGCGATGGCGGCGGCTGTCGAGAGTCATCTCGTGGTTGATAGCAGCAAGTTTGGTGTGGTTAAGGCGGTTCGGTTCTCGAAGGTCGAGGAGTTTGCTTCGATTATTACTGAGAAGGGGCAGCAGGTTACTGTCAGGCGGAAGGGGTAGTTTTTTGTCTGCGGTGCTGGGGGTGGTTTTGTTTCTGCGCTGGCATTTCGCGGTAGAGCATTTGTGGGGCCAGGCGATGCCGTTCGGTGTGTTGGCCTTTGCGCTGGCATCCGCGTTACGTTAGCTCGCTTCAAGCGTCGCCCCTGTGCGGGGCGGCACCTACTTTTCTTTGCCGCCGCAAAGAAAAGTAGGCAAAAGAAAGCGGCTCACACCGCCAATTCTTGACGTTTGTCCACGGGCCCCCAACATCCCCACACTTCACACGTCCGTGCCCTGGGTAGTGCCCGTTGCCAACGCTTCGAATGAACGCCTCACCCACTTCAAACACCCGTACATGAGCCAGCGGCAGCGAATGGTATGCGCCGCCCAGGTGGCAAACTGTGTGTAGGTTGTCGCGTCGTATGGCTTGACGCTCTTACCGGGTGGGGCGCGTGCGCAATCGGTCTGGAGTGAGGCGTGTGGAGCACCGAGGGCCGACACACAGTTTGCCACCTGGGCGGCCGTGGACTATCTGGCGTGGCATGCTGAAACGCAAGTGTGTGAAGCGGGTGAGGCGCTCATTTAAAGCGTTGGCAACAAACGTGGGTCACGTGATTGCCGTGTGAAGTGTAAGAACCTTTGGGGGCCCTCAGGCAAGAAGAAGAGCTGGCGGTGTGAGCCGCTTTCTTTTGCCTACTTTTCTTTGCGGCGGCAAAGAAAAGTAGGTGCCGCCCCGCACAGGGGCGACGCATGAAGCACGCTAACAATTCGCGGATGCCAGCGCAAAGCAAAGGCAAATCGCGGATACCAGCAAAAACAACAAGCAAACCACCCAGCGTCGCAGACAAAAGAAACCCCTTACCCCTTCCGCTGCAAAGCAAACAACGTCCCAGCAATCAAGATAAACGCCCCGATAATAACCTTCTGCCAGGTACTAGGCACCCCAACCAGAATAAGCACGCTATTAATGAGCGTAACAAGCACGACCCCAAGCAGCGTGCCAACTACAGTCCCCGTCCCACCGGTAATCCGGGCCCCGCCCAAAATCACCGCAGCGATCACATCGAGTTCAGTACCGACAAGATCAAAAGGATTCGCGAGCCGGTTATTCGACACATGCAGAATGCCTGCAATACCCGCAAGCATCCCCGTATAACCGAACACAAAAAGATGAATAGCCCGCAGGTTATAGCCAAGCCGCTCGGCAATGGCAAGACTGCCACCCATGGCATACACACCGCGCCCCATCATCGTGCGATTAAGCAACCACCACGTGACAACAGCAGCAATCACGAGCGCCAGCACAGACGCAGGCAACACCGCCCGCAGCCCGTCCGCCGTGTGATAAAAGAACAGCGGAATACGCCCAAAATGATCCATGCTGTGCGGAATGTTCATAAAGAACGTCGTGCCGATAAACGTCAGCAAAATCCCGCGATACAGATACTGCGTGCCGATCGTCACGATCAGCGAAGGCGCCTTCAGCCGATGCACCAGCAAGCCATTGATCACGCCAAGCACAATACCGCCCACCGCGCCAACAACAAGAATCAACGCAAACGGCGCATCCGGCCACCAGGCAAACACAGCCTTGGTAATCGCATACATGGTGAGCGCGCCAATCGCCGTGAACGACACGTCAATACCGCCCGACGCGAGCACAACGAGCGTCCCCAGCGCGAACAGCGACATCGTCGTCGCCGAATGCAACAGATCGAACAGCGTCGCAAGCTGAAAGAAGCGCGGATTGATCGCGCCAACGATCACGCACGTCACGACGATCAGCGCCGCCGTGAACCACTCCGGGTTGCGCGAGAGCTTCGCGCGCCACGTGGGCGGCTTCACCTCGGGCGCGATTTCGACGACGTTGGGGGTAGTCACGGTCCGGTCCATGATAGACGACATTTTATGCAGCCTCTGACAGCAAAGCGTGATAAAGCTCCGCTTCGTTCAACTGATCCGCGCGATACTGATTCGCCACGCGGCCTTTCTTCATCATCAGAATGCGATCGCAGTTCTGCAGCAGCTCGGGCAGGTCATCGCTGATCAGAATGATGCCAATGCCACGCTGCGACAGCTTCTGCATGATCCGATAAATGATGTCCTTCGAGCCCACATCCACGCCGACAGTCGGCCCGTGCAGAATCAGCACGCGCGGATCGATCGCCAGCCAGCGGCCAATCAGCACGCGCTGCTGGTTGCCGCCCGACAGCGACTGCACCGGCTTGTCGACACCAGGCGTCGCAATCTGCAAGTCCTTCACCGTCTGCTCGGCAAGCTGCTGCGCGCGCGCACGGTCGATCTGTCCAAAGCGGTCGCGCAAGCTCGAAATCATCGCCGTGATCACGTTGTCGCGAATCGGCTTGTCGAGAAAGAGCCCTTCGTTCAGGCGATCTTCGGGAACATAGCCGATCCGATGATCCTTCGCGTGCGCTGGCGTGCGCAACACCACGTGCCTGCCTTCGAGCGTGACCGTGCCGCTCTCGGCCGGCGCGACACCCGCCAGCGCGCGCGCCAGTTCGTTGCGGCCCGAATCGAGCAGTCCCGTGACGCCGAGAATCTCACCACGATGCAGTGCGAACGACACATCGCGGAACTGCGCGCCGCGCGTGAAGCCCTTCACGTCGAGCACGACTTCCTTGCCGACTTCGCCTTCACGATACCGCTCGCTCGACAGATGACGGCCTGTCATCAGCTCGCTGATCTGCGTTTTCGTGTAATCGGCGATCGGGCCTTGCGCCATCTTCTGGCCGTCACGCAGCACGATCACTTCGCCGCCGATCGCATAGCACTCGTCGAGCTTGTGACTCACGAACAGCACCGTCACGCCCTGCGCGCGCAGATTCGCGAGCACGGCGATCAGGTTGTCCACTTCTTTTTGCGTCAGCGACGTGGTCGGCTCGTCCATGATGACGAACTTCGCTTCGCTCGCAATCGCACGCGCGATCGCCACGAGTTGCCGCGTCGCGAGCGGCAACTGTTCGATCAGCGTCGACTGGAATCCGGCGTCGCCCGGCAGACCTACGGCTTCGAGCGCTTTCGCCGCGGTGCGCGCGAGCGCCTTGCGATCGAAGGTACGCGTGAGGCGACCATTGTGTTCGGCAAGCTCCGACGTCAGCGCGACGTTTTCGGCGACGCTCATGTTCGGCAGCAGCGACAGGTCCTGATAGACCGTCTCGATGCCTGCCGCCAGCGATTCGAGTGCCGACAGCCGCGCATGCGAAACGCCTTCGATGATCAGTTCACCTTCATCGGGCGGCTGCGCGCCGGAGATGATCTTGATGAGCGTGCTCTTGCCGCAGCCGTTTTCGCCGAGCAGGTGATAAATCTGCCCGCGCTCGAATGACAGGCTCACGCCGCGCAATGCATGCACGCCCGTGAACCGCTTGTGTACGCCGACCACCTGCAGGAACGGCGTGGAGGAAACGTTTTGATTCATGCTGAAAAGCCGTGCTCCAGATGAATGTCGAAGCGTGCGGGCGCTCGCTCGCGAAAGCCCGCACGCGGTGATGCCGCGATCAGAAGTTGTATTGCTTGTAGTTCGTCTTGTCGACGTTCACCCAGCCCTGGCCGCGCACGATGATGCCCTTGCCCGGACCCTTCTCGACCGTCACCTTCGTATAGCCCGGAATGCCGAGGTCGGCGCCGTTCTGCACGGTCTTGCCGTCGACCAGCATCTGCGCGACCTTGTTCATCGCGAGACCGGCCAGCTTCGGGTCCCAGAACGCGATGCCGTTCACCGCACCGCTTTCGAGGAACTTGCCCGCTTCCGTCGGCAGGCCCGTGCCGTACACGCAGATCTTGCCTTGCATGCCCGCCTCTTCAACCGCGCGGCCAATGCCGATCACATCCAGCGACGACGAACCCTGGAAGCCCTTCAGGTCGGGATGCTTGCGCAGCACTTCCTTCGCGACTTCATACGCTTTCTCGCCGTCGTTATTCGTTTCGAGCTTCGGCTCGACGAGATTCAACTTCGGATACTTGGCCTTCGCGTTGTTGATGCCGCCGTCGGCCCATTGCACCTGCGAGCGGCTGCCGAGCGAGCCGACCAGCACGGCCCACTTGCCGTCCTGATGCATGCACGATGCGAGACGCTCGTTCAGGCCCGCGCCGTATGCGGAGTTGTCGAAGGCCTCGATGTCGACCATCGTGTTCTTCGCGTTGTCCGCTTCATGCGTGACGACCTTGATGCCGCGATCCATCGCCTTTTTCAGCGCGGGTTCGAGCGTGGGCGGATCGTACGGAACGACGGCGATGGCCGTCACTTTCTTCGCGATCAGGTCTTCGATGATCTTCAGTTGCTGCGCGGCATCGGCGCGGCCCGGGCCTGTCTGATACGCCTGCACGCCGGGGTTGTCCTTCGCGAACTCCTTGACGCCTTCGTCCATCCGGTTGAACCAGTTGATGCCCGTTACCTTGACGACCGTGACGATCGTTTCGTTGGTTGCGGCCTGCGCGGCGGCGATCACGCCGAGGGCGAGTGCGCCGGTTGCAAGGGCGGCGCTCAGTCGGGTCAGTTTCATGTGTTTGTCTCCGTTGCCTTTAGTGATCTGGTCATTGAGTTAGTGTCGCCCCTTCATATGCACGCGGAAATCCAGGGCCCCGATGTCCGCTGAAACTATCGCTGCAACGCTAGCGCCTTTGATTCGGCTGCGCGAAACCGAAGATCGCGCGCACGCGCTCGCCGCCCGCAAATGCGAGTGACGCGAGCAGCAGGAAACCCCACGCGCAATCGCCGAAAAACTGCGACACGCCGAGCAGATTGAAGAAGCTCGACAGAAACTGCAGCACCGTCGCCGCGAAGAACACGCAGACGATGCGGCCATAACCGCCCGCCGGATTCACGCCGCCCATCACGGCAATCAGGATCGCGATCAGCAGATACGAATTGCCGTAGTCCCACTTCGCACTCGACGTGTGCGTGACGCTTATCAGCCCCGCGAGCGATGCGAGGATGCCGCACATCATGTACGTGAGAATCAGCATCCGCGCGCGCGGAATGCCCGTGTAGAACGCCGCCTTCGGGTTCGTGCCCATCAGATACAGACGCAGGCCGAACGGGCTGCGCCGCAGCAGCCAGCCGAGCACGACGACCGCCGCAATGAAGATCACGAACGACACGGGCACCTGGAACCACGTGCCATTGCCGATATCCGACAACGGCTCGACATAATCGACGTGCACCGACGCGCCATTGCTCAACACGACGGCACAACCCGTGAACAGCAACTGTGTGCCGAGCGTGCAGAGAATCGGCGTGAGGCGCAAACGTGCGATCACGATGCCGTTCACGAGCCCGCCAATGGCGCCCATGCACACGACGATCGCGCAGAACACGCCCGTATAGAGCATCGGCGCATCGTCGCCGCTGATGAACTTCGGCACGACCAGCGCCGCGACCATTCCCGACAGGTTCGCGAGCCCGACGCCCGACAGGTCGATGCCGCCGTTGCCCGACACCATCGACAGCATGATGCCGAGCGCGAGCAGCCCGAGTTCGGGCAACTGGCCGCCCATCGACTGCAGGTTGTCGAGCGAGACGAACTGACCGTGCGAGATCCATGTCGCGGCGAGCACGACGAGCACGTTCACCGCTAGCAGAAAGTTCAGTTGCCGGTCGCGGAACAGGCCGGAGGAAAGCGAGGACTTCATGTCGAAACGAACTCCTTCATGCCGCGCGCCGCACCGGGCGGCGCACGCGCTCAATGCGTTGAAACGGGATGACCGGCCTGGGCCAGCACGTCGTTGACTTCGGCGAGCGTGGGCATCGAAGGCGCGGTGCCGGGCCGCGTCACCGAAATGCCCGCCAGCGCGCAGCCGAAGCGCGTTGCCTCGACGGCATCCGCGCCGCGCGCAAGCGCTGCCGCGAAGCCGCCCGTGAAGCCATCGCCCGCGCCTGCTGTTTCAACCACGCGTCCACACTGGAACGCGGGCACGAACACCGATTGCTCCGCCGAATGCAGCAACGCGCCCGCTTCGCCGAGCGTCACGATCACATTGCGCACGCCTTTCTTCAGCAGCACGTCAGCGGCACGGCGCGCATCGTCCACATTGCCGACCTCGATGCCCGTCAGCGCGGTCGTCTCCGTTTCGTTCGGCGTGATGTAGTCGCACAGCGGGAAGATGCTGTCGTCGAGCGGCAACGCGGGCGCGGGATTGAACACGGTCGTCACGCCATGCTTGCGCGCGACTTCGAGGCCATGCTTCGCAGCGCCGACCGGCTGTTCGAGTTGGGTGACGAACACGCGCGCCGAGGCGATATCCGCTTCGATCGCGTCGACGTCGCCTGCATTCATCGTCGCTGCCGCGCCGGACGCGACGATGATCGCGTTCTTGCCGGTGGTGTCGTCGACGAAAATGTGCGCTGCGCCCGTCGATGCGCCGTCGATCACCGACGCACGCGACGTAATGCCCTCGACGTCCCAGGTGGCCCGCGCGATCTGGCCGAACGCGTCGTTGCCGATGCGCGTGCAGAAAACTACGTCGGCGCCCGCACGCGCCGCCGCGACGGCCTGGTTCGAGCCCTTGCCGCCCGGGCCCATCTTGAACGCATTGCCCGCGATCGTTTCGCCGATCAACGGCATGCGGTCCGCGCGAAACGTGAGATCCGTCACATAGATGCCGAGAATGACGACGCGGCCTTCTTTCTGTTGCGTCGCCATCGTCATGCCTTTGGTGCGTCGGGCGCGAGCAGCACGCCCTTCTTGAAGATGAAGCAGCCGTAGCCGCGCGTTTCGCCCGTGGCGATCACGCAGTAGGCTTTCTTCGCGCGTGCATAGAACGCAAAGCGCTCGATGCCGACGAACGGCACGTCGCGCCCTTCCGCCTCGTTCACTTCGGCTTGCGCTTCGCGCTGCACGGCGGGAAGCGTGTTCGGCTCGCCGACCACTTCCATGCGCGAGGCGGGATCGTCGACGAACGTATCGAGCGGCAGCACCGACAGCAGCGCGCGAATCGCGCGCGGCGCATCGACGCCGTCGAGCCGCAGCAGTTTGCCCGTCACGGACTCCCGCGCGACCGAGTCGCCAGGAAAGTTCGCGTCGCAAATCACCACTTCGTCACCGTGGCCCATCGCGCGCAGCGCGTGCAGCACATCGGCGTTCAACAGCGGGTCCAGATTCTTCAGCACGTTGTCTCCTCCGTTATTCGGTTGGCGCGCTATCGTTCTGTCATGCCCTGTCAGGCGATCAGAAAGCGATCAGTCGCCATACGGTATCCAGATGTTCTTGACTTGTGTTGCATGGCGCAGAAACGCCGGGCCTTCGCTCGATGTGTCGAACCAGTCGAACGCACGGCCATGGTCGACGAACGTGCGCTTCAGGTTGCCCACCGACTCGCGTTCGGCAAGCGCCGAATCTTTCGCGGAGCCGAAGCACCACAGCGCATCGACATCGTCGTGCTTCGCGAGCGCCGGCAGCAGCGCATCGCGTTCGCCCGTCACAATGTTGAGCACGCCCGCGGGCACGTCCGACGTCTCCACAATCTGATAGAAGTCGGTCACTGTAAGCGGACTCGACGAACTCGGCAAGGCAACCACACGATTTCCCATCGCGAGCGCAGGGGCAATCAGCGAAATGAAAGACAGCAACGGCGCTTCATCCGGGCACGCAATGCCGATCACGCCGAGCGGCTCGTTCATCGCGAGCGCGACGCCGCGCAGCGGCGGCGCATGCACCGCGCCGTCGAATTTGTCGGCCCACGCGGCATACGTGAAGAGCCGCGTCACCGACGCATCCACTTCGCGGCGCGCTTGCGCAACGCTAGCGCCCGTTCGCTTCACCAGTTGATGCACGAATTCATGCGCGCGCACCGCAAGATTTTCAGCGAGGTAATAGATCACCTGTGCGCGGTTGTGCGCGGTGGCCTGCGACCACTTCTGCGCGCCACGCGCCGCCGCGACGGCATTGCGGATGTCCTTGCGATTGCCCTCGCCCACTTCGCCGACGAGCGCGCCATCGGCGCCGTAGACGGGCAGCGTGTAGCCGCTGTCCGGCCGCGCCTGCTTGCCGCCGATAAAGAGCTTGGCCGTGCGGTCGATCGCCAGCACATCGGCCGTTTGTTCAAACTCATGCGCTTGCGCCGACACCTCCGTCACGCGATGCACCGGGCGACGCTCACCGAGCGCGAGCCATGCCTTCGGCTTCACATATTCGTAGATGCCTTCGCGGCCGCCTTCGCGTCCGTAGCCCGACTCGCGATAGCCGCCGAAGCCGACGGCCGCGTCGAACAGGTTCGTCGCGTTGACCCACACCACGCCGCACGCGAGGCGCGGCGCGATATCGAGCGCGCGGCCGATCGTCTCGCTCCAGATGCTTGCGGCGAGT
This sequence comes from Paraburkholderia caribensis, assembly GCF_002902945.1. Lineage (NCBI taxonomy): Bacteria > Pseudomonadati > Pseudomonadota > Betaproteobacteria > Burkholderiales > Burkholderiaceae > Paraburkholderia > Paraburkholderia caribensis. The sequence goes on from NZ_CP026102.1 coordinate 2,151,581, forward strand.
CCGTAGCGCGTGTTGTTCGCGAGCGCGACGGCTTCGTCGGGCGTGCGGAACGTCATCGTCACGAGCACGGGGCCGAAGATTTCTTCCTGCGCCAGCGTCGAGGCGGGCGCGACGCCCGTGACGAGCGTCGGCGGATAGAAGCAGCCGCCCGCGGGCACCGTGGTTTGCGTCGACTGATAGATTTCGCAACCTTCCAGACGGCCCGCTTCGACCAGTGAGTCAATGCGCTCCAGTTGCACCTTATCGACAATCGCGCCGATATCGATGCTCTTGTCGAGCGACGGGCCGACGCGCAGCGTCGCCATGCGGCGCTTGAGCTTGTCGATGAAGCGCGCAGCGACGCCTTCCTGCACGAGCAGACGCGAGCCCGCGCAGCACACCTGCCCCTGGTTGAACCAGATCGCGTCGACCACGCCTTCGACAGCACCGTCGAGATCGGCATCGTCGAACACGATGAACGGCGACTTGCCGCCCAATTCCAGCGTCAATGACTTGCCCGTGCCCGCCGTTGCCGCGCGGATCAGGCGGCCCACTTCCGTCGAGCCCGTGAACGCGATCTTGTCGACGCCCGCATGTTCGACCAGCGCGGCGCCCGTGCGTCCGTCCCCCGTCACCACGTTCAGCACGCCCTTCGGCAAGCCCGCGCGGTGCGCGAGTTCGGCGAACAGCAGCGCCGTCAGCGGCGTGTATTCGGCCGGCTTCAGCACGACGCAATTGCCCGTGGCGATAGCGGGCGCGATCTTCCATGCGAGCATCAGCAGCGGGAAATTCCACGGCACGATCTGGCCGATCACGCCGAGCGGCGCGAAGTCCTTGAACTCGCTGTCCTGCAGTTGCGCCCAGCCCGCGTGATGCAGAAAGTGCCTTGCTACCAGAGGGATATCGATGTCGCGCGTTTCGCGTATCGGCTTGCCGTTGTCGAGCGCTTCGAGCACGGCGAACAGGCGGCTGTGACGCTGCACCATTCGCGACAGCGCATACAGATGACGCGCGCGGCCCGCGCCGCCCAGCGCGAGCCAGCCCGGCTGAGCGGCCCGCGCAGCGGCAACGGCGGCGTCCACATCCGCTGCGTCGCCTTGCGCGATGTGCGCGAGCAACCCGCCAGTGGCCGGTTCGTGCGACGCGAAACGCTCGCCTGCTGCGGGCGCGCGCCATCCGCCGTCGACGAAATGGCCAAATGTCGCGTCATGCTGCGCAAGCCAGGCGCGCGCAGGCTGATCGTCCTCGGGTGCGGGACCGTACTCCATTGATGAAAAATACTCGGCTACGCTCATGGGATCGATCTGCTCAGGCAACAGGGTGGCGGTTGAAGGCGGAATAGCGGCCAGTCGCGTAATGCTCGAGCTGGCGTTCGATATCGGCGAGAAGACTGGAAGCGCCGAAGCGGAACAGTTCGGGTTCGAGCCACGCGCGGCCCAGTTCTTCTTTCATCAGGATCTGATACAGCAGCGCCGTCTTGGCGTTCGACACGCCGCCCGCCGGCTTGAAGCCAATCAGGATGCCCGTGCGCGCCTGGTATTCGCGGATCATGCGCGCCATCACGAGCGACACGTCGAGCGTCGCGTTGACACCCTCCTTGCCCGTCGACGTCTTGATGAAATCGGCGCCCGCCATCATGCAGATCATCGATGCCCGCGCAACGTTCGACAGCGTCTGGATATCGCCCGTCGCGAGAATCGCTTTCAGATGCGCTTCGCCGCATGCGGCGCGGAACTCGCGCACTTCGTCGTACAGCGCCTGCCAGTTGCCTGTCAGCACGTGCTCGCGCGTGACGACGATGTCGATTTCCCGAGCACCGTCAGCCACCGATGCCTCGATTTCCTTCAGCTTCAGCGGATGCGGAATCAGGCCCGCCGGAAAACCCGTCGATACCGCCGCAACAGGAATGCCGCTGCCCGATAGCGCATCGACGGCAGCCGCGACGTAGCGGTGATACACGCACACGGCGCCCGTCGTGATGGTATGCGGCGGCACGCCGAGCGCCGCCAGAATGTCGGCGCGCACCGGCTGTCTCGCTTTCGCGCACAGACGCCGCACGCGGCCTTCCGTGTCGTCGCCGTTGAGCGTCGTGAGGTCGATGCAGGTGACGGCTTTCAGCAGCCATGCGGCCTGCGCATCTTTCTTGACGGTGCGGCGGGTGCCGAGCGTCGCCGTGCGCCGCTCGACAGCCGACTGGTTGACGCGCAACCCGTCGAGCCACGCGAGATCGAAAGGCACGCCCGGGTTACGGGCGGGATGAACGTGGGCCGCGCGCCGCAGCGCGACGACCGACGAGGACTGGGTAGGAGCTTCAGGCATGGACATCCGCAAGTTTGTGCAATGCACCGCAACGGCTGATGGTTTATTTGCATGCATCGTACATCGCTTGAGAGGATTCTAACAAGCTTCGTTACGATCGTTTCCAGCACTCACGAACGCGGCAGGCCCGGCGCACACGTGCGAAAGTCTTGTCCAGTAAGGCTTTGTTCGTAGCCGGCAGCGCGCATCGGTGTTTTCACCAGGGTGTGACGGGAGGTGACCGGGGTAAGCGGCGTCACAACCGTTGGAACGGCGCTTGCGGCAAGCCGTCAGGGTCGGGGTGACGGGCGGGGGACACGCACATGAACGTGAAGATCGGTATTTCGGGTTGGCGCTACGATGGCTGGCGCGGCGTGTTCTATCCGCAGGGACTGGCGCACAGGCGCGAACTCGAATTCGCGTCGCGCGCCGTCGACACCATCGAGATCAACGGCTCGCACTACTCGCTGCAAAGCATCGGCAGTTATCTGTCGTGGTATGAGGCGACGCCCGACGGCTTCACGTTCAGCGTCAAAGGCCCTCGTTATCTCACGCACATGCTGCGCTTTCGCGACGAGACCGCACTGCCGGCGATCGCAAACTTCTTTGCGTCCGGCGTATTGGCGCTACGCGACAAGCTCGGCCCCTTCCTCTGGCAGTTTCCACCGAACTTTCCATTCGAGCCCGACCTGTTCGAACGATTCCTCGCGCTGCTGCCGCAAGACTTCGATTCCGCCGCGAAACTCGCGCTTCAGCACGATGGCCGCGTGAAACAGCCGTGGTTCGCGGTGGAAACGAACAGGCGCTTGCGGCACGCAGTCGAAATCCGTCATCCGAGCTTTTGCGTGCCGGAATTCGTCGCGTTGCTTCGCAAGCACAAGGCGGCGCTCGTCGTGTCGGACGCCGTCGCGGGCTGGCCCTATGGCGAGGACGTGACGAGCGACTTCATTTACATGCGCCTGCACGGCAGCGAAACGTTGTACGGCGGCGCGTACACCAACGCGGCGCTCGACCGCTTCGCCGCCCGTGTCGACGCATGGGCACGCGGTAGCGAACCGCGCGACGCGGTGCGCTTCGATCGTCGCGCCGCCGCGCCGCTCGCGTGACGTATTCGTCTATTTCGACAATGACAAGAAAGTGGAAGCGCCTTTTGATGCGGCGCGGCTCAAGACACGTCTCGAGCAGATGAAAAAAACGGGACGCGCCGCATGAATCCACCGATATGAGGCCGCCTGACCTCATTTCAAGGCGCCGTTTTTTGCAGAAATTGCACTTGAAAGTTTGCGCAGGCTTCCTATCTATCGAGTCACCAGGGCAGCCGCTGCATCGACATGACGGCGCTGCGTGTATCCATTCGTTCGTCGCGGCATGACAGGCAAACCGGCACACTCAGGCCGGCGCGCCTCGCCGCTCAGAGGAGAGAGCGACCATGAGTGACTTGTACTTCGGAACCGATGTGTTCAACGAACTCGACCGCTTGCAGCGGCACATGTCGAGCGTGTTCAACGGCTTCCCTTCGAGCCTGCGTTCGAGCCGCGCCGGCACATTCCCGAGCCTCAACATCGGCACGACCGACGAAGCCATCGAGATCGTCGCGTTCGCACCCGGCATCGATCCGTCGAAGCTGGAACTGTCGATCGACAAGGGCTTGCTGACCATCGCAGGCGAGCGCGCGGCGGCACGCCCGGCGCAGGAAGAAGGCGCGCGGGCCTATGCACAGGAACGCTTCAACGGCGCGTTCCGCCGTGTCGTCGAACTGCCGCAACAGGCCGATCCCGACAATGTGCAGGCACGTTATGTAGACGGTTGTCTGCTGATCACGGTCGGCAAGCGCGAAGCGTCGAAGCCGCGCGCAATCACGGTTCAATAAGGGCGAGGAAAAGATCATGAGCGACAATACTCAAATGACCCAGCGCGACGAGAGCGCGGTAAGCCGCAACGGCGCGCGCCAGCAGGAACGCCGCGTCACGCTGACGCCGCCCGTCGATATCGTCGAGGACAGCAAGGCGGTGACGCTATGGGCGGATCTGCCCGGCGTATCGAAGGACAAGCTCGACATCCGCGTGCACGACGGCAGCCTGACCATCGAAGGCGAATCCGTGGTCCCGGCGGCATCGAATGTGCGGCTCTCGCATGCGGAAGTGCGCGCGCCCTTCTTCGCGCGGCGCTTTTCGATCAGCGACGACTTCGACACGTCGAAGATCGAAGCCAATCTGAAAGACGGCGTACTGAAGCTCGTCATTCCGCGCCGCGAACAGGCGCAGCCGCGGCGAATCGAAGTGAAACTCGGCTAAGCGTTTCATCGATGTGAAAAAGGAGCACCCGACATTGCGGCGTGCTCCTTTTTTGTCTGCGTGCAACGAACCAGCGGCGCGCTATGCCGGTCGATTCAGCGCGGATCGCAAGCTCGCGATCACGTCGCTCCAGTCGTTGCGCTTCGACTGACGGAACAGGCGCATGTGCGGATACCACGGACTGTCGTCGCGCTTCAGTTGCCAGCGCCAGTCGGGTGTGAACGGCAACGCGATCCACACGGGCTTGCCGAGTGCGCCCGCAACATGTGCAACGGCTGTGTCGACGGCGATCACGAGATCGAGTTGCGCGATCAGCGCGGCTGTCTCGGCGAAACTCGTCAACCGGTCGGACACATCGCGCAACACGCCGCGCGCCACGTTTGCATCGAGACACGCGCGATCGCTCTCGCGCACATCCTTCACCAGCGACACGAACTGCGCGTTCGCATCGAACAGCGGCATGCACTGCGCGAGCGGAATCGACCGGTTGCGGTCGTTCAGATGCGTGCGGCTGCCCGACCATACGATACCCACGCGCGGCCTTGCATCGTCTTGCGCGAATACGTCAGCCCATTGCCCGGCCAGTTGCGAATCAGCATGAATGTAGGGGCTTTCCGTGGCCAGATCGGCTTCGCGTAGCTTCAGCGCGAACGCGAGACTGAGCATCGGGATATGGTAGTCGAACGCGGGCAACGGCGCGCTTTCGCCGATCACTTCAGCCGCGCCGGGATAGCCGCGCAACAGCGGCAGCAACGCATCCTGAACCCGCACGATAACGCGCGCACCCATCGCACCCAGACGCCCGACGAAACGGATGAACTGCACCGTGTCGCCGAAACCCTGCTCGCCATGCACGAACACCGTCTTGCCATTGAGCGGCTGCTTGCCCGTCCACAGCGTCGTGTCGGGCAAACCGTGACGCATCGTGCCGTCGAGCCAGCGCCATTCGTATTCGCGCCAGCCGTGCTCGAACTCGCCTAGCAGCAGATTGGTCTGGGCGCGATTGGTGCGGGCGCCGGCGTCGTTCGCATCGATCGACACGGCCTTCCTGAACTGCTGCAACGCTTCGTCGAAACGATGCAGATCGCGCAACGCGACGCCCAGATTCACGTATGCGCGCACGAAATTGGGCTTCAACGCAATCGCCTGGCGATACGCGGCGAGTTCTTCGTCATAGCGCTCCATCTGCCCGAGCAGCGTGCCACGGTTGTAGTGCACTTCGGCCGATTGCGGATAGCGCTGGGCGAGGCGCGCGAGACGTTGCAGCGCGCGTTCGTGCTCGCCCGTCGCAACGAGCGACATCGCCGCGCCATGCAGCGATTCGGCGTGATCGGGATATGCGGCAAGCACGCGCTCGTAGAGCGCGATGGCGTCGGCATGACGCCCCGCGAGCTGACAGATATGCGCGGCAAAATGAAGCTGCTGCGGGTTCGTCGAAGCTGGCCGCGCGGCGCGCGTCGCGTAATCGGCGGCGCGCGCGTAATCGCCCTGCTTCGCCGCGACGTAGCCGAGCGCTTCGAGTGTTTCGTTGTGGTCTGGATCGATCGACAGAATGCCGTGCAGCAGCGCTGCCGCTTCGTCGTATTGGCCAGCGGTGAACTTCTGCTGCGCGTCAGCGAGGCTTTGGGCGATATCGTGATTCATGATGCAGCGGTTCGGCGCAACGCCGCGTCGCGCCCGGGGACGAAGAGGTCGATTGTACGCGAGCCCCTCGCCTTGCCTTGGCTTTAGCGTCTTTCCGCTGCTGTCACGCCGTAGCGTGCGGTGTCGTCAAACTGACACGCGGATCTTATGGTCCTTCTGCATTTCCTCGAGTTGCTTCTGCGCTTCGAGTTCTTTCTTTATCAGGTCGCGGACTTTCTGCATGACTTTTTCGCGCTCTTCCGGCGACATCTTCTTCAGGTCTTCTTCCGTGATGCCGAGCTTCGCGAGAATCATCTTTTCGATTCGTTCGCCCGTCGAGCCTTTGGTGTAATCGGTCAGTTGATCGAGCAGTTCCTTGAAGCTCGGTTTGTTGCCCGCTTGCGCGCCGGAACTGCGGGCAGCCGCGCTATTCGTGCTGCCCGTGCCGATCGTTCCGATGTTGTTCGTCGTTTGCATGGTCTTGCGTTCCCCGAGGTCTTGTTGAAATTCGAATCCGACATCTGCATTACGCTTGCGCAGGACTTTAGTCAGGACGAACAACGACGTCAACGGTTCGCCGCTGACATATTCGGACACAAACACCATCTGAGCCAGCCGACCAGCGCGAGCAGCATGAGCCCCGCGCCGCCGAGTACCGGCTCACGCCACGCGACGAGCGCGATGAACGTGAATGCGCGGGCGCCTGCGAGCAGCGCGAATCCGGCGATGGCACCCGATGCCGCATCGATTGCCCCCTGGACGCGCGCATACGCATCGGCGTTCAAGCGGACGGCGGGCTCATGCATGATCGATCTCCTGTCTTGGTATGTGGGACGGCCGTTTATGCGTCAGGCTGCGCCGGGCGCTTCGTCGAGAAAGCCGGTGACGGACTGCAACCGGCCGCCCGGTTCGACGATGCCGAAGTCGGAGCCCTTCACGATCGAAACGCCCGAGGGCGTCAGCAATTCCCACGAGAAGCGCAGGCGATCCGCAAAGCCGTCGACTTCCGTCGTGCGGCGAAACGTGTGATGCGCAAAGCGTTCATGGACGGCGCGGATCATCGCGTCGATGCCGTCGTGCCCGTTGCCGGACAGAAGCGGATCGAGGTAAGCGGCATCGCTCGCCCAGGTCGCCGAAATCAGCTCGCGGCGGCGGCCGGCATCGGTTTCGTTCCAGGCGTCGAAGTAACGGTCGATCAGTGCGGTATGCGCGTTCATCAGGGATTCCTTCAGTGGGTGAATGGTCGAGAAGTCCGCCGCGTATTGCCTGTTTGCGGCGGCCTCGGACTGAAGATTCGTCGATGAACGTACGTGAGTCGATTACGCGGGAGGTAATGATCCGGCGGCACCTGCCGCTTCACAGCGGGCAGGTGCCGGAAGGAAAGAGATGCGGCGTGGTTTGAGCGTACGCGCGCTAGGCGTTCGCGGTGCTGATCTGATCGGCGAGCCGCCGGCCTGCGTCATACCCGGCTTCGCGCGCTTCCTCTTCGCTGTGGAAAGTCGCGACGAGTTCCTGGAAGCGGCGGCTTTGCCCCGCAAGATGCGCGTCGGCGCCGTGATGGCATACATAGCCGACGTAGTGCCACAAGGTCTCCGGCACGGGCGGCCCATAGGCCGTGACGGGAAGCACCCAGACTTCCTGGCCGTTGTGCTCGATCTTGTCCCACATGTTCGCCTCCGGAACGGTCGCAAGGGACTTCAGTATGAGCGCGTTTGGCTGCGCCGGCGATCCTGCGTGCGGCGACGCTTTACCTCCAAGGTAATGGAATTGCGCCAGGGTTTGGCTATCATCGACGCCATGAACACGCTCACTGCCACCCTGCCCGCGCCCTCGGGCGCCCCTTCGATGAGCCGCACGGTCGGCGACATGCTGCGCGACTGGCGTCAGCGGCGCCGGATGAGCCAGTTGCTGCTCGCCTCCGAAGCCGAGATCTCGACGCGCCACCTGAGCTTCGTCGAATCGGGCCGCGCGCTGCCGAGCCGCGAAATGGTCATGCATCTCGCCGAACGGCTCGACGTGCCGCTGCGGGCGCGCAATGCGCTGCTGGTCGCAGCGGGCTATGCCCCGCTCTACCGCGAACGGCAATTGAGCGACCCGCAACTGGGCGCGGCGCGCGAAGCGATCGATCTCGTGCTGAAGGGCCACGAGCCGTATCCCGCTGTCGCCATCGACCGGCACTGGACGATCGTCGCCGCGAACAGCGCGCTCGCGCCGCTGCTGACGTCGGCGACTCCCGCGCTGCTCGAAGCGCCCGTCAACGCGCTGCGCCTGTCGATGCATCCGGACGGCATCGCGTCGCAGATTGCCAACTGGCATGCGTGGCGCACGCATCTGCTGTCGCGCCTGCAGCGCCAGGTCGACGTCAGCGCCGATCCGACGCTCGCCGCGCTCTACGACGAACTGGCCGCCTACCCGACGCCGCCCGACGCCGAACCTGCCGACGACACCCCCGCGACGCCGCTTGAACAGATCGCCGTACCGCTGCGCCTGCGCACCGGACTTGGGGTGCTGTCGTTCTTCAGCACCACAACCGTGTTCGGCACGCCCGTCGACGTCACGCTGTCGGAACTCGCGATCGAAGCCTTCTTCCCCGCCGATCCGCAAACGGCCGACGCGCTGCGCAGATTCGCGGATACGCGCGCGTCGTCGGACGCCGCGAGCGACTGAGGAGCGCGCATGCACGAAGACATCTCGATCCGCCAACTGGAAACCGCCGACCGCGATGCGTTTTTCGCGCTGCGTCTGCGTGGCCTGAAAACCCACCCCGCCGCGTTCGGGCAAAGCTATGAGGAGGCCGTCGAGCTTGGCCCGTCGCAACACGACGCGATGCTGTCCGGCGCGGGCGCCGCATTGGGCAACTTTCTGCTGGGCGCGTTTTGCCCGACGGATGGCGCGCTGCTCGGCACAGTCGGGCTGCGGCGCGACGTGGGGCACAAGCACCGGCACAAGGGCCACGTGCTCGGCATGTATGTCGCCGACAAAGCCGCCGGACGCGGCGTGGGACGTGCGCTGCTGACGGAGTTGCTCGAGCGTGCGGGGCAGATCGACGGCTTGCGGCAGATCGCGCTGAACGTGACGAGCGCAAACCGGTCGGCGCGTGCGCTGTACGAATCGCTCGGCTTTCGGGTGTACGGCACCGAGCCGGATGCGCTGTGCATCGACGGCATCTTTCACGACGCCGACCTGATGGTGCGCTTCGTCGAAAGCCGAAACGAATGAGATAGCAAACGCCGGGATGTGTGAGCGCTGACGCGTGCGTAGACTGAGTGGTATCGACAACGCGGAAGACGCGACGGAGCCGCTCATGCAGGATTTCGCATTCGACCACCAGTCCACGCTGTTCGGCGACGCAGACGAAAAGCCGCGCAAACGCCAGCGGCAGTCCGTGCCCACGATCGCCACGCCGCAGTTTGTCGAGCGGCGCGTCGACGCGATCGACTGGCGCCGTATCGCGGCCGAACTGGACGCGCAAGGCTGCGCCATGCTGGACAACCTGCTGAGCGCCGAAGCATGCGACGCGCTGAGCGCGCTCTACCCTCGCGACGATCTTTACCGCAGCCGCATCGCGATGGCGCGGCATGGCTTCGGGCGCGGCGAGTACAAATACTTCGACTATCCGCTGCCCGACGTGGTCGGCGCGTTGCGCACAGCCGTCTATCCGCATCTCGCGCCGCTCGCGAATGCCTGGAACGAAGCCATGCGTATCGACGTGCGCTTTCCGCCGACACTCGCCGCCTTCCTGCGCCGCTGTCATCAGGCGGGGCAATTGCGCCCCACGCCGCTGATGCTTCAATACACGGCTGGCGATTACAACTGCCTGCATCAGGACCTGTATGGCGAGCACGTTTTTCCCTTGCAGCTCGCGATCCTGCTGTCCGAACCGGGCAAGGATTTCACGGGCGGCGAGTTCGTCCTGACGGAGCAGCGTCCGCGCATGCAGTCGCGCGCGGAGGTCGTGCCGCTGCGCAAGGGCGATGCCGTGATCTTCGCCGTGCATCACCGGCCCGTGCAGGGCGCGCGCGGCGCGTATCGCGTGAACATGCGGCATGGCGTGAGCCGGCTGCGGTCGGGGCATCGGCATACGCTGGGGGTGATTTTCCACGACGCAAAATAGGTCTTACGACTCCGCAGTGCGGCATCGAAGGCGCTGCGGACCGCCCGCCCCGGCATCGAGCCAGCAAGCGCGCGACGCCCCGCATCCTCCGTCATGACGTGCTGGGCGCCCGCTGGGCGATCGCGGTCAATCTCTCGCCGTCTTCGCGGCGGCTGCTGCGCTGACGGCCGTGATCGAGAGACGCCGTCACGGGCACCTCGTCGGCGATGCGCCGCGCAACGGCAGTGCGTCGCCGTGGCTGCACGGACCGTGGCCGCTGTTCGCGGGGCCGTGGCGCTCGCGCTGCTCGACTTTGCGACGCTCGCCCTGTCGGGCCGTCCGTGGGGCGTGACTTCGGCGTTTGCACTGTGGGGCGCGAAGCTCTTCGCGCTGGCGGGCAACGACGTCGCCGGTTGGCCTTACTGGAGTTCTCACACGAATGCCACCGCCCTCGCATCGTCCGTTACACGCGATGTAACGAACGTAATGGATGCGGGCAATGTGCGCGGCGCGATGGCTGCGGCCGCTCTAGCGGGCTGCCAGGCGCCCGTCTGGCGCGTGCCCATGCGACCCCCTCGTCGCCGCCGTCGTGGGCGGCCTGATGCCCGGCTACGGCGCCCGGCTGGCCTGCGGTTGGAAGGTGGGGCGCGTATTTCAGTCCGGACGTGTCAGGCAGCCTGCATGGCTGGTGGTGGCACGTCGCCGCGTTTGCCGCAACGCAATCGGCACCCGCCTGCGTCCCCTTTCGGCCTGGAAGTCGAGCAAATCCGCCAAACGGGCTGCTGACGCGTTACAAACTCCGACCGTCCCTGTAACAAGTTCAGCGCCAACCCGTTACATTTCCTTCCCAGTTTGTAACGTCTTTTCGTTACATCTCGGGTTATCCCCGAGCCGCTAACCCGCAGCGTATTTTTTACCTGGCGCTTTTTTGTTTTCTTTCTACCGGCTTTCTGAACTTATATGATTTTAGCATAAGCCAGGTTGCAGGCGTAAATCGGAAACTCTTGCTTGAAGCCTTATCTGACAAGGGTTTTCCAGAAGCCCGTTGCAAACGTTTTCCGTCTGTCCAGCGATTATGACGACGCCATGAAAGAGTTACCGAAACGAGTGTTGTTTTGTCGTATCTTTTTTTTGAGAAAGGTGTTGATTTCTGGAAATCCTGTTCATACAATTCCGCCCAAGCTGTTACGAAATGTAACGGGTTGTATCAAAGGTTGGCTGGTTGTATCTGTGCACCAAGTTGACGCCGGAAATCTTCAGTGTCCGGCGGGGCATAAGACCATAACGGCAGAAAATGCCGACATAAGTAATTCGGGGCTTCGGAAACAGAGAAAATGGACCGTAGCAGCGAGACGCTGGATTCAATCCGCGAAATCAATTTGTCTTACATCATGCTCGCACAACGTATGTTGCGCGAGGACAAGGCAGTCGGCATGTTCCGCCTGGGCTTGTCGTCGGAGCTGGCTGATATTCTTGCCGGGCTGTCGCTCGCGCAGATCGTCAAGCTGGCCAGCTCCGATCAGCTTTTGTGCTTCTTCCGCTTCAACGACCACACGATGTTAGCGGCGTTGACGCACACGTCCCGTCACGCGGAGGTGGCATCGACGCATGCCGCGATCCTGCTGGCTGGACAGCCCGCAGAGCAGTTCGCTTAAGACCGGAGAGGACTGCCATGCTGAAAAAGAGCCTTACCGAAGACGCGCAGGAAGTGTTCCGCGCGATCGCGCTGATTGAACTGGGCGCGCGCATGCAGGTGCTCGAAAGCGAGCTGACGCTGTCGCGCGACCGGATGATCCGCCTGTACCGCGAGGTCAAGGGCGTATCGCCGCCCAAGGGCATGCTGCCGTTCTCGGCGGACTGGTACATGACGTGGCTCGCGAACATCCACGCATCGCTCTTCTACAACACGTACCTGTTCCTGAAGAACGAAGCGCGCTGCTCGCATCTGGACGCGCTGACCAAGGGTTATCGTCTGTATCTGGAGCATTGCCGTCATAGCGAGACCGAGCCGGTGCTCGATCTGACGCGTGCATGGACGCTCGTGCGTTTCTTCGACGCCGACATCCTGCAACTGACGCCGTGCTGCCGTTGCAGCGGCAAGTTCGTCGCGCACAAGCACGACTTGCAGCACAACGTCGTATGCGGCGCCTGCCAGCCGCCGTCGCGCGCGGGCAAGACGAAGAAGGCCGCCGCCGCGAAGCGCGAGGCGGAGAAGGACATCGTATCCGTGCCGCAAGTCGCGGAAGAAATCGAAGTACTCGAAGAACAGATGCTCGAGGAAACTGCGTTGGCGGCCTAGCGCCGCGCATTGCTCAGTCCATCCGAAGCTACGCAGTATCTTGAAGCCGGTCTCGCGAGACCGGCTTTTTTTCGTCTGTGCTCGATGCGCGCTGCAACGCTCAGCCTGCGAACCCGAACGTCTGCACGACCAGCCAGATATTCGCCGCGCTGATCACGACGAACAGCGACCACGCGATGATGCGCGTCGGCAGCCGGTTCGTGAATTCGCCCATCAGCGCGCGGTCGTTCGTCATGCGGATCAGCGGGTAGAGCGCGAATGGCAACTGCAGGCTCAGCACCACCTGACTCGCAACGAGCAACTGGCCGACAGCGCCATTGCCGAGCATCTGCACGCCGACGAGCGCGGGAATCAACGCGAGCGCGCGCGTGATGAAGCGCCGCTGGTAGCACGGAATCTTCAGTTGCAGAAAGCCTTCCATGATGACCTGCCCGGCGACCGTGCCCGTGAACGTCGAGCTTTGCCCCGACGCCAGCAGCGTGACCGCGAACAGCACGGCCGCGAAGCCCGTGCCGACGATGGGCGCGAGCAGCCGGTAGGCGTCCTCGATCTCGGTGACCTGGGTATGCCCGGTTGAATGGAACGCAGCCGCCGCGAGAATCAGGATCGCGGCGTTGATCAGCAGCGCGAGAAAGAGCGCGACGATCGTATCGATACGCGACAGCGAGATTGCACCTGCGATGCCTTCGCGGTCGCGCTTGATCGCGCGCGTCTGCACGATGGACGAATGCAGATACAGGTTATGCGGCATTACCGTCGCACCGAGAATGCCTATCGCGAGATAAAGCGGCTCGCGTTCGCTGACGGCTTGCCACGACGGCACGAGTCCCGCCGCGACGGACGGCCAGTGCGGATGAACCAGCGCCAGTTCGATGACGTATCCCAGGCCGATCGTCGCGACCAGGCCGAGCATGATCGCTTCGAGGTCGCGAAAATTCTTGCCCTTCAGGCCGAGCACGATCAGTGTGTCGAATGCGGTCAGGATCACGCCGACCGTCAGCGAGCACTTGAACAGCAGATGAAACGCGAGCGCGCCGCCCAGCACTTCGGCGAGATCGCAGGCGATGATCGACAGTTCGGCGAGCAGCCATTGAATGCGTGCGACACCTGGCGAGTAACGCGTGCGTGACAGTTCCGCGAGATTGCGGCCCGTCACGATGCCAAGGCGCATGCTGAGGCATTGCAGCACCATTGCTGCGAGGCTCGACAGGACCACGACGAACAGCAGGCTGTAGCCGTAGCGCGAGCCGGCTTCGATGTCGGTGGCCCAGTTGCCGGGGTCCATGTAACCGATCGACACCAGCAGGCCGGGACCTGCGAACTGAAGGATTTTTTTCCAGAATGGAGCGGACTGCGTGACGGCGACGGAGCCCTGCACCTCGGATGGGCAGAACGGCGCGGTAGCTGTGGTTGGAAGTTTGAACTGCAAAGCCGGTGACCTCAAGGGAGTGATATCGCAGCGCGATGAGAGTCGCTAATGGGTCGCTGGCGCGAAACCTGGGTTGCTGCCCGCGAAACGGCTTCAAGTGTACAAAGAAATATAGGGTTCGGGCGTGCAAGGGTGCACGGGATGGTTGGTGGTTTGGGTTTGCTTTTGGTGGTAGGCGCGCTTTGTTGTCTGCCTTTGGGCTGGCATTTGTAGGTTGGTTGGTCTGGCCTTTGCGCTGGCATTCGCGAATTGGCTTTGCGCTGGCATTCGCGATTTGGCTTTGCGCTGGCATCCGCGATTCGGCTTTGCGCTGGCATCCGCGAATTGTTAGCGTGCTTCAGGCGTCGCCCCTGTGCGGGGCGGCACCTACTTTTCTTTGCCGCCGCAAAGAAAAGTAGGCAAAAGAAAGCGGCTCACACCGCCAGCTCTTGTTTTCATCCACGGGCCCCCAACGTCCCCACGCTTTAAACGGCAACGCGCTTATTGATGCCCGCTGCTAACGCTTCGAACAGATGCCTCACCCGCTTCAGGCACCCGTACCCGTGCAAGCGGCAGCGAATGGTATGTGCCACCCAGGTGGCAAACTGTGTGTAGGTTGTCGCACTGCACAGGTTAGCGCTCTTACCAGAAACACCAACCGTGCTACCCAGTCCGGAGTGGTGCGCGTATGGCGCGAAAGCCGACACACAGTTTGCCACCTGGGCGGCGGCGGACTGCCTGGCGCGGCGTGCTGAGACGCGGGTGTATGAAGCGGGTGAGGCGTACGGAGAGGGCGTTGGCAACGCAGGTGAACAGGTGCGCTGCCATGTGAAGGATGGGGACGTTGGGGGCCCGTGGATACGAACAAGTGCTGGCGGTGTGAGCCGCTTTCTTTTGCCTACTTTTCTTTGCGGCGGCAAAGAAAAGTAGGTGCCGCCCCGCACAGGGGCGACGCCTGAAGCAAGCTAACGTCACGCGGATGCCAGCGCAAAGGCCAGAACAATCAACCTGCGGATGCGAACACAAAGACAACCCGCAACTGCCAGCGCAAACAAAACCTACTGCTTGGCCACTTGCTGCGACTGCCCGTCGGCGCTGCCGACATCAGCCTTCACATCCCCCCACCCACCCCCAAGCGCACGAATCAGATTAACCGTCGCGACCGCCTGGGTTCCGGCAAGATGACTCAACTGCAACTGCGACTGCAGCGTCTGCCGCTGCGCATCGATCACATCCAGATACGCAACCTGCCCTTCCTGATACTGCGTCTGCGACAAATGCTCCGCCCGCTTCGACGCGTTGACAGCATCGTTCTGCTCCCGCGTCTGATCCCCAAGCAAACGCAAATCGGACAAGTTGTCCTCAACTTCCCGAAACGCCACGAGCACCTGCTGCCGATACTGCGCCACATCCTCGTCATACTTCGCGCGCGCATTCGCGAGATTCGCCTTGCGTCGTCCGCCGTCGAAGAGCGGCACCGTGAGCGCCGTCCCGGCAAACGGACCGAGCAGGAACGCGCGGCTCGACCACTGGAACAGATCGCCGAGCGTCGTCGACTCGTAGCCGAACGCACCCGTGATGTCGAGCTTCGGAAAGAACGCCGATTTGGCCAGGCCAATCCGCGCATTCGCGCCCGCCATCGCGCGCTCCGCCGCCGCGATATCGGGCCGGCGCTCGAGCAGCGCCGACGGCAATCCAGCAGGCACGCGCGCCGTCACCGGCACAAGCGGCGTCTCGGGGAACGAGAACTCCGCAGGCGCCTTGCCAAGCAGAATCGCAAGGCCATGCTCGGACGCCGCGCGCTGACGCGCCACGCCAACCGCATCGGCACGCGCCGTCGCCAGTTCATTGCGGGCGCGCGACACGTCGAGCTCGTTGATGTCGCCTTCGTTGAAGCGGCGCTCGACGAGTTTCAATGCGTTCTCACGCAACGTCACCGTCTGACGATACAAGCTCAACTGCGTATCGAACTCGCGCAACTGGAAATAGTTCTGCGCGACGTCCGCCTGCAACGCGAGCTGCACCGAACGGAACAATGCTTCGCTCTGCGCCTGGTCGGCACGCGCGGCATTCACGTTCGAACTGACGCGGCCAAACAGATCGACCTCATACGAAGCCGTCACCTGGGCGCGCCACAGCGTTTGCGTCGGCACATGCGCGTCGTTCGGCAGGAATTGCGAAGCGGGCGACAGACGCTCGCGCGTCGGCCCGAAGCCCGCATCGAACGACGGGAACCACGAGGCGCGCGCCTGCTGCGTCAGCGCGCGCGATTCCTGCACGCGCGCCGCGGCGGCCTTCAGGTTCTGGTTCGCATCGGCGGCCTGCTTTTCCAGATCGTTGAGCGTCGAATCGCCGAAAATCGTCCACCATTCGCCGCGATGCGCATCTTCAGCGGGCTCGGCCGTCTTCCATGTGCCCGCCTCGCTCGCCGGCAGCGGCGCATTCGCCGCGTCCGTCGTCGACGCCGACACGGGCGCTTCCTTGAACGCCGCCGGCGTCGCCGCATCGGGACGCTTGTACGTCGGCTCGACCGAGCACGCCGCGAGCAGCAACATCAGCAGCGTGCTCGCCGCCGCGCGACCCAGGCCGCTCATCTGTTCAAAATTTTTCATTGTCATTTTCTCCATCAGGCGTCCGTCGTATGCGCGACGAGATGCGGCGAGTCCTTTTGCGCGACGTGAATCTTGCCGCCCGCCAACGTACGCAGCACCACGTAGAACACCGGCGTCAGCATCAGGCCGAACAGCGTCACACCCAGCATCCCGAAGAACACGGCCACACCCATCGCGTGACGCATTTCCGACCCCGCGCCGCTCGACACCACCAGCGGCACCACACCCATGATGAACGCGATCGACGTCATCAGAATCGGCCGCAAACGCATCCGGCTCGCTTCGATGGCGGCCTGCAGCGGCGTGCGTCCGTCGTGCTCCAGCTCACGCGCAAATTCGACGATCAGAATCGCGTTCTTCGACGCCAGCCCCACCAGCACCATCAAGCCGATCTGCGTGAAGATGTTGTTGTCGCCCTGCGTGAGCCACACACCCGCGAGCGCCGACAGCACGCTCATCGGCACGATCAGGATCACCGCAAGCGGCAGCGTCAGGCTTTCATACAGCGCAGCGAGCACGAGGAACACGAGCAGCACGCTGATCGGGAACACCCACAGACCCGCGTTCCCCGCGATGATCTGCTGATACGTCAGGTCGGTCCATTCGAGCTTCACGCCCTTCGGCAACACTTGCGCCGCGATGCGCTCGGCCGCTGCCTGCGCTTCACCCGACGAGAAGCCGGGCGCCGGGCCGCCGTTGATGTCGGCCGCCGTGTAGCCGTTGTAGCGCACCACCATTTCCGGACCATACGTCGGCGTCACCGTCACCAGCGACGACAACGGCACCATGTCGCCATTCGCGTTGCGCGTCTTCAGTTGCAGGATGTCGTCGGCCTGCTGACGATACGGCGCATCCGCCTGCACACGCACCTGGTACACGCGGCCGAAACGGTTGAAGTCGTTCACGTACAGCGAGCCGAGATACACCTGCATCGTGCTGAACACGTCCGTCACGGGCACGCCCAACTGCTTCGCCTTCACACGGTCGAGATCGACGTTCACCTGCGGCACGTTGATCTGGTAGCTCGAGAACGTCGGGCCGAGTTCGGGCGTCGTTGCAGCCTTCTTGACGAACGCTTCCGTCGCCTTGTTCAGTTCTGTGTAACCGACTGCGCCGTGGTCCTCCAGCTGCATCTTGAAGCCGCCGAGCGTACCGAGACCGAGCACGGGCGGCGGCGGGAACACGGCGACAAACGAGTCCTTGATCGCGCTGTACTGCTGGTTCAGCGCGCCCGCAATCGCACCCGCCGACAGCGCCTTGCCCTTGCGGTCATGGAACGGCTTGAGCGTGACGAACACGATGCCCGCACTGGAACTGTTCGTGAAGCCGTTCACCGACAGACCCGGGAACGCCACCGCGCTTTCCACGCCAGGCTGCTTCAGCGCGATGGCGCCCATGTCGCGGATCACCTTCTCGGTACGATCGAGCGATGCGCCATTAGGCAACTGCGCAAACGCGATCAGATACTCCTTGTCCTGCGCCGGCACGAAGCCGCCCGGCACGATACGCGACACGAGCACCGTCAGGCCCAGCAGCACCGCATACACGACGAGCATCGCACCCTTGCGCTTGAGCACGCCGTTCACGCCGCGCCCATAGCTTTCCGAGCCGCGATGGAACACCTTGTTGAAGCCCCTGAAGAACGGGCCCAACACGCGGTTCATCGCGCGCGTCAGCCAGTCTTCCTTCGCGTCGTGGCCGCGCAGCAGCAGCGCCGACAACGCGGGCGACAGCGTGAGCGAGTTGAACGCCGAGATCACCGTCGAGATCGCGATGGTCATCGCGAACTGCTTGTAGAACTGGCCCGTCAGACCCGTCATGAACGCGAGCGGCACGAACACGGCGACCAGCGTCAGCGCGATGGCGATAATCGGCCCGCTCACTTCCTGCATGGCCTTGTAGGTCGCATCTCTCGCACTCAAACCGCTTTCGATGTTCCGCTCGACGTTCTCCACCACCACGATCGCATCGTCGACCACGATACCGATGGCCAGCACCATGCCGAACAACGACAGCGCGTTGATCGAGAAACCAAAGGCGAGCAGCAACGAGAACGTACCGACAATCGACACAGGCACCGCAATCAACGGAATGATCGACGCGCGCCACGTTTGCAGGAACACGATCACCACGATCACGACGAGCGCAATCGCTTCGAGCAGCGTGTGCACGACGGCCTCGATACTCGAACGCACGAACTGCGTCGGGTCATAGACGATCTTGTACTCGACGCCAGCCGGGAAGTCGGCGGCGAGTTCTTTCATCGTCGCGCGCACTTCGTCGGAAATCTGCAGCGAGTTTGCACCCGGCGACTGGTTAATCGCCATCGCGACGGCCGGCTTGTTGTCGAGCAGCGAACGCAGGCCGTATTCCGAGGCCGCGAGTTCGACACGCGCGATATCCTTCAGATACGTTACGGCGCCGTCGGGCGCAGTCTTGACGACGATGTCGCCGAACTCGGCTTCTGTTTTCAGACGGCCGCGCGCATTCACCGACAGTTGCAGCGGCGTGCCCGGCACGGAAGGCGATGCACCGATCACACCCGCCGCGACCTGAATGTTCTGCTCGCGGATCGCATTGACGACTTCCATCGCCGTCAGATTGCGTTGCGCGACCTTTGCGGGGTCGAGCCACACGCGCATCGCGTAGTCGCCCGCGCCCCACAACTGCACCTGCCCGACGCCCTTGATCCGTTCAAGACGGTCCTTCACGTTGAGCAGCGCGTAGTTGCGCAGATACGTCATGTCGTAACGGTCGTTCGGCGAGATCAGATGCACGACCATCGTCAGCGTCGGCGAACTCTTGATCGTCGTCACGCCGAGACGCTGCACGTCTTCCGGCAGACGCGGCAATGCCTGATTCACGCGGTTCTGCACGAGCTGCGTTGCGAGATCGGGATTCGTGCCGAGCTTGAACGTGACCGTCAAGGTCAAATTGCCGTCGCTATTCGCTTGCGACTGCATGTACAGCATGTTCTCGACGCCGTTGATCTGCTCTTCGAGCGGCGACGCAACGGCCTCGGCGATCACCTTCGGGTTCGCGCCCGGATATTGCGCGTGCACCACCACGGAAGGCGGCACCACTTCGGGGTATTCGGAGATCGGCAGCTGGAACACCGCGATCAGCCCCCCGAGCAGAATCAGGACCGATAGCACGCCAGCGAAGATCGGCCGGTCGATGAAGAATTTGGATATGTTCATGTAAAGCTCTTGATATTGGAGCGCTTACGTCTCGTGCGCATGCATCGAAGGATTGCGTGTGTGCGTGGACCGATCACGAATCCTTGCGCGCCTTCGTGCGCGGCTGCGCCTGTGCCTGCGTTTGCGTACCCGTTTGCGTACCCTTTTGTGCTTGCGGTTCGGCGTGCTTCTGCTTCGCTCCGTCTAGCTGCGCCTGCTTGTCCGCCTGCGCGTCGTCGGCAACGGGCGCACCGCTCGCGTCGCCGTCGCCCATCGGCACCATGTGCGCGCGGACCTGCGCGCCCGGACGCACGCGCTGCGTGCCGTTCACGACGATGCGGTCGCCTGCGTGCAAGCCGCTCTTCACGACGCGCAGATTGCCTTGCAGGTCGCCAGGCTGGATCTCGCGGTACGCGACGTGATCGTCCTTGTCGACCACGAACACGAACTTCTTGTCCTGGTCGGTGCCGATTGCGGCGTCGTCGATCAGCAGCGCGCCATGCGGCTCGCTGCCGCCCACTTTCACGCGTGCATAGAGACCCGGCACCAGCGCGCCGTCTGCGTTGTCGAAGCGCGCGCGCACGCGGATCGTGCCCGACGACGTATCGAGACGGTTATCGACCGACTGGATCGTGCCCTTGCGCGAATAGCCCGTTTCATTCGCCAGGCCCAGTTCGACGGGCACCTTGCTGTCGCCCTTCACCTGGCTGATGTACTGCAGGTACGTCTGCTCGTCGGCGTCGAACTCGGCGTAGATCGGCGAGACGGACACGAGCGTGGTCAGCGGCGCAGCGCTTGCGCCCGCGTTCACGACGTTGCCGAGCGTGATTTCCGCGCGCGACACGCGGCCCGCCACGGGCGCGACGATCTTCGTATAGCCGAGATTGATCTGCGCGGCTTCGAGCGCGGCCTGCGCAGCCTTCACGTTCGCGCTCGCCTCGCGCGCGGCGTTCTGCTTCTCGTCGTAATCGCGCTTTGCGATTGCGCTATCGCCGATCAGCCGTTGCGCGCGCTCCCAGTCGCTTTGCGCGTAACCCGCGCGCGACTGCGCCGCTGCCAGTTGCGCGGCGGCACGGTCGACTTCCGCCTGATACGGACGCGGATCGATGACGAACAGCACGTCGCCCTTCTTCACGAGCGCGCCGTCCTGGAAGTTCACGGACACGATCGTGCCAGACACGAGCGGCCGTACATCGACCTTTTCTACAGCCTGAAGACGGCCCGAATAGCTCTGCCAGTCGGTGATGGTCTTCTGGATGACAGTGGCGACATCGACTTCCGGCACGATGGTCGGCGCGGACTGCGCCGGCGAGCGCGCGTCGACGCGAATCGCGCCAAACGTGCCGAGGCCCGCAATGACAAGCACCGCTAGCGCCGCAACCGCCAGCTTCGAACGCGAGAGAGGAAAAACAGACATGACAGACTCCGGATTTAGTTAATAGAAGTTTGTTTATCGGAGTGCGCGCTCATCGAAGCGCCACTGAAAGAATCGGACCGCCTCGAGCAACGCCGCCGGATGATGGGCCAGCGCCGCGTGCGACACGCTTGGGTAACGGACCACCTGCGTTTGCACGCCCGCATCGATCAGATTGCTGGCGTACTTCTCCGCTTCGACGTGCAGCACGTCGTTTTGCGCGGTGGCAATCAGCGTCGCGGGCAAGCCGGCGAGCCGCACCGACTCGAGCGGCGCCGCATACGGATGGATGCGTTGCGCTGCCTGCGGCAGATACGCGCGATAACAGGCCGCGCATTCGCTCGCCGTGATGTCGGAGCTCAAACGCTTCTCGTCGCCAAGACGCGTGAGGCTCGGATCGAGCATCGGTCCGAACAAAGCCTGCGCATCGATCCGCACATCCCCGCGATCGCGGCCGATGAACGCAAGGCAATTGGCCAGCGAGCCACCCGCATCGTGGCCCGCTACGCCGATTTTTTTCGTATTGCCGCCGAACGCCCGTGCGCGAGTCTGCACCCACAGCGCGGCGCGGTGCGCATCTTCGGGCGCGGCGGGAAACGGAAACTGCGGCGCGAGCGAATAGCCGACGGAAACGACGAGGGCCGGCGTGTGCTGCGCGAAATAGCGCGCGGCGTAATCGGCTTCCTCGATCGAGCCGCGTACGAAACCGCCGCCGTGAAAATAGAGCAGGATCGGCAGGCCGTTTTTGGCGGCGGCTCGCCGGTAAAGGCGCAATGTGATGTCCTGTGCGTAACCTTCGATCCGCACGTCGGTGACGTCGAGCGACGCGGCGTTATCCCCGAGGCTCGCGCCGGACGGGACAAAGGTGTGACGCGGGTTGAATGCATCCATGTCGGAACAGCGCAATGCGCGAAGCTATCGAATGGTGCGAATTGTGGGACCAGCAGACTTCCAAATAAATGCCTATAATCCGGCAACACAATTCGGTGCACCTGAACAATCGAATGACTTTATTCGGCGCCTTAGCCAATCGTTAAATGGCTGATGCGGCTGCTTCAACAGTGCTCCGGCTCTTTCGGAGGTTTGCAATGGACCGGCTCCAGGCCATGCAAGTGTTCACCCGGGTCGTCGACACCAATAGCTTCACCCGGGCTGCGGAAACGCTCGATCTACCCCGCGCTTCCGTCACGACGATCATCCAGAATCTCGAAGCGTTTCTCGGCACACGCCTCTTGCATCGCACGACACGCCGTCTGTCGCTGACACCGGACGGCGCCGCGTACTACGAGCGTTGCGTGCGCATTCTCGCGGACGTCGAAGAGACGGAAGCGAGTTTCCAGAGCGGCAACAAGAAGCCAAATGGGAAGCTGCGCGTCGACATGCCGGGATCGATCGGACGTCTGCTCGTGATTCCCGCGCTGTGCGAATTCCACACGAAGTACCCGGATATCGATCTGCAACTCGGCTTGTCTGACCGCCCGGTCGATCTTCTGCAGGAAGGCGTCGATTGCGTGGTGCGGGTCGGCGCGCTGCAGGATTCGTCATTGGTCGCACGCAGAATAGGGTTATTCGAAGGCGTGACGTGCGGGGCGCCCGCGTATATCGAACGCGCGGGTATTCCTCAGACGCTCGAAGATCTCGAACAGCACAAGGCAGTGAATTATTTTTCGAGCCGCACGGGCCGCATCATGGACTGGTCGTTTCTCGTCGACGGCAAGGAAGTCGAGGTGAAAATGAAGGGCGTGGTGTCCGTCAACGACGCGGACGCTTACGTGACATGCGGCCTCGAAGGCTTCGGCCTGATCCAGCCGCCGCTCTTCATGGTGCTGCCGCATCTGCGTTCGGGCCAGCTCGTCGAAGTGCTGCCCGACCTGAAGCCCCTGCCGATGCCGATCTCCGCGGTGTATCCGCATAGCCGGCATCTGTCGTCCAAAGTGCGCGTCTTTGTCGACTGGATTGCGGAGATATTCGATCGCTGCCCGCTGCTGAGCGGCCGCGCAAGCCTCGACAAGACCTGCACGCAACGCACGTTCGAACAGAAAGAGGCAGCCCCGGAGTTCAAGACGCCTGTGATGTCGGAGTGGGTCGCCTAGGCTGCCAGGCCTTTACTTAAGGGACGATCGCGGCCGCGCGCCGCGATTGTTCTGAAATTGCGACAATTCATTTCATGAAAGCCGGGTTTATCGCCCGCGCGTCAAAGCCTACATTTCACCCTGTCGCAACGCCGGACCAGATCGGCGAAGCAAATGAATTAGACGATAGGAGTGAATCATGAAACGCAATCTGCTGGCAGGTCTTGCTCTCTCGCTGCTCGTCAGCGCACCGGCATTTGCCGGCGGCGGCGGTGGCATCGGCCGCGCAGGATCGTATAACGATCAATGGTGGCAACGCTCCGCTGACGCATCGGCACCGAAGTCGCGTGCAGAAGTGCGCGCGGAAGTGAACGACGCGTATCGCGACGGCACGCTGCCTTCGTTGAACAAGACCTCGTACCCCGAACAGGGCCTGATTGGCCGCACGCAAGCCGAGCGCCTCGAAGTGCAAAGCGACCACAGCGTGCGCCTCGCGCGCGGCCAGTAATCGTCATTTAATTTTGAGTAGCAGGAGTCGAACATGAGCCCATCGGAACTCGATGACTGGGCCTCGGACATCCCCGTCTGGACGCCCTATCGCTCGCACTAAACGTGCGCTAAAAGAAAGTGAAGTGTGTGTGCTGCGCTCAATCGCATGAAAGCGATTGAGCGCTTTGCATTGGTGCGGATCTAACGTTCTGCGCTGCGCGATCAGCGTTGCGGCACGCCGTTGCGCCATTCACCCCAATGCGAAACGATGTCCTGAACGAGTGGATTGCCCGCGCGGTACAGGTTCTCCAGCGCGATAGTGAAGCCACCTTGCGCGGCATAGTTGAGCAGGTTGTCGGCGCTCGTCTGTCCATCATAAGGCCGGTCGAAATCCGAACCCGCGCGCAATACCGCCACGCGATTCAAATCGACGCGATGCACGCTTGCTGCGCGCTTCAACGCTTCATACGTTGAATTGTCTTCCTGCTGCGTCGTGCAGTAGACGCCCTTGCCGTCCGTGAGAATCTTGGTCCAGTCGCGCGCGCGTTCGCCCAGCTTCGTACCGGACCACCACGTGTCGCCCGCCAGCGTGTCGCACTGAATGACGGTCGGCGCACGATTGGCGGGCGCATAGCTGTATTTGGCACGCGCCGCTTGCGCCTGCGCGTTGTCAGATAGCACGACATTGCGCGATAACGCAAAAGCCGTTTCGGCGAGGCGTGGATTCAGTTGAAACACTTCCGTGCGGTAATCGAGCGGCGGCTTCTCCGAAGGGCTTTTCGTATTGATGCCGAGATAGCCGGTGTTCCAGCCCGGCGGAATTTCGCGTCCGTCGATTTCCCATTGAATGCCGAAATCGACAAGATACCTGGCCCACGCAGCGGAGCCGACCGTACCTTGAATCGGATCGATGCCCGCAATGCCCGCCACCATGAAGTACGTATGGCGCAAGTCGAAACGCGACGAGAATGCGAGCGCCATGGTCGACGCGGCGGCATTCGTGTGGCCCATACCCGTCGTCATCACGCAGATGTCCTGCCGGTTGCAATGAATAGCCGGATAGTCCGGCGAAAGCCCCGCAACGGGAATGTCCTGCCACGGCCCGAGTTTATCGAGCCATACCTGCCCTTCCGGTCCGAACATCGAAATAATCATCACCTTGACGGGGCGGCCGTGCGATTCGCCGTAGCCTTGCGCAAAGCCGTCGTCCTGCGCATTCGCCAATGGCGAGACTGCCGTGCATGCGGCCAGTGCCAGAGCCGTCAATGCGCCTACCGTGCGAGTTACCATGACAAGTCCTTTCTTTAAGCTCGTTAAAGGATTGGGAATGGAATGCATGCCCTCGCGTAACAGGGCGGAGCTAAGTATAGGCGGCGTCGAATTGTTTTCCATTAGCTAATTCCACTTGTCATTTCGAATAGCCGATACGCATAAATCGAAAAAGAACTGCACTACGAAAAGTGCGTCAGAAAACGAAAAGGCCCGCGAACGTTGCATCGAGTGCATCATTCGCGGGCCGTGAATCATATATCGAGGTTTAATCGAGGGACGCCTCGGTTCTCACTCGCGGCACATCCGGCTCGAAAAACACCCACCGCACTTGCGGAAATTTTGCCTGCAAATCGGCTTCGACGATATTGATCGCATCGACCATTGCGCGGCCGCTGTCGTAGTCGATCATCTCGGCCTGCACGGCAACGACCACATGACGGCCCCACTGCAGTGTGATCAAATTGATGATGCTGCGTATCTCCTTGCGCGTGCGCAAATGCGCTTCGATTGCACGCCGCACTTCCGGGCTCGCGGATTCGCCGATGATCATCGATTTGACTTCCCGCCCGACCATCGACGCAATCACCATCAGCAACACACCTACGCCGATGGAACCCCACGCGTCAAACTCGGGATTGCCTGTGATCATCGTCATCAGCACCGCGACAAAGGCAATCGCAAGGCCGAGCAGCGCGGCCACGTCTTCGCCCGTGACGACGAGCAATTCCGATTCGCGTGTTTCGCGAAACCATCGCCACATCGACTTGTCCGGGTTGGTCTTGCGGATTTCGCGGATCGCACCCATCAGCGAAAAGGTTTCGAGCACCACCGAAACACCCAGCACGCCTAGCGCGATATACGCATGCGACAACGGCTCATGCGCCATCAGACGATGCACGCCCTCATAAACGGAAAACACGCCACCGACAAAGAACAGCAGCAGCGCCACAATCAGCGAATAGAAATAGATGACCCGCCCCGCGCCGAGCGGATGCAACGGGCTCGCGGGACGGCGCGCCTGCTTGAGGCCGAACAGCAGCAAAACCTGGTTGCCGCAATCGGCCGTCGAGTGAATCGCCTCGGCGAACATCGAGCCGGAACCCGTGAATGCAGCGGCCGCGAACTTGCAAACTGCTATGCCGAGGTTCGCCGCCAGCGCGTAAAAAATGGCCTTCGGTGATTCTTCTTTCATAGGCTCTTCAATTTTCTCTTGACGCAATTGAGGTGGGAAAGAATCAAACGACTTCGACACGCGGCGCGCCTCCGTGCAATTCACCGATCACCACTGCGCGATCAAATCCGTCCGCGCGGAAGATCGCGAGCACCTCGTCGACGGCATTGGGCGCGCACGACACCAGCAGGCCGCCCGATGTCTGCGGATCGGTCAGCAACGCGCGTGCCGTGTCGGGCAACGACTCCGCGAGACGTATGTCGTCGCCATACGAAGCCCAGTTGCGGCCCGACGCGCCCGTGATGACGCCCGCCGCCGCAAACGCTTCGGCGCCTGCGATCCACGGCAGATCCGCGTAGCGCACACGCGCAGTCAGTTGCGCGCCGCGTGCGAGTTCCAGCGTATGACCAAGCAGGCCGAAGCCCGTCACGTCCGTCATCGCATGCACGCCTTCGAGTGCAGCCAGGTCGGTGCCCGGGCGGTTGAGCTTCGTGGTGGCCGCGATCATCGCGGCATAGCCTGCCGCGTCGAGCTGATTCTTCTTGAGCGCCGCCGACAGCACGCCGACGCCGAGCGGCTTGCCGAGCACGAGCACGTCGCCGGCTTGCGCGGACGCGTTGCGCTTCACGCGCTGCGGATGCACGACACCGAGCGCGGCAAGTCCGTAGATCGGCTCGACGGAGTCGATCGAGTGGCCGCCCGCGACAGGAATGCCCGCCTGTGCGCAGACATCCTCGCCACCGCGCAGCACGGCCGCGATCACATCGTGCGGCAACACGTTGATCGGCATGCCGACCAGCGCGAGCGCGAGGATCGGCTTGCCGCCCATTGCATAGACATCGGACAGCGCGTTGGTCGCGGCGATGCGGCCGAAGTCGTAAGGATCGTCGACGATCGGCATGAAGAAGTCGGTGGTCGCGATGATCGCCTGTTCGTCGTTCAGGCGATACACGGCGGCGTCATCCGAGGTTTCGGTGCCGACCAGCAGGTCCGGAAACAACGGCATCGGCACGCTGCGCTTCAAAAGATCGGACAGCACGCCCGGCGCGATCTTGCAGCCGCAGCCGCCGCCATGAGACAGGCTGGTGAGTCGGGGCACGTTGGAACTGACAGCGGATTCGGTCATGATGATGAAGTGTCGGAGGATCGATAACGGCTATTATCCGGCAATCCGCGAAAGCGCTGTCCAACCGGTCGCGCAAAGAGAAACGCGCCGTCGTCTGTGTGTGACGACGGCGCGTTGCGTCGAAGACAGCCGTGCCTGGTTAGCGGCGTTCGAGTGTCGCCATCTCCCGCACGATCACGAGCAGCATCGACAGGCTCGCGCCGCCCGCCGCGCGCAAGTCCGTCAGCAGTTGCGCATAGCGCGCGAGCGCGTTCTCGCGTTTTGCGCGCCACGCATCGACTACCCCTTCCGCGGTCGTCGCCTCGGGCGCTTCCGTGAGCGCGCTCGTCGTCAGCACGCGCTTGAGTCGTGCAAGCTCGGCGAGCGCGGCGGCCCGCGCCATCACGTCCCAATGCGTCGAGGTGGGCAGCGCCTCGGCGCGCTCGCCGATCCACCCGTAATTCAACTGCGTGCCCAACGCGAAGTACACGCCCGCGACGAGTTCGAGCCCGCGCCCGGTGGTCGCCGACACTTCCGCGATATCGAGCAGCGCAGCCGGTATGTCGCCGCTCGCGACGCGCACCGCCAGTTCGCTGTCCACGCCTGCATCGACGAGCACCCGCTGCCGCTCGGACAAGGCTTCGAGTTCCGCGCCGGGCAACAGCATCGGCAATTGCGGTGCGAGCCGTTGCGCCGCGTCGCGACAGCGCGCAATCAGTTCCGTCACGCCGCCGTCCTTCACTTCGCCCGACTGCAGGTGCCGCAAGAACCACAACGCAGCGCGCTCCAGCAGTTTCGTGATCTCGACGAACATGCGCGCCTGCACATCGTCGGCGACGCGGTTGTCGAGCGCGTCGATATTGCGCCACACCTCGTTCAGATCGAACACGTCGCGCGCAATCATGCACGCACGCACGATATCGCCCGGCTTGCCGTCGGTCTCTTCCATCATCCGGTGCACGAACGCACAGCCGACGCGATTCACCAGCGCGTTGGTCAGATGCGTCGCCAGAATCTCGCGGCGCAGCGGATGGCGATGCATCGGCTCGCTGAAACGCTGGCGCAGCGGCTTCGGGAAGTACTCGGTCAGCATGCCCGCCACCAGCGGATCTTCCGGCACGTCGGTTTCGAGCAGTGCATCGTAGAGCCACATCTTGCTGTACGCGAGCAGCACCGCGCGTTCGGGCGAAGTCAAACCCTGTCTGGCGGCGAGACGTTCGTTGATCTCGTCTTCGGACGGCAAAAACTCGATCACGCGATTCAAACGGCCCGCGCGTTCGAGATAGCGCATCAGCCGCATTTCGGCGTCGAACAGTTCGGCCGCATAGCGGCCTCCAATCGACAACGCCTGCGTTTGATAGTAGTTGTCCTGCAACACGAGCAGGCCCACTTCCTCCGTCATCTCCGCGAGCAATGCATTGCGCTGCTTGTCCGTCATCTCGCCATCCGCGACCACGAGGCCGAGCAGAATCTTGATGTTCACTTCGTGGTCGGAGCAGTCGACGCCCGCGGAATTGTCGATTGCATCCGTATTCAGGCGGCCGCCGCGTTGCGCGAACTCGATGCGCCCGAGTTGCGTGAGGCCCAGATTGCCGCCTTCCGCGACCACCTTGCAACGCAGATCGCAGCCGTTCACGCGCACCGCGTCGTTGGCCTTGTCGCCGACCTGCGCATGCGTTTCGCGGCTCGCCTTCACATAGGTGCCGATGCCGCCGTTGTACAGCAGATCGACGGGCGCCTGAAGGATCGCGCGCACCAGTTCAGACGGCGCGAGCGCGGCAGCCGTGATGCCGAGCATCGATTGCACGGCCTGCGAAAGCGGAATCGTCTTCGCAGTGCGCGCAAACACGCCGCCGCCTTGCGAGATCAGCGCGGGATCGTAATCGGCCCAGCTCGAACGGTCCAGATTGAAGAGCCGTTGACGTTCGGCGAAGCTCGTCGCGGGATCGGGATTCGGATCGAGGAACACATGCCGGTGATCGAACGCAGCGATCAGGCGGATATGCTGCGACAGCAGCATGCCGTTGCCGAACACGTCGCCCGACATGTCGCCGACGCCGACCACGGTGAAGTCCATGGTTTGCGTGTCGACACCCATTTCGCGGAAGTGGCGCTTCACCGACTCCCACGCGCCGCGCGCGGTGATGCCCATTTTCTTGTGGTCGTAGCCGACCGAGCCGCCCGATGCGAATGCGTCGTCGAGCCAGAAACCGTATTCCCGCGAGATCGCGTTCGCGTAGTCGGAGAACGTGGCCGTGCCCTTGTCGGCAGCAACGACGAGATAGGGGTCGTCGGGATCGTGCCGCACGACGTCGGGCGGCGGCACGATCTGGCCGCCCACGCGGTTATCGGTGAGATCGAGCAGCCCGCGCAGGAACGTCTGGTAGCACGCGACGCCCTCGCGCATCCAGGATTCGCGATCGGTCGGCGGCGGCGGATTCTTCACGACGAAGCCGCCCTTCGATCCCACCGGCACGATCACGACGTTCTTCACCATCTGCGCCTTCATGAGACCGAGCACTTCCGTGCGGAAATCCTCGCGACGATCGGACCAGCGCAAGCCGCCGCGCGCAACACGCCCGCCGCGCAGATGCACGCCTTCGACCCGCGGCGAATACACCCATATTTCGAACATCGGTTTCGGCTCGGGCAGGCCCGGCACTTTCGCGGGATCGAACTTGAACGACAGATAAGGCTTCGGCTTGCCGCCCTCGTCGCGCCGGTAGTAGTTGGTGCGCTGCGTCGCGTTGATCACGCCGAGGAACTGCCGCAGGATGCGGTCCTCGTCGAGATTCGGCACTTCGTCGAGTGCGCCTTCGATCGTCTTCAGCAGCCGCTCGACACGCGTCTCGCGTGTCGTGGCGGGCGCCGGATCGGACCGCGCGATGAACAGTTCGACCAGCATGCGCGCGATGGCGGGATTGCCCGTCAATGCACGCTCGATATACGCGTCGCTGAACGTCGAGCCCACTTGCCGCAGATACTTCGCGTAGGCCCGCAAGATGATCACCTCGCGTGCGCTCAGTTGCGCGCGCAGCACGAGGCGATTGAAATTGTCGTCTTCGATATCGCCCGTCCAGACGCGCTCGAATGCATCTTCGAACAGGCCTTTCACGCGCTCGATGTCGAACTCGGTGTCGTCGGCCAGTTCGAGGCCGAAGTCGTGAATCCATGCGGGCGCGGCACCCGGCGCCTCGATCAGGTAAGGCCGCTCTTCGTCGACGCGCACGCCCAGATGTTCGAGCATCGGCAGGCTGCGCGACAGCGCGATCGGCTCCCCAACGCGATACACCTTGAAGCGGAACGCGCGCGGCCCCGCTTCGATGGGCCGGTACAGGTTCATCGCGATCTGCTCGGTGCCCTGCACGCGCTCGATCAGCTCGATATCGCGCACCGCCGTGCGCGCCGGATAGTCGTCGCGATAGCCGGCCGGAAACGAATCCGCATAGTGCTGCAACAGGCGGTTGCCCTGCTCTTCGCCGAACGCGTCGAGCAATGCATCGGCAAGATCGTCCTGCCAGCGGCGCGACACCTGGATGAGACGCTGTTCGAGTTCGCGCGTATCGACGTCCGCCATCGCGCCCGGCTCCGCATGCACCACGAAATGAATGCGCGCGAGCGTCGACTCGGACAGGAGCGGCGTGAACTCGACGTTCGTGCCGTTGAACGCGCTCATCAGCAGCCTGGCGATCCGCCGGCGCAAGTCGGTGTTGTACTTATCGCGCGGGACGAATGCGAGGCACGATACGAAGCGGTCGAAGCGGTCGCGCCGCACGAACATCCGCGTGCGCTGATGCTCCTGCAAGCGCAGCACGCCCATCGCCGTTTCGTAAAGCTCGCTCTCGTCGGCCTGGAAGAGTTCATCGCGTGGATACGTTTCCAGTACCGTCACCAGCGATTTGCCGAGATGCCCCTTCGGCAGAAAGCCCGCACGCCGCACGATGTTCGCGCATTTGCGGCGCACGATGGGAATCTCCGTCGCCGATGTCGTATAAGCCGTCGACGTATACAGCCCGATAAAGCGCCGCTCGCCGTTGATCTTGCCGTCCGGGCCGACCAGCTTCACGCCGACATAGTCGAGGTAGCCGGGCCGATGCACCGTCGCGCGCGAATTGGCCTTGGTCAGAAAGATAGGCGTCGCGCCCGCGATGATATCGGCAGCGGCGGCCGGCAACGGTGTCACTTCAGAGGTGCCCTGAGGCCGCATCGATTCGCGCAGGATGCCGAGGCCCGAGCCCGGCACGCCACGCAAGCCGTATTGGCCGTCATGCGTGACGAGTTCGTAATCGCGCTGTCCGAGAAACGTGAAGTGGTCCGCGACCATCCATTCGACGAACGCGCGCGCTTCGACGCCCTCCGGGCTCGTCTCGCGCGCAGCCATGTCGCGGATCGTCGTGCGCGCTATGTCGACGATCTTCGGCCAGTCTTCGACGGCGGCGCGCACATCGCCCAATACCTTCGCGATCTCGTTGCGTAAGGCGTCGAGCTTCGCGGCATCGCCGCAGCGGTCCACTTCGAAATGAATGAACGACGCGAGTTGCGAATGGCCGTCGTCGCTCGACGCACCGCCGGGCGCGATACGTTCGATGCCGCCGTCCTTGCCGCGCCATATGCGGAATACGGGGTGCAACACGGAATGCAGCGACAGACCGAGACGATTGACGGCCATTGAAACCGAGTCCACCAGAAACGGCATGTCGTCATTGACGATCTCGATGACGGTGTGATCCGAGTGCCAGCCGTGCTGTTCGAGAATCGGGTTGTAGACGCGCAAACGTTCGCTGCCCGGCACGAAGCGTTGCGCCGTTTGCCAATGCGCCATCGCGGCGCCGTAGAGATCGGCGATGCCGCGGCTTTGCAGATCGTCGGCATCGGCGAAGTCGTAGTAGTGACGCAGGAATGGCTCGACAGCTGCGAAAGCGGGCTCGGGCAATCGTCCTCGCGCGAATTCGACGACATCGTTGAGCAGATGGGCAACGGCTTCTTCGTTCTTCGCTTGCATGACGTCCTCCGCGACGGGCGACAATCGAGTGCATAGACTGAAGCGCATTATGCACCCGTTGAGCCGAAACGGATTGTGCATGCGCACATCGCGCATGCTTGCTCGCGGCTGTGACATAAGCGTGTCGATTGAAGCTATGGATAGCGGATCGGGCGCTTCGATGCCCGATGAAAAATGCTCCGCTCTGTTGGCTAACCATCACAGGCCAGGGTTCTTCTTATTAGCTTATGTAGCACTGATGCGTTAGGCTTTTATGGTCCGCAATAAAGCAATAGACGGTCATTTCTTTAAAGGCGTTATTGCGGATGCATGAATACAGGTTGGAAATAGATACCAATAGCGAATCACGGTTCCAATACCGATGCCATTCGCCAGCATGGAGACGCTCTTGAGTCGCGCAAAGCGGTCATACGAAGGGGTTGCTTCATGCCCAGCACAACGACTCGACGTGTCGATGCCGCTGGCCTGTTGTCGAGGTGTACCGGGGTAGAACCTGCAAGCCTGACATGGAGAACAGACCCATGAAGCGCGAGCCATTTCGACATGTGCGGACGATCAGTTACGCAACCATGCTTCTCTTTTACGTTGAAGCCCATGCGCAATCGCTTCAAGATCAAACCGCACAAGAAAATATCGCAACCCTTCGCCAGGAACTGAACAACCGTATCAAGGAACTCGATGCACTAAAACGCAAAATCGCTGAAGAAGAAGCGCAATTCCAGCAGTTGAGCAAGGCACTCGATTCACGCATGCTCGAGGTGACGCGCGGCACGGGCCAACCGGGCTCGGGTGCGGCGCCCGCCACGGGCATTGCGCAGAGCACGCCGGCTGGCGGCAATGCAGAGGCAGCGCCCAATGCCGCCGACGCCTCAACGGCAGGCGCCGCAACGGGCGCAACAGCGGGCGCCGCAACGGGCGCGGCACCCGCGCCCGTGATCAACATGGCGCAAAACGCAGGCGGCGAGCAACCGGTCCAGCCCGTCGGCCAGGCACCCATCCCCGACACCGCACCACCCGCCGTCGCGCCGATCTTCGATCAGCCCGGCGTGCTCACGCCGAAGAACAAGTTCGTGCTCGAGCCGTCGTTCCAGTTCGGCTATTCGTCGTCGGACCGTGTCGCGCTGGTTGGGTACACGATCATTCCCGCCTTGCTGATCGGCCTGATCGACGTGCGCGAGATCAAGTCGAACGTACTCACGGCCGGCGTGGCCGCGCGTTACGGCATTACGAACCGGATGGAAGTCGAAGTGCGCGTGCCGTATGTCTATTCGACCAACGACACCGTCAGCCGCGAGATCTTCACGGGCTCGGCGCAGGACAACGTCTTCAATAGCAGCGGCCACGGCATCGGCGACGTTGAAATGACGTTGCGCTACCAGTTGAACGAAGGCGGCCCGGACAAGTTCTATTACATCGGCTGGCTGCGCTTCAAGACGGCCACGGGCAAGAGTCCGTTCGACGTCGTGACCGATTGCGTGACGCGCTGCATCGGCAATACGACGGGCACCGGCCTGCCGCTCGAACAGCCCACGGGTACGGGTTTCTATGCGATCCAGCCTGGTCTCACGTGGCTGTTCCCGAGCGACCCGGTCGTGTTCTTCGGCAACTTCAGCTACTTGCACAGCTTTGCCCGCAGCGATCTGAGCCTGCACATCCTGAACGGCGAGACCGATTTCGTCGGCAAGATCCAGCCGGGCGATATCTATGGCTTCAATGTCGGCATGGGTCTCGCGCTGAACGAAAAGGCTTCGTTCAGTATCGGCTATGACCAGAGCATCGTGCTGCCGACCAAGCAGAACGGATCGACCGTTCCCGGTTCGGTGCGCGTGATACTCGGCACGCTGCTGGTCGGCTACTCGTACCGCCTCACGCCAAAGACGACGCTCAACTTCTCGCTCGGCGCCGGCCTCACGCGCGACACGCCGGACCTCACGCTGACGTTCCGCATGCCGATCCAGTTCTAGGCCGGTTCGCCCATCACGCCTCTATCGAAACAAAAGCTCGCGACGCCTCCCCAGCGTCGCGAGCTTCTTCATTCAGGCTTCTATCTGGGCCTTACCGAATTCATCAATGCGTTGTTCAAGGTCGCACCCAGATTCATGCTCTTGAACAAACCCAACGAATTCACCGATGCATTGATCGTCGTCAGCGTCTGAATGTTCTGGTTGCTGAGCGTGTTCTGGATCACCGCGCCCGACAGGCCCTGCACGGCCCCCTGCTGCGCGATATTGCCGCCGCCGTTTTGCAGCAGCGACCCGATGTTCGCCGAAGCGAGCGCCTGCGCCTGTTGCGTCGTCATGTTGCTCAGGTCCGGAATATTGAAGCTGGTCTGCGTGACGAGATTGCCGTTCACGACTGCCATCCTCGATACGCCGAACGAGACTTTCAGGCCATTGGCCACATCGAAGCCGCCGCGCATCGAGTCGAGTTTTTCTTCGCTGATGGCGACTGTCGTTTTCGACGACCAGTTCGGATCTTCTGTGTCCGCTCGTGCCTTGGCTTCGTGACCGCGCTCGGGGGGCGTGTCGTCGCGCGACGCTCGAGGCACGGCAATCGGCGCCGCATAGGAAAGCGGCGCCTTGACCTGTGCCTGCGCGGGCAGCGCGGCGCGTTCCTTGATCTGCGGTTGCCCGGCTGTTTGCATCGATGTATTCATCGAAGCCGTCGAATCGTTCTGCACGCTCCTCGCCGTCTGCGCGACAGGCACGGCGATCGGACGCGCATAGGAAACGGGCGCCTTGCCGATTACACGCTCATTCGCAACTGGCGCTTCATGCGCGGGCGACACGGGGGGCGGTGTCGGCGTTGCATCGAGAGTCAGTTGTTCATGACGCGGCGGCTGCGCTTGCGCGTGATCTTCTACTTGTCGTGCGCGCGGTGCTTCGGTCTTTTCGGCCTTTTCATTGTTGTCACCTTTGCGCGCGGCAACCGCGATCGGTGCCGCATACGACACCGGAAGCGGTTGGACGGGCGCTTCGGCTTCCTGCGCGAGTGCTGGCGCTATGTGCGCCATGGGCGTTATCTGCGCGGCAAGCGCCGCGGCTGTATTGACTTCGGCCGCATCCTGGTGTTCAACCGCATCGCGCTGTGCCAGCACGTCGTTTTCTTGCGGAGACGACGACGAACCAGGCGTCGACGTAGCATCGACCGCATATAGCGCTTCGTCGATGACGGCTTCGTTCGTTGCGCGACTCGCTTCGTCATTCGCGTCCTGCTTCGCCGCGTTGTCCGCTTCGACCGCGTCTTCCCGCCGCGGCGTCGCGACGGCAATTGGCGCCGCGTACGACACGGGCACATGACGCATGCCGTCGGCGTCGCCGTCCTCGGAAAACGCGCGCGGCTTTTGCGCGGACAATGCATCGACGACTGCCTGCGTAATGGCATCCGCCGCATCGGCCGAAGGCGCGGCGTCGCGCAATACCAGCGGCTCGACGGCTCCGCCCGCGAGGTCGGGCGCAACGGCCGCCGCAGCAGGCGCGCCCTGTTCGAACGCATGCGCGCCGAACGTCACCATCGAACCACACACCATCGTGGCAATGCCGGCGAGTTTTCGGGTCTCGGTTCTCATGATGGCCCTCAGAAGTCACTCGCGCCGTGCTTCGGCATGACGGTGAAGAACAGACCATCGCGATTGACGCCCGTATAGAGCGGCGCGGGCGGCGCGACTCGCCAGTCGACGGGATCGTTGAAGACCCCGACGCCAGGTTTGTTATGGATGACGAACAGGACCTGGTCTTCCCATTTCGCCTCAAAGCTCTTCAACGGCACGGGACGCGTGCCCGTTGCGGGATCGCCGATCAGCACGCGGTCGTTCTTCAACCCTTTCACCACGACAAAATGGTGATAGCCGCTTTCGCTGATCAGCACGATTGCGGGCGTGTTCGTTTCGACGAGCTTTTGCAGCGGCAGCTCATAACCGTCCGCGATGAACCCGCGCCGCTCGAGAAAGCGCTTGATGTCGAGCAGCGAGAAGCCCTCGGTGCGGATCTTCGTTTGGTCGCCGTTCTCGAACATCTCCTGGAACGCGGTCTGCTCGCTCACCGGATAGTTGTATTGAAACGTGAGCAGCGTCGCCACGGCAGCAGACCCGCAACTGAAGTCGAACTGCTGCTTGATGGTGCGCTTGAAGCGAGCCTCTTTCAGGCTCGTCACGTGCATCGCGTAACCGGCGCCCGACGGTTCGTAGATCGTGATCGGGTCGGCGCGCGCCGGGCTTGCCGCCGTCAACGCGCACGCGAGCAGCCACGCGGCTCCCTGAAGACCTCCATGAAGGACTCCATGAAGTTTCATCGCTCATTCCCCGAAGCGCACATTGACGATCGTCGCGTTCTGGATCAGCACGTTCGCGCCCGTGTTCTGTATCACGGTAGGCAAGCCGCTCGCGTTCGAGAACGAGCCGCCCGCGATCACGTTCGACCCGGTGTCCACGTTGCGCGCGGTATTGTTCGCGACCGTGCCGCGCAGGTTCATGTCGTTGAAGACGGCTTCGCCGCCGCGATGCGCATCGAGTTGCTCGGCCGACATCGCGACACCGAAGGTCGCGTCGGCGGCGGGCGCCGGTGCAGGGGATGCAGCAGCTGTGCGGGCCTTCAGCGCACTCGCGTCCTGAGCGGCTGACACAACGGGGACGATCGACGTATCCGCTTGCACGGGAGAACGCAGTTCGCCGGCAACAACATAGGCTGCAAAGCAAGGCAGTCCGATGACGACAGGCAGTACCACCTTCGCAATGCGTTTGAACGCCTGCATGGTTGTCTCCTGGTGCTTCGCCGATCCGTGCTGCAACGGCCTTGCGGCGCGCGCGGCAGCGTCCGGCGAAGTGCGATTTGTGCGACCTTCGCCCGGCGCCGCTACCCCGTGCGCCGGAACGATGGAACAGGAGCCGTGGAGCGCGAACGCCCCACGGCACATCACACAACGACTTGTCGACGCTAACTGTCCTTCCCTTCAGTTAGCGGCCGACAGCCAGGTTTGCCTGCACGGTGACAGCCTGCTGTACGAGCGACGCCATACCGCTGTTCTGGTTCAGCACCATCACGCCAGCTGCCGACTGAGCCGCGCTCGCCATGTTGTTCGACATGTCGAATGAGCCCGTCGTCATCGTGACGGTTCCGCCAGCGCCGCCTGCACCGCCTGAGCCGCCTGTGCCTGCTGCGCCGGCTCCGGCCGAAGCCGTCGCCGCACCGCCTGCACCGCCTGCTGCACCCGCACCGCCTGTTGCTGCGCCGCCGTTGCCAGCCGTCGACGTCGCTGCGCCGCCGTCACCCGCTGACGAGGTGCCCGCGCCGCCTGCACCTGCCGTCGACGTCGCCGCGCCGCCCGTGCCCGTGCCTGCCCCGCCCGATGCCGTCGCTGCGCCGCCCGTCGCGGTCGCCGCGCCTGCCGTGGCTGCGCCGCCCGTGCCGCTGCCCGAAGCGGTTGCCGTGCCGCTGCCCGAGCCGCTGCCCGAACCCGACGCTGCGCCGCTGTTCGAGGTGGCCATGCCGCCGCCGCCGCCCGCACGTGAGGACAGATCGCCGCTGCCGGCTGCGCCAAGGCCGAGACCCGCACCAGCGCCCAGTGCCGCGCCCTTGCCGCTGCCGTTGCCGCCATAGGCAAGCGTGCCTGCTCCTGCACTGCCGCCCTTCGCGCCAGCGTCGCCGCCGCTGCCGTAGCCCTTGCCGCCGGATGCCTTCGACCAGCCGCCATCGCCGCCCGACGCTTTCGCGTAGCCGCCGTCGCCGCCCGAAGCCTTCGACCAGCCGCCGTCGCCGGCAATGGCGCGACCGCCGTTGCCACCGTCGCCGCCATAGCCGCCGCCAGCGCCAGCGCTTCCGCCTTTGCCGCCGATGCCCCTGGCGCCGTCTCCGCCCTTGCCGCCATTGACGTTGCCGTAGTTGGTCGCGACGTTGCCGATGCCAGTGACCCTGACATGGCTCACGGTGCCGTCAAGCTTGCTGACGGCCACAGTCTTCGTGTTGTTCCACGAGTCCTGCGAGACCTTCGAGTGTCCCGTCACTTCGTTGACGTTGTTGCCCGTCGTGCTGCCCTGGGTCGACGACGCCGTGTTCGACAGGGAGTTATCGCCGCTGCCCGACTTCTGGTTGCACGAGTAGTCGCCATTCGCGCAGGGGTTGGCCATCGCATAGCCGCTAAAGCCCAGCGCGACGATGGCAGCTGATGCCAAAAGTGTCTTACGCATGAAAGCCTCCTATTGGATTAGCGGCCCACGCTCAGGTTTGCCTGAACGGTGACGGCCTGCTGCACCAGCGAAGCCATGCCGCTGTTCTGGTTCGCGACCAGGATGCCGGCCGCCGACTGAGCGACGCTCGTCATGGTGTTGGCCATGCTGAAGTCACCCGTGCCGACGCCGATCGAGCCGCCCGCGCCGCCAGCACCGCCTGAGCCGCCCGTGCCCGCGCCGCCGGCTGCTGCCGTCGCCGTGGCTGCTGCGCCCGCGCCAGCTGCACCGCCTGCGCCGCCCGTCGCATTGCCGCCGTTACCGGCCGTCGAGCCTGCCGCGCCGCCTGCGCCTGCCGTGGCCGTCGCTGCGCCGCCCGCACCTGCCGTCGACGTCGCTGCGCCGCCCGAGCCTGTGCCTGCGCCGCCCGTAGCGGTGCCCGTTCCAGCCGTAGCCGTTGTTGCGCCAGACGTGCCTGCGCCGCCGCTACCCGTACCCGTGCCCGAGCCGCTCGCCGTTGCCGTGCCCGTACCCGTGGCGGTCGCAGCACCGCTCGCCGAGGAGGCGCTGCCGCCGCCGCCATTGGCCTTCGAGTGCACGTCGCCGCTGCCCGCAAGTCCAGCGCCCGCACCGAGTGCGAGACCTGCGCCCTTGCCGGAGCCACGTCCGTCGCCGCCTGCCGCTGCCGATCCAGCGTACGAGCTGCCGCCCTTGGCCCATGCGTCGCCGCCACTGCCGGAGCCCTTGCCGCCGGACGCCCTGGCATTGCCGCCGTCGCCGGCGTAGGCCTTCGAGTTGCCGCCATCGCCGCCCGATGCCTTCGAGTTGCCGCCGTCGCCAGCGATGGCCTTGCCGCCATTGCCGCCGTAGCCGCCGTCTCCGCCGATCGCCAATGCGCTGCCACCCTTGCCGCCAATGCCCTTCGCGCCGCTGCCGCCGCGTCCGCCGTTCGCATTGCCGTCGTTATAGGCATGGTTGCCAATGCCATAGACGCTTACGCCCGATACAGACCCGGACAGACGGCTCGCTGCAACGATCTTGGTGCTGTTGAACGAATCCTGCGCGACCCTCGCACCCGTCGTAATTTCATTTGCGTTGTTGCCCGTGGTGCTGGTTTGGGCGGATGTCGCCGAGTTTGTCGATGTGTTGCTCCCGCTGTATGACTTCTGGTTGCAGGATGAATCGCTATCACTGCATGGGTTTGCCATTGCGTAACCGCTGCAGCCCAAGGCGATGACTGCTGCGGACGCCAATAGAGTTTTGCGCATGGAATCCTCCTGGAGGAGATGGGGGGCGGCTTGGCAGACTGCGCCAATCCGGCTCGCCGTGTCGCATAGGCGATGCCATGCATGTAAGGCATTGAAATATAAAGAAATTTTGGATTTCCCGTGATGCGGGATGGAAAGCTGCGGGTAATTACCTACGTTTTATGTTTCGCGTTTGAAACGCATAAACCGGCATTGCGCCGGCCTTAGAAAACGAGGGTTTTTGCAATTGCTTTTAATTCAAACGATTAGCAGAATTTACTAAGGGAAAACACGAGATTTTAAAAACGTTTCTTTTTTGACGGGCGCGATTCTTGAGTACCAGGATAATCTACCCCGGAACCCCCACTATTTTTCGATAAAGGCCGTTAGTGGCCTTGCGCACCATGGCTTTGCGCCAGATTGGCGATGGCGAAACGCGGCGCATTGGTGGCGTAAAAAAACGTATCGTTTACGACGCCGCAAGCCGCATGCAGCCTCTTTCTGCAAGTTTTTCCGCACCCTCCAGCCGCAGGCGGAATTATTTTACAATTTCAGTATGTGCCTAAATGCACCGAACCCCAATCAATTATCACA
This sequence comes from Paraburkholderia caribensis, assembly GCF_002902945.1. NCBI lineage: Bacteria > Pseudomonadati > Pseudomonadota > Betaproteobacteria > Burkholderiales > Burkholderiaceae > Paraburkholderia > Paraburkholderia caribensis. The sequence goes on from NZ_CP026102.1 coordinate 2,191,892, forward strand.
CGTTAATGGCGCGAAGCATCAATTTGCCATTAATACGACTGCATGTCCACTAAAATAATCCGGCGCATAACATTGTCGCTAAAGGCAATGCGGCGATATTGCATTGCACTAATGCAGCGCATCAGCAGCGCGTATTTTCACCACATCTGAAACTTAATGAGATATTTAATTATCGGCTATTCATCGGTTAAATCGGATTGCGCATTTTCGATTTCTGGATCGGCGGCCGGCTGCGCGAGCCAGGCACCGATGCGTTCGACGGTCCATACGGGATCGTCGTGCGGCAAATCGTGGCCGGCCCATGCGTGCCGCCAGTGTTCGGCGCTCCACGCGGCGGCCAGCGCCGCTGAGCACGCGGGATCGACCAGCCCGTCTTCCCGCGACGACAACACCAGCGTCGCGCACGCCGGCCGTTGCCGCGCGGCGCTGAAGCGCGCGGCCGCGAGCAGCTGGCGCAGCGCGTTCGCCCGGCTGACAGGTGCGCTGTCGCGGATGGCAACCCACTCCTTCAGGTCGGCCTCGACCGTGTCGCGCTGATTGCAGGTCAGGCGATGAATTGCCTCCTCCACGGCACGCGCGTCGCGCCAATGCGAAGCGATGCGGGCCAGCCCCGGCCACGCTTGTGGACGCAGCCGTTCGTCGAAGCGGCTGAACGGGCGCATGCTGGTGTTGATCAGCACGAGCCGCGCGATGTCGGCGGGATGACGCTGCGCCCAGCAGGTCGCGACCATGCCGCCCAGCGACATCGCCAGCACGCAATACGGTCCCGCCGCGCCGCTGGCGCGCGCCGCCGCGCGTACGAAGTCGACCATCCCGGCGACATCCAGCGGCGCGCGCAGGCTCGCGTATTCGCCGTTGCCGGGCAGGTCGATGGTCAACACGCGGGTGGGCTCAGCATTCGTGGCAGACGCGCATCGGCTCGCGCCGTCCAGTGCCGCGCGCAACGTGCCGGGCAATGCGCCCCAGTGCCGAGCCTCGCGCGTCAGGCCGCGCAGCAGAATCCACGTACTCATGGTTTGCCTGGCTTGTACCAGAGTTCCGTCGCGCTATCGAGCAACTGCTCGCGACGGCTGCCTTGCGGCAGCCAGCGCTGCGACGCGTAGGCGGCACGCGTCAGGAAATCGAGCAGATTCGCGTGGCGCCGCAGCACGCGCGCGGTGCGGTGCGCTTTCAACGGGTTGAACATGCCCTGGCGCGAAAAGATCTGCCTGGGGTTTTTCTTGATCCATAGCCACGAGCCCAGTTCGAGCGTCATCGGCAGAAAGATGTTGGGAGGCGGCGCGCGGTCGTACGCCCAGTCCCACAGGTCGCCGTGCAGCAGATACTGATGGCTTTGCGGCTCGAACATGTAGCCGTGGTGTGGGTGCGCGCGCTCGAACATCGTCTTCAAGGCGTACATCTCCGGCAGATGCGGCATCGGGCGACGTGTCTTCGCGTAAGGGAACCAGATGCTGTCGCTCCAGCCATAGCCCGAATGGCAATCGAGCGCGAACGACAGCGGGCGCGCCGCCAGTTCGTCCGCGACCACCCGCAACAGCGCCTGCGCCTCCGCTTCCATCGGCGCGCCGCGCCGCCCGCGATACCACGGCAGCCACGAGCCGACGCGCTGTCCGCCCGCGAGCCAGGGCACGCGCTCTTCGGCGTCCTGCGGCGCGTTGCGCATCAGATCGACGCCGTTCGGATTGGCGCGCGTCGCGGCCCACATTCCGCCCGGGTTGACGATAGGGACGAAAATCAGGCGGATCGACTGAAGCTGGCGCACCAGCAGTTCGTCCCATTCGAGCCGCCCGAGCAGCGCGCGCATGTAGTCGAGCACGAGCTGCGTGCCGATCCGCTCGAGTCCGTGTATGCCGCCAAAGAAACCAATCGCGGGCGCCCGCGGATCGCGCGAGCCAATGCTCGCCGTCTGCACGGCGAAGGTCCTGCCGCGCACCCGCGTCTCGCACATGGAACGAATCTCGAAGCTGCCGCTGCCGACCTCGAGAATCGCCTGGAGTTCGTCGTACTCCGCAAACGTATCGGGCAAAAAGCTCAGAGCCTGCATGGGCTGCGCCGGTTATGGTGTGAGGTTGTTGGAGACGGCTCACGCGTGACGTCTCCAACTATAGCGGTTCGTGCCTGCCAATGGATGACAGCGGGAATGACAGCGCGGACGACAGCGGGCCGCGTCATTGCGTTTGTCATATCGATGACACACTGCGCGATCCGGCACAGCGGCGCGCCGCACGCTGCCGTGCGAATTGACGAAAGATGTAGTCGTCTAGATGTTGCGACGCCTTCACTCAACCGTCACAGACGCTTTCTAGAATGTCCCACAACTTCCGGCACGCACCGGAGTCATCGACAGGACACACATGGAAGCCATCCGCATCGAACGCCTGAGCAAGACATTCGGCAACGGCCGCAAGGCGCTCGACGAGATCGACCTGCGCATCGAGCAGGGCGAAATGGTCGCGCTGATCGGTGCGTCGGGCTCGGGCAAGTCGACGCTGCTGCGGCATATCGCGGGCTTCACGGTATCGGATGCGCAGCCTTCGCAGATTGCGATACTCGGGCGTCCGATCCAGCAGAACGGCCGCATCGTACGTGAAGTGCGCAGCATTCGCCGCGATATCGGTTTTGTTTTTCAGCAGTTCAATCTCGTGAACCGGCTGACGGTCGAAGCGAACGTGCTGATCGGCGCGCTCGCGCGCCTGCCGCTGTGGCGCCGTCTCACGGGCTGCTTTCCGCGCAGCGAGCGGGTGCTGTCGATGTCGGCATTGAACGAGGTTGGCATCGGCGAGCATGCGCGCGAGCGCGCCTCGAACCTGTCGGGCGGACAGCAGCAGCGCGCCGCGCTGGCGCGCGCGCTCGTGCAGCAGGCGCGCATCATCCTCGCCGACGAGCCGATTGCATCGCTCGACCCGGAATCGTCGCGCCGCGTGATGGAGATGCTGCGCACGCTGAACATCGAGCATCGTTTGACGGTGCTGGTCTCGCTGCATCAGGTCGACATCGCGATGCAGTACTGCCAGCGCACGATCGCGATGCGGCGCGGCAAGGTCGTGTATGACGGGCCGTCTGCGGCGCTGACGCCCGCGCTCTTGCAGAAACTCTATGGCGACGACGCGCGCGAACTGCTCGACGACAGTCTGCAGTCCGATGGCGCCAATGGTGCCAATGGTGCCGATAGTGCCGCGAGCGCCGCGCCTCGCGCGCGCGTGCTGCCGCTCAAGGCGGCGCGCTCGGCCTGATCCCATTTCCGGAAAGACACGCTGTATCCGATTCACTCACCTGGAACAGAACTCATGAAATTTCTGCGCTCACTGCTCGCCGGCGTTGCCGCTGTGTCGGCATTCGCGAGCTTCGCCGCCCACGCTGAAGACCTGAATCTCGGCATCATCTCGACCGATTCGTCGGCGGTGCTCAAGCAGCGCTGGCAGCCGCTCATCGACGACATGAACAAGCAGACGGGTCTGAACATCAAGGCGTTCTTCGCGACCGACTACGCGGGCATCATCGAAGGCATGCGCTTCAACAAGGTGCAGGTTGCGTATCTCGGCAATGCGTCGGCGATCGAAGCCGTCGATCGTTCGAATGGCGAAGTATTCGGCAAGACGACCTACGCGAACGGCGATGCCGGTTACTACTCGGTGCTGATCACGAATGTGAACAGCCGCTTCAAGACGCTCGACGACGTGTTCAAGAACACGAAGGACGTGACGCTGGGCTTCGGCGACCCGAACTCGACGTCGGGCACGCTGGTTCCCGGCTACTACCTGTTTGCGCAGCGCAACGCGCCCGTGCGCACGTCGTTCAAGACGGTGCTGCCGTCGAGCCACGAAGCGAACCTGCTCGCGGTCGTGAACAACAAGATCGACATCGCGACGAACAACACCGAGATGCTCGATACGCTGAAGAAGCAGCACCCCGACCGCTTCGCGCAGGTGCGGGTGCTGTGGCAATCGCCGCTGATTCCATCGGACCCGCTCGTGTGGCGCAAGGATCTGCCCGACGCGACGAAGGAGAAGCTTCGCCAGTTCTTTTATAGCTATGCCAAGACCGACCCGCGTGAAAAGGCCGTGATGGCGAACATCTTCAGCTACGGCGGGTTTGCGCCGTCGACGGATGCGCAGTTGCAGCCGATTCGCCAGATCAAGCTGTTCGAGCAGAAGCAGAAGATCGAAGCGGATGCGTCGCTGTCGGATGCGGATCGCAAGACGCAGATGGCCGCCATCGACGCGAAGCTGTCCGCATTGAACGCGCAAAAGCAATGAACGCAGCCGACCTGAGCGCCGGGCGCTCGAGCGTGCCGCCGCAGCCTTCTCGCGAGACGATGGCCGCGGCGGCGGGCAAGCGCAGCTGGATTTCGTTGCTTGGCTGGATCGTTGTGATCGGCGTGCTTGGCTTGTCCTGGCATGCCGCCGACATGCGGCCGCTCGATCTGCTGACTGACTCGGGCAACATGGGGCAGTTTGCGAAGGACTTCTTCCCGCCAGACTTCACGGAATGGCGCACCTATTTGCACGAAATGGGCGCGACGCTCGCGGTTGCGGTGTGGGGTACGGCGCTGTCGATCGTGTGTGCGATTCCGTTTGGGCTGATGTCGGCGCACAACATGGCGCCGGCGTGGGTTGTGCAGCCGGTTCGGCGGTTGATGGATGCGTGCCGCGCGATCAACGAGATGGTGTTTGCGATGCTGTTCATCGTCGCGGTTGGGCTGGGGCCGTTTGCTGGCGTGCTTGCTTTGTGGGTGCATACCACGGGCGTGCTGGCGAAGCTGTTCGCCGAAGCCGTCGAGGCTATCGATCCGCGTCCCGCTGAAGGTGTGCGCGCTACGGGGGCTACCAGTCTCGATGAGATCGTGTATGGGGTGCTGCCGCAGGTTTTGCCGTTGTGGATTTCTTATGCGTTGTATCGGTTTGAATCGAATGTGCGGTCGGCGATGGTTGTTGGGATGGTTGGGGCGGGAGGTATCGGTGTCGTGCTTTATGAGTCGATTCGGTCGTTTAATTATTCGCAGACTGCGGCTGTTATGTTGATGGTCGTTGTGGTTGTTACTGTTATTGATGTGGGGTCGGCGTGGATGCGGGAGCGGGTGATCTAGTTTTTTTTGCCTCCGGCGGTTTGGGCTTTTTTTGCCTTGGCACTGGCGTTCGAGTTTATGTCTTCGCGGCGCGGGTGGTTTGGTTTGCTTGTGGTTTGGTTTGCTTGTGGTTTGGTTTGCTTGTGGTTTGGTTTGCTTGTGTTTTCGCTGGCATCCGCGTTTTGTTAGCGTACTTCACACGTCGCCCCTGTGCGGGGCGGCACCTACTTTTCTTTGCCGCCGCAAAGAAAAGTAGGCAAAAGAAAGCGGCTCACACGGACCTATCCGTCATTTTGTGGGCGAGGCATATCATGAGAGGTAAAAGTCATGGATATGCCAATGAAGAAGAAACGCACGGTGGCGTCTCAGGCAGCGGCCCGAGGGCCGCTGCCTGAACTGCCCAAAGCGCTGCTGGACGAGCTGGTCAAGGGGCCGATGACGCCGACCGAGGTGCAGGATCTGATGCTGGCGTTTAACAAGGCGATTATCGAACGCGCGATGGGTGCGGAGATGAATCTGCATCTGGGGTATCCACCGGGCGAATCCAAACCCGCTGGCCAGGCCAACGAGCGCAACGGCGCCAGCCGCAAGACGGTCATCACCGATCGTGGCGTCGTCCGGGTCGAGTTGCCGCGCGACCGCGACGGCAGCTTCGAGCCGATCCTGATCCCCAAACACGAGCGCCGCTTCACCGGCTTTGACGAGCGCATCATCGCGATGTACGCGCGTGGCATGAGCGTGCGCGAGATCCAGGCCTTTCTGGCCGAGAGCTACGGCACCGAGGTGTCGCCCGATTTCATCAGTTCGGTCACCGACGAGGTGATGGCCGAAACGCTGGCCTGGCAGAACCGTCCGCTCGAGACGATGTATCCGGTGGTCTTCTTCGACGCGTTGCGGGTCAAGATCCGCGATGACGGTGTGGTCAGCAACAAGGCGGTGTATCTGGCTCTGGGCATTCAGGCGGACGGCCAGCGCGATGTGCTGGGCCTGTGGATTGAGCAGACCGAGGGCGCGAAGTTCTGGCTCAAGGTGTTCAACGAACTCAAGAACCGCGGCTGCCAGGACATCCTGATTGCGGTCGTTGACGGCCTGAAGGGGCTGACCGACGCGATCGGCGCAGCTTACCCGAAGACGGCGGTGCAGACCTGCATCGTGCATCTGATCCGCAACAGCCTGGAATACGCTGGCTGGAAGGACCGCAAGGCTGTCGCCCAGGCGCTGCGTCCGATCTACGCAGCTGCCAGCGAAGAGGCAGCGAAGCAGGCTCTGCAGGCCTTTGCTGATGGGCCATGGGGCGCGAAATACCCGACTATCGTGCAGTCCTGGCAGCGCGCCTGGGAGCACGTCACGCCGTTCTTCGTGTTTCCACCCGAGATCCGGCGGGTCGTGTACACCACGAACGCCATTGAGAGTCTGAACATGCAGTTGCGCAAGATCATCAAGACCCGCGGTCACTTCCCCAATGACGAGGCTGCAATCAAGCTACTCTGGCTGGCATTGCGCAACGTCCTGGCCAAAAACGTGCGCTCAGCCTTCGACTGGAAGTCAGCCATGAACCAGTTTGCTATTCTGTTTGGCGATCGATTTACGCAGGCGCGCGGCTAACGATTCCTTTAACCGCCTCGCCCACAAAAATGCGGACAGGCTCGCTCACACCGCCAGCCCGTGTTCTTGTCCAGGGGCCCCCAACGTCCCCACGCTTCACACGGCATCGCACTTGTTCACCTGCGTTGCCAACGCCCTCTCCGTACGCCTCACCCGCTTCATATGCCCGCGTCACAGCACGCCATGCCAGACAGTCCGCCGCCGCCCTGGTGGCAAACTGTGTGTCGGCTTTCGCGCCGTACGCGCACCACTCCGGACTGGGTAGCACGGTTGGTGTTTCTGGTAAGAGCGCTAACCTGTGCGGTGCGACAACCTACACACAGTTTGCCACCTGGGCGGCATGTACCATTCGCTGCCGCTTGCCCGGGTACGGGTGCCTGAAGCGGGTGAGGCATCTGTTCGAAGCGTTGGCAACGGGCATCAATAAGTGCTTGCCGTTTGAAGCGTGGGGACGTTGGGGGCCCCTGGATGAAAACAAGAGCTGGCGGTGTGAGCCGCTTTCTTTTGCCTACTTTTCTTTGCGGCGGCAAAGAAAAGTAGGTGCCGCCCCGCACAGGGGCGACGCCTGAAGCACGCTAACGAATCGCGGATGCCGGCGCAAAGGCCAGAACAAGCAACCTGCGGATGCCAGCGAAAGCAAAAGCAAAAGCACACCGCGGATGCCAGCGCAAAGACCGAAAACACCAAACCAGCAACGCCCGCACCGAAACATCTCGACCCGGCTGCCCCGCGCAAGGCCCCAAAAATCCAAAAACCCAAAAACCCAAAAACCCAAAACCCAAAACCCAAAACCCAAAAACCACACCAACAATATCCCCACAACAACACAAAAAACCACATCTACGGAATAATGTCGGCTTTAGCCCGACACCCATGGAAACCCTCATCGTCCTGCTCGTCCTGCTTTCCGCCATGCTCCATGCGAGCTGGAACGCTTTCCTGCGCCTGGCCGAAGATCGCATCTGGCTGCTCGGCATGATGTCGATCCCCTACCTCGCCGTGAGCGCGATCGGCGTGATCGTCCTGCCCCTTCCCGCGCCCGCCGCATGGCCCTACATAGCCGCATCGGTCGTGCTGGAATTCGGCTATTGCCTCGCGCTCGTGCGCGCTTACCGCAGCGGCGACTTCGGACAGATCTATCCGATCGCGCGCGGACTCTCGCCCTTGCTGGTGTTCGCCGGTGCCCTCGTGTTCGTGCACGAAACCTTGAAGCCGCTCGCGGCAACAGGCGTCGCGCTGGTGTCGATCGGTATCGTGTCGCTCGCGTTTCGCCGCGACATGCGCTTCTCCGGCGAAAGCGTGCCCTACGCTCTGCTCACGGGTCTTTTCATCTCGGCATACTCCGTCGTCGACGGAATCGGCGCGCGCGTCGCGGGTAACGGACTCAGCTACATCATGTGGGTCTATCTGCTGTGGAACGTGCCGCAGTTTCTGCTCGTGTGGCACTGGCGCGGCGGCGCAAAAGGACTCTTCACGTCGCGTGAAACGATGATGAAAGGCATGCTGTCAGGCGTGATCGCACTGGTCGCGTATTGCCTCATCATCGAGGCGTATCGCTATCTGCCCATCGCCATGGTCTCCGCGCTGCGCGAACTCAGCTCGATTTTCGCGGTGCTGATCGGCTTCTCGTTCATGCACGAAAAACTGACCGCGCGCCGCGTGTTCGCCTGCACGCTCGTCACGCTCGGCGCAGTGCTGATTCGCCTCTAACGCGCACGCGGCTCACGCGAAAAGCGGCAACGTCGCGTCGATCGCATCCGCGAGCGTGTCGAATGCGGGAGCGATCTCCTCGTCGGGCACGCACGCATAGCCGATCAGCAACCCCGACTGCGCCCGCGACGGTTGCGCGTAATACCCGGACAACGCACGCACGACAATATTGCGCTCGAGCGCAGCCGCCGCCACTGCGCGGTCATCCGTGCCTTCGGGCAGTTGCATCACGAGATGCAGCCCCGCGTCGCCGCCGACAGCCGGCAATGCATCGCCATAACGCCGCGCCGCGGCATCAAGCAGGGTCGAGCGGCGCTGCCCGTAAAGCGTGCGCATCTTGCGGATGTGCGACGTGAAATGCCCCTCGGCGATGAACTCCGCGAGCATCGCCTGCTGCAGTAACTGCCCTTCGCGATACAGCTCGGCACTCGCCGTCGCGAAGCTCTCCGCCAGCGCCTCGGGCACCACGAGATAGCCGATCCGCAGTCCCGGGAACAGCGTCTTGCCGAAGCTGCCTACGTAAATCACCTGCCCCGCCGTATCGAGCCCTTGCAGCGAAGCAAGCGGCCGGCTCCCGTAGCGGTACTCGCTGTCGTAGTCGTCCTCGATGATCCAGCACTGGTTCTGCCGCGCGTATTCGAGCAGCATGCGGCGGCGCGCGAGGCTCATCACCATGCCGAGCGGGTACTGGTGCGACGGCGTCACGAGGATCAGCTTCGGCGGATGCGCGAGATCGTCGGGCGACGGATTGATGCCTTCGTCGTCGATGGAAATCGGGCGCGACTTGAGGCCCGAAACGTGCATGACGCTGCGCACGCCCCAATAACATGGGTCTTCCGTCCAGATAACGTCGCCGGGATCGGACAGCAGACGCACGGCGAGATCGACGGATTGGTGAATGCCCGTCGTGATGATGATCTGCTCGGGCGTGCACCGTACCGAGCGCGACGTGCGCAGATAGTCCGCCAGCGCGTGGCGCAGCAAGGACAGGCCGCCGCCGGGCGCGTAGGTCAGCAGATCGGGCCGCAGACGCCGCCAGTACTTGTTGTGCAAGCGGCTCCAGACACGCGCCGGAAAGCGCGTGACATCGGGCACGCCCGGCATGAACGCGCCCCATTGCCGCTTCGACACGCCCGCGCCGGCGATCAGCCGCGAACCGCGCTGCGACAACGCGCGTGCGGCAGGCTGTTGCGCGTGCAGCGGCGACTTCGAATGTGTCGGCGGCAACGCCTGCTGCAACTGCTGCACGGGCGCGGAAACAGGCGCAGTCTGTCCATCTGTCGAGCCGACGATTTCATCCGGCGACGTATCGGCGACGAATGTGCCGCGCCCCGTCGCCGACGTGACATAGCCCTCCAGCGCAAGCTGCTCGTAGACCTGCGTGACGGTATTGCGCGCGATGCCCAGTTCGTTGGCCAGCAGCCGCGACGACGGCACCTTGCTGCCGGCGGGCAGTTCGCGCGTCAGAATGGCCTGTTGCAGCAGCCGATGCAGCTGCCGGTAGATCGGCAGACCGTTGCCGCGGTCCAAGCGCTGGGCCAACCAGTCGGACAAAACACTCGCGCGCATGAATTGGCTCCTTATTTTTTACCGAAATGGCTCTGAAATTTAGAGCCAAATCTGATTATAGTCGCTGCATGTGCCGCGTGAACGCGAGCGCCCGAACGAACCCCAAACAGGAGATCTCCGTGAAGAATGCTGAACTGAAGAGCCGCAAGGACGCCGCGACCCCGCGCGGCGTGGGCGTGATGTGTGATTTCTACGCCGCGCGCGCTGAGAATGCGGAGCTGTGGGACGTCGAGGGCCGCCGCTACATCGATTTCGCGGCGGGCATCGCGGTGTGCAACACGGGCCACCGTCATCCGAAGATCGTCGAGGCTGTGCGCGCGCAACTGGACAACTTCACGCACACGGCTTATCAGATCGTGCCGTACGCGTCGTATGTCGAGCTGGCCGAGAAGATCAACCAGCGCGCGCCGGGCGACTATCCGAAGAAGACGGCATTCTTCACGACGGGCGCCGAGGCTGTCGAAAACGCGATCAAGATCGCGCGCGCCGCGACGGGCCGTCCGGGCGTGATCGCGTTCACGGGCGGCTTTCATGGCCGCACGATGATGGGCATGGCGCTGACGGGCAAGGTTGCGCCGTACAAGCTGAACTTCGGCCCGTTCCCGGCCGACGTCTTCCACGCGCCGTTCCCGAATCCGCTGCACGGCGTGACGACGGCGGACTCGTTGAAGGCGATCGAATTCCTCTTCAAGGCCGACATCGATCCGAAGCGCGTCGCGGCGATCATTTTCGAGCCGGTGCAAGGCGAAGGCGGTTTCTATCCGGCGCCTGCCGAGTTCGTGCGCGCGCTGCGCAAGCTGTGCAACGAGCACGGCATTCTGCTGATCGCCGATGAAGTGCAAACGGGGTTTGCGCGCACGGGCAAGCTGTTTGCGATGCATCACTACGACGTCGTGCCTGATCTGATGACGATGGCAAAGAGCCTGGCGGGTGGCATGCCGCTGTCGGGTGTGGTCGGTCGTGCGGACGTGATGGATGCTGCTGCGCCCGGCGGGTTGGGCGGCACGTATGCCGGCAATCCGTTGGCGGTGGCTTCGGCGCTTGCCGTGCTCGATATCATCGATGAAGAGAAGCTCTGCGAGCGGGCTGTTTTGCTTGGTGACCGGTTGAAGGCACGGTTGACCGCGTTGCAGGCGGAAGTGCCGCAAATTGCCGATGTGCGCGGGCCGGGCGGGATGGTGGCGGTTGAGTTCTGCAAGCCTGGCAGTTCCGATGCGGATGCTGATTTCACCAAGCGGGTGCAGGCGCGGGCGCTCGAGCGTGGGTTGTTGCTGCTCGTTTGTGGTGTCTATTCGAATGTTGTTCGGTTCTTGTTCCCGCTGACTATTCAGGATTCTGTCTTCGATGAGGCGGTTTCGATTCTCGAAGAAGTGTTGAAGGAGACTGTCGGCGTTACGGTCTGATTTTTTTGCCTGCGGCGGCTTTTTTTGGTCGCCGTTTTTGTTTTTGTGGTTGGTCGGGGATGCTGGGTGGTTTTGGTTTTTTTGCTGGTGTCCGCGATTTGCTTTTGCTTTTGCTGGTTTCCGCGATTTGTCTTTGCGCTGGCATCCGCGATTTGCTTTCGTGCTTCAAGCGTCGCCCCTGTGCGGGGCGGCACCTACTTTTCTTTGCCGCCGCAAAGAAAAGTAGGCAAAAGAAAGCGGCTCACACCGCCAGCTCTTGTTTTCATCCTGGGGCCCCCAACGGCCCCACCCTTCACACGGCAGTGCCCCGATTGGCGCCAGTTGCCAACGCTTCGAATCAACGCCTCACCCGCTTCACGCACCCGTACAAGGGCCGGCGGCGGCGAATGGTATATGCCGCCCAGGTGGCAAACTGTGTGCAGGTTGTCGCGTCGTACAGGGTAGCGCTCTTACAGGGTGGGAGGCGTGCGATATCGGTCCGGAGTGAAGCGTGCGAAGCACTACGGCCTACACACAGTTTGCCACCTGGGCGGCGGCGGACTGTCTGGCGCGGTGGGCTGTGACGTGGGGGCTTGAAGTGGGTGAGGCGTACAGAAAGGGCGTTGGCAACGCAGGTGAACAGGTGCGCTGCCGTGTGAAGGGTGGGGACGTTGGGGGCCCGTGGGCAAACGTCAAGAATTGGCGGTGTGAGCCGCTTTCTTTTGCCTACTTTTCTTTGCGGCGGCAAAGAAAAGTAGGTGCCGCCCCGCACAGGGGCGACGCGTGAAGCACGAAAGCAAATCGCGGATGCCAGCGCAAAGACAAATCGCGGAAACCAGCAAAAGCAAAAGCAAATCGCGGACACCAGCAAAAAAACCAAAACCACCCAGCGTCGCAGACATCAAAAAAACCCCAAAGGACGAATCCAAATGACTGACTTGCGTAGCAAATTGAAAGACCCTTCCCTGCTGCAAAGCAAGGCCTACCTCAATGGCGAATGGCAGGATGCCGACAACCAGGAAACCTTCGAAGTCCTGAACCCGGCAACAGGCGAACTGATCGCGCAAGTGCCACGCATGGGCGCCCACGAAACCCGCCGCGCGATCGAAGCAGCCAACAAAGCCTGGCCCGCCTGGAAGGCAAAAACAGGCAAACAGCGCGCAGAAATCCTCCGCAAGTGGAATGATCTGATGCTGTCCAACGCCGACGACCTGGCGTTAATCCTCACCACCGAACAAGGCAAGCCGCTCGCCGAAGCAAAAGGCGAAATCGGCTACGCGGCCTCGTTCCTCGAATGGTTCGGCGAAGAAGCCAAACGGGTCTATGGCGATACGATCCCCACCGTCGCGAACGACAAACGCATCGTCGTCACGAAGGAACCCGTCGGCGTCTGTGCCGCCATCACGCCATGGAATTTCCCCGCCGCGATGATCACCCGCAAGGTCGGACCGGCGCTCGCAGCAGGCTGCCCGATCGTCGTCAAACCCGCTGAAGCTACCCCGCTCTCCGCACTCGCGCTCGCCGTGCTCGCCGAACGCGCAGGCGTGCCCGCCGGAATCTTCAGCATCGTTACCGGCGACCCGAAACCGATCGGCGGCGAAATGACCAGCAACGCGACCGTACGCAAGCTGTCGTTCACGGGCTCCACTGCAGTCGGCCGTCTGCTGATGGCGCAGTGCGCGCCGACCGTCAAGAAGGTATCGCTGGAACTGGGTGGCAATGCACCCTTCATCGTGTTCGATGACGCCGATCTCGACGCAGCCGTCGAAGGCGCTATCGCATCGAAGTACCGCAACAGCGGTCAGACCTGCGTCTGCACGAACCGCTTCTATGTGCACGACAGCGTCTACGATGCCTTCGCCGAAAAACTCGCGGCAGCCGTGACCAGACTCAAGGTCGGCTTCGGCACCGAGCAAGGCGTGCAGCAAGGCCCGCTCATCAATGAAGCCGCCGTGCTCAAGGTCGAATCGCATATCGAGGACGCACTCGGCAAAGGCGCGCGCGTCATCACGGGCGGCAAGCGTCACGCGCTCGGTCACGGCTTCTTCGAGCCAACCGTGCTCGCCGATGTCACGCCCGACATGAAAGTCGCTCGCGATGAAACCTTCGGCCCGCTCGCGCCGCTGTTCCGCTTCTCGTCGGATGCGGAAGTGGTCGAAATGGCGAACAGCACGGAGTTCGGGCTGGCATCGTATTTCTATAGCCGCGATATCGGCCGTATCTGGCGCGTCGCAGAGGCGCTCGAGTTCGGCATGGTCGGCATCAACACGGGAGCGATCTCGAACGAGGTTGCGCCGTTCGGCGGGGTCAAGCAGTCAGGGCTTGGGCGCGAAGGCTCGCACTACGGCATCGACGAATATGTCGTGATCAAGTACATGTGCATGGGCGGTGTTTGAGCCCGCTCCGGCGCAACGCTTTCGCGCTGCGCCGGATGTGCCGCGATATGGCAAAGCCCGCTCGAAGCGGGCTTTTTCGTCTCTGCAAGGTCAATCATAAGGTTTCGAGCATCTGGATCGTCTCAGGATGCTTTTCAACCAGCTTGATCAGCACGGCAGCCTGAGCGTTCGGTTTCGCCCTCCCTTGCTCCCAATTCTGGTACGTCCGCTCGTTCACGCGCAGACGGCGTGCCATGACCGCCTGTGACGCGTTGATGGATTCGCGGACGGCACGGATCTCCTCGGCCGTTACTTCCAGCTTGTCACGAATCTCAACCTTGACCTTGTGAAGTGTGGTCTTGCCTTCGTGAGCGGACTTGAGTTCTTCGAGCCCTTCCGTCAATTCGGCTAACAGATTCCGTTTCATGTCGCATCCTTTTGCTTATCGATTCGCAAGCTTGATGACTTCTCTCAGCATCTCGGAGAGAACCCCTCGTTCCTTCGACGACAGGTCTTCAGCTTCGTCCTTGTCGTACAGCGTGAACATCCAGAACTCGGGGCCCTTTACCCAGTAGTAGTAGATCACCCTGAGCCCGCCGCGCTTTCCCTTCCCGCGCCGTGCGTCGCCGAAACGGAGTTTGCGCAGCCCACCCGTTCCCCTGATGACATCCCCTGCTTCCGGGTTCTGCATCAGCACAATCTGAAGCGCGCGATATTCGTCGTCCGTCAGATAGTCGTCCCGCCACCGGCGAAATGGGCCTAGCTCGACGAAAGTCGCCGCCACGAGGAAATTATACGTTAATTGCGTATGGTTTGGTAATCTCAAGAATTCACCTCGCTCACCGGACCGGAAACCGATGATACGAGGGACAGGCCGTGATTCGAGGTTGAATCCGGCCGTAAAACGCACTTGCAGAAATTTCCGCAACGCAGTTCAGATCAGGGAGACGTGTCGTACGAAAAGGCTTTGAAGATCGGATCGAATCGGACCCGCGGGGCGTGGTTTAGCTACCAGGCAGAAGCCCACCGCTGTCACCCTCAAAACCCCGCCGTCTCATTCGCATGATACGAAGACCGCACCAGCGGCCCCGACACGACTTCTCGAAACCCCAGCTTCAACCCCTCCTCTCTGAAAACAGCAAAAGTCTCCGGCGACACATAGCGCTTAACAGCCATATGAAACCTCGAAGGCGCGAGATATTGCCCAACCGTCAGCACGTCCACATCGTGCGCACGAATATCACGCATGGTTTGCAGAAGTTCATCATCGCTTTCGCCGAGCCCGACCATCAATCCCGACTTCGTGAGCACTGAAGCGTTCGCCTCCTTCACCCGCCGAAGCAGCGTCAAAGACCCGTGATAATCCGCGCCCGCGCGCGCCGCGCGATACAGCGACGGCACCGTTTCGATGTTGTGATTGAAGACATCCGGCCACGCCGCCGACAACGCGTCGAGCGCCCGCTCGACGCGTCCGCGAAAATCCGGCGTCAACACCTCGACACGTATCCCCGGCACGCGCTCGCGCAATAGCGCAACGCAGCGCGCAAAATGCGCCGCGCCGCCATCGCGCAGATCGTCGCGATCCACCGACGTAATCACCACATATCGCAGCCCCAGCGCAGCGACGGCATCGGCGAGCCGCGCCGGCTCTTCGTGGTCGAGCGGCAGCGGCCTTCCGTGCGCAACGTCGCAGAACGCGCAACGCCGCGTGCAGACGCCGCCCATGATCATGAACGTCGCCGTGCGCTGCGCAAAGCATTCGCCGATATTCGGGCACATCGCTTCCTCGCACACCGAATGCAGACGATGCTCGCGCAGTATCGACGCCATGCCCGCCACCGTCTCGCTCATCATCGGCCTTGCGCGCAGCCATGCGGGCTTCGGCAGCGCGCCGCCCGGTTCGGGCGGCACGACCTTCACGGGAATGCGCGCGAGCTTGTCGCGGCTTCTCAAGCCATGCTGCCCGAGCGCGGTGACGCTGTCGTGGGCGGATACCTGCGGCGCGGCGTCCATCGTCAGGCTCCGAAGAAGTCGTTGAGCAGGCGGTTCACCTCCGATGCCGACTCCATCTGCACCATATGCCCCTTGCCCGGCAGCACATGCACGCGGATATCGCCGGGCAGCCCTTGCGCATGGCTCGCGGGAATGATCTGATCGAGTTCGCCCCAGATCACCAGCGTGCGCGGCGCGAGACTGTCGATGCGGTCGCGATAGCTGCGCTGCTGGGCGCCATCCCTGAACGCCGACGCCGCGATCTTCTGCAAGCTCTCGCCCACGCCCTCGAGCCGCTTGTACTTGACGATGTCCTCGACAAGCTGCCGCGTGACGAGCGAGCCGTCGGCGAACAGTTTCGTCAGATGCGGCTTCAGCGTATTGCGGCTGTTGCCCTGCACGAATCCGTCGATGTACTCGCGGTTGATCTCGTCGCCGAGACCCGCACCCGCAATCAGCGCAAGCGACGCCACGCGCTGCGGCGCTTTCGCTGCCACTGTCATCGCGACGAGACTGCCCATCGAATGCCCGACGAAATGCGCGCGTTCGATACCGCGATCGTCGAGAAACGCGATCACACTGTCGGCCAGTTCATCGGCGCTGCCCGACTCCACCGCTTTCGCCGATTCGCCATGCCCTGGCAAATCCAGCGCATACACCGTGCGATGCGCCGCGAGGTCGGCGTGATTGAACAGCCAGTTGTTCAGATCGCCGCCGAAACCGTGGATCAGCACGGCCGGCGTGCCGCCGTCGCCGATCTTCAGGTAGCGAATGGTGCGCCCGCCGATCTGCGCTTTCTCCGGCTGCGGCCCTGCATCGGCGGAATCGGCGGCGAGCGGCACGAAGTCGCGCTGGAACGCTTCGACGGCGGCATCGATGTCCGTGTCCGTCTCCTGCTCATCGGCCACCACGCCGAGCAGCGCGCCGACGGGCAGCGTGTCGCCCTCCTGCGCGACCTGCCGTCGCAGCGTGCCGTTGAACGCACACTCCACACCCGAAGCGATCTTGTCGCTCTCGACGTCGAGCACTTCGTCGCCCTTCGCCACCGTGTCGCCAATCGACTTCAACCAGCCGTTGACCTGCCCTTGCTGCATCGACAAGCCCCATTTGGGCATCGTGATCATGTGAATCGACATTGCTCGGTTCCTCGCTCAGTGTCGCGTTGCTTTGACGGCTGCGACAATCTTGTCCGCCGACGGGATATACAGGTCTTCCAGCACGCCCGAGAACGGTGTGGGCGTATGCGGCGCGGTGACGATCCCGACGGGCGCCTTCAGCGAATGAAACGCTTTCTGCGCGGCGAGCGCGGCGATATCGGCGGCGATCGAGCAGCGCGGGTTCGCTTCATCGACGACGACCAGGCGGCCCGTGCGCTCCAGGCTTTCCAGAATCGTCTCTTCATCGAGCGGCGAGGTGGTGCGCAGATCGATGACCTCGGCCTTGATGCCTTCTTTCGCGAGCCGGTCGGCGGCGTCCGTCGCGTAGTGCACCATGCGGCCATACGTGACGATGGTCGCGTCGTCGCCTTCGCGCACCACGTTGGCTTCGCCGAACGGAATCGCGTACAGCTCTTCGGGCACGTCGCCTTCGCGGGTGTAGAGGAGCTTGTGCTCGCAGAAGATGACGGGATCGTTTTCGCGGATCGCCTGGATCATCAGGCCTTTCGCGTCATAGGGCGTCGATGGGCACACCACTTTGAGACCGGGCACATGCGTGAACAGCGACGTCAGCATCTGCGAGTGCTGCGCGGCGGCGCGCAACCCGGCGCCCTGCATCGTGCGGATCACGACGGGTGTGACGGCATTGCCGCCGAACATGTAGCGGAATTTTGCGGCCTGATTGAAGATCTGATCGAAGCACACGCCCATGAAGTCGATGAACATCAGCTCCGCGACGGGGCGCATGCCCGCCGCCGCCGCACCGACCGCTGCGCCGATGAAGCCGCCTTCCGAGATCGGCGTGTCGAGCACGCGCCCCGGATACTTGTGGAAAAGCCCTTTCGTGACGCCGAGCACGCCGCCCCATGCGTCCTGTTCGCCCGGCGATCCCGCGCCGCCCGCGTTGTCTTCGCCCATCACGATGACGCTTTCGTCGCGCGCCATTTCCTGACTCAGTGCTTCGTTGATCGCCTGAGAATATGTGATCTTGCGTGCCATGTCTGTCTCCTTGTTTGCCTGGAATAAAGCTCGATGAGTTACGGATACGACACGTACACGTCGGTCAGCAGATCGGCTTCCGTCGGCAGCGGTGCGGCCTTTGCCTTTACTACGGAATCGTCGATCAGCGTCTTCACATCCGCATCGATCTTGCCCAGATCGTCGGACGACAGCATCTCCGCACGCACCACGCGCTCCGCGAAACGCTTCAGGCAATCCTTCTCGTCGCGCAGCTTCTGCACTTCGCCCGGCGCGCGATACGTTTGCGCATCGCCTTCGAAGTGGCCGAAGTAACGCGACAGCTTCACTTCGACGAGCGTTGGCCCACCGCCGCCGCGCGCGCGTTCAATCGCTTCGCCTAGCGCTTCGTGCACCGCGAAGAAATCGAAACCGTCGACGATCACGCCCGGCATGCCGAAGCCGCTCGCGCGATCCGCGATGTTGTCGGACGCGACGGACCATGTCGAAGACGTGGCTTCCGCATAGCCGTTGTTCTCGGCGACGAAGATGGCCGGCAGGCGCCACACGCTCGCGAGGTTCATCGATTCGAAGATCGTCCCCTGGTTCGACGCGCCGTCGCCGAAGAAGCACACGCCCACGCCGCCCGTTTTCTTCAGCTTCGCTGCGAGCGCCGCGCCGCAGACGAGCGGACCTCCCGCGCCGACGATCCCGTTCGCGCCGAGCATGCCCTTCGACAGATCCGCGATGTGCATCGAGCCGCCCTTGCCCTTGCACACGCCTGTCTGCCGGCCGTAGATCTCGGCCATCATCCCGTGCACGTCGACGCCCTTTGCGATGCAATGGCCGTGGCCCCGGTGCGTGGTCGCCACATAGTCGCGGTCGTTCAGATGCAGCATCGTGCCGACGGCCGACGCTTCTTCGCCTGCATACAGATGCACGAAGCCGGGAATCTCGCCCGTCGCGAACTCGACGTGCAGGCGCTCTTCGAACTCGCGAATGGTGCGCATCAGCCGGTACGCTTCCAGTAGTTTTTCCCTGCTCAACTGATTTGACATGGTGTGTCTCCTTGATGATGTCGATCGTTACGGCAACGGGTGCGGATGGGCTCCGCGTGATTGATGAACTCCCTTTATTTCGTGTGTGTTTTTGCTTGCATCAGGGTTCGCATCGAAGCGCCCGCCATCTCGCGCATCAACTGACGCGACGCCGAGAAACGCAGCGTGCGGCTCACGTCGACAGTCAGCGGGCCGCTCCAGTCAAGCGAGATTTCGTAGCGGTCGTCACGCCCGATTTCGATCTCGCGCTCGCCGTCGAATGCGAGCGTGCCGCGGCGCGCGTCGATGGGCAGCCAATCGCCGGGTTCGAAGCGCTCGCAGGTCCGCATCGTCACCTGATCGATGCGGCCGGGCGCAATGGGCGCGAAGATGGGCACCCCGTCGGGAATCTCATCGGGACCACCGTCGCGCTTTGCAAAGCCATCCTCGTCGTGCAACGCGAACGTGAGATGCAAGCCGTGCGGCGCCGTGCGCTCGACAGGCGCCCACGCGCCGCCTATCGACGACAGCCCGATGCCATCGGGCGCGGCGAACGTGAGGAACAGCGACTCGATATCCGACGGCTCCGACACGGCCCGCGCGCCGACGAAGCGCTGACGGCTCACGCACACATCGACGAGCGCGATCTCTTCGCGCCCGCGATTCGGCCCCGCCACGCAACGCACGACGAGCCGCTTGTTGCGCGTCAACGCGACATCGGGCGGCACGACGCCCGACGCCACCAGTGCGCCCGCCATGCCCGCAACCGTCGCTTCGCGCATGTCGGGAAACGCGTTGTTGGTGCCAGTCGAGAGGGTAAGCAGCGGCACGCCGCCGCAATGCGCAGCCACCGCGCGATGCGTGCCGTCGCCGCCGAGCACGGCAATCAGCTCGACACCTTCGCGCACCATATGCGCGGTGCCCGTGTGCGTATCGGCGACGCTATCGGTGATGGGCAGATCGACGAATTCGACTTCGGGCCAGCGCTCGGCCGTGCCCGTCGCCTGGTGCGTGTCGATCGCGCGCAGCAGCAGCGCGGCAACGCCCGTGCGATCGCGCAGCGTCAGCACGCGATCGACGCCGAGCGCGCCGAGTCCCGCGATCAGACGCACGACCATGTTGGCCTTTTCGGCTGTCGGGAACACGGACGCGTGCGTCGTGAGGCGGCGAATGTCGCGACCCGACGCGGGGTTCGCAATCACGCCGACGGTGATGGGCGATGCCACTGGCTTGTCTCCGTTGTGTTTGTCGAGCGCGGCTTGCGGGTCGCACGCAAGGCCGATTCGTGTGACGGGCATTACTGCAACAGCTATGCCAATCGCTCGACGAACCCGCAAAGAACGCGGAGAACCTTGTGTGGCAAGGCTTGCGTGGAATGTGCGACGCGTCGACGCGCGCACTACTCGCGTCGCATGACGCGGTGCACATGACGCACATCGCGCCTCTCACCGCACTCATCGCGCGGCGACGCGACGCGCATGCATTGCGGCATCGAACGATGCGCGTCTCACGGCTGTCTCACGCATGGGTGAGACGTTCGTCTCAGGCGTCTCGCGTGCTGCAATGCAGTGTGATTGCGCGAACGGGATGTGCTACAAGAAGGTCCGGCCGAAGGCAGCACCGCAGGCACCAGCGCGATCAATCCACCCGTATCGTCCGTTATAGACGGGAGCCGACCATGCCTTACGTCTCTCAAACGCAGCACGTCGACCGCGTGCGCGGCGCCATCGAAGGCCGCCTGCCCGCGCCTGCCAATTCGTCGCGTCTCGTGTCGTCGTGGCAGCGTTCGTATGAGCAATACCAGCTCGATCCCAGTTCGGTGATCGGGCCGCGCGTGCTGACCACGTCCGAACTACGCGAAGTGCAAGGCAAGGAAGAAGCGTTTCTGCGCGCGTCGGGTCAGTGCCTCACGCGTCTGCACGACATGATCCGCGTGGCCGACTACTGCGTGATGCTCACCGACGCGCACGGCGTCACGATCGATTACCGTATCGACCGCGATCGGCGCGGCGACTTCAAGCATGCCGGTCTTTACATCGGCTCATGCTGGTCGGAACGCGAGGAAGGCACGTGCGGCGTTGCGAACGTGCTGACGGATCTCGCGCCCATCACCGTGCACAAGACCGATCATTTTCGCGCGGCGTTTACGACCCTCACGTGCAGCGCTTCGCCGATCTTCTCGCTGACGGGAGAACTGATCGGCGTGCTCGATGCGTCCGCCGTGCAATCGCCCGACAACCGCGACAGCCAGCGGCTCGTGTTTCAGCTGGTACGCCAGAGTGCCGCGCTGATCGAAGACGGCTACTTCCTCAACCAGACTGCGCAGCATTGGGTGATCTTCGGCCACCAGAGCCGCAATTTCGTCGAAGCGCAGCCGGAAGTACTGATCGCCTTCGACGAATGCGGCAACATCGCCGCGTCGAATCGCAAGGCGCAGGAATGCATCGCGGGCTTAAGCGGGCCGCGTCACGTCGACGAAATCTTCGATACGTCCGCCGTCCATCTACACGATGTCGCGCGCACCGATACGATCGTGCCGCTGCGCCTGCGCGCCACGGGCGCCGTGTTGTATGCGCGGATTCGCGCGCCGCTCAAGCGCACGTCGCGCGTCGCACCTGTCGTGTCTTCGGCGAGCGCCGTCAACGCGTCATCCGATGCGCACGCCGACACGAGCCTCGACGCCATCAGCCGCTTCCTGCACAGCCGCGACTCGCGCATCGCGCGCAATGCGGAAGTCGCGCTGCGCATCGCGGGCAAGCATCTGCCCGTGCTGATTCTCGGCGAAACGGGCGTGGGCAAGGAAGTGTTCGCGCAGGCGCTGCATGCATCGGGCGCGCGGCGCGCCAAACCGTTCGTCGCCGTGAATTGCGGCGCGATCCCCGATTCACTGATCGAAAGCGAGCTGTTCGGCTACGCGCCCGGCGCGTTCACGGGTGCGCGCAGCCGCGGCGCCCGCGGCAAGATCGCGCAGGCGAACGGCGGCACGCTGTTCCTCGATGAAATCGGCGACATGCCGCTCAATCTGCAAACGCGCCTCTTGCGTGTGCTCGCCGAAGGCGAAGTGCTGCCGCTCGGCAGCGATGCGCCCGTGCGCGTCGATATCGACGTCATCTGCGCGACGCACCGCGATCTCGCGCGCATGGTCGACGAAGGCACGTTCCGCGAAGACCTGTTCTACCGGCTGAGCGGCGCAACGCTGCACATGCCGCCGCTGCGCGAGCGCGCCGATGTGCTGGACGTCGTGCGTGCGGTGTTCGACGAAGAAGCACAAAGCGCGGGACATGTGCTCACGCTGGATGCGCGCCTTGCCGAGCGGCTTGCGCGTTTTTCGTGGCCGGGCAATATCCGGCAATTGCGCAACGTGCTGCGCTACGCGTGCGCCGTGTGCGATGCGACGCGCGTCGAATTGCGCCACGTGTCGCCCGATCTGGCGGCCTTGCTCGCGCCCGACGAAGCCGCGCCGCGTGCCGCGCTCGCCGGCCTCGATGACGAGCGCGCGCGTATTGTCGATGCGCTCACGCAGCATCACTGGCGACCGAACGCGGCAGCCGAAGCACTCGGCATGTCGCGCGCGACGCTGTACCGGCGGATTGCGAAACTGGGGATCGTCGGGCCGCATCGGAGTTGATGCGTTGAACGGCCGCGGTCAACCCGCGTTGAGCGTCGCAATCTGCTCGCCGAGCTTGCGCAGGCGCTGGCGCAATTGCGGCGGGTCGAGCACTTCGACATGACCGGCCAGACCGAGCAACTGCTCGGCGGCGTAGCCGAGTTGCTCGACGGGCAAGATCACTTCCTGCCAACCGTCCTGCGCCGAAGGCGGCGCGATCTGCGCCTGTTCGACGGCCGCCGCGCCGAGCCGGTGCAGACGCGTCATGCCTTCTGGCGAAAGCCGTAAGCGCGCGGTGTGCTTCAGCAGGCTCGTTTCGAACGAAGCAACGGCCGCGCTCCACTCGTCGCGCAGATCGAACCCTTCCGGGCGTTCGAAGGTTTCGTCGTGCACCGTGAGCTGCGTGATGCTCGACACGCGATACGTGCGCAACTGCGTGCGCACGCGCGTGACCAGGTACCATTCGCCGCCCTTGAGCACCAGCCCGAGCGGATCGCGCACGCGCACGGCCTCGTTTTCGCTGCTGGCGTTCCACGTTCGGTATTGCATCGATATGCGCTTCTGTTCCCACACGGCGCCCGCTAGCACGGTCAGCCACGGTGTCGGCGAGGGCCGCTGATACCAGCCGACGGGATCGATATGCACCCGCGAGCCGATGCGCGAGGTATCGGGCGCGGCGTCGGGCAGCGCGGTGACGAGCTTCAGTTGCGCGGCCCGCAACTGCTCCGACAGGCCGAGATCGGACGCGGCGCCCGTCAGCCCCGCAATCGACAGCGTTTCCGCTTCGGCCTTCGTAATGCCCGTCAGTTTCGCGCGATAACCGTCGAGCAATGCGAAGCCGCCGCCCGGCCCGCGATCCGCGTAAACGGGCACGCCCGCCGCGCTCAACTGGTCGATGTCGCGATACACGGTGCGGATCGACACGTTGAATTCGTCGGCGAGTGCCTGTGCGGTCACGCGGCCTTTGACCTGGAGCATCAACAGCATCGAAACGAGTCGGCTCGTCGCCAATTTTTTCGCTCCCTTCTAATTCATGACATCGGTTGTCAGTTATTGCCGAGTATAAAGGTAGTTATAGACGAAGATCTTCAGGAGTGTGCGGAATGTGCGTGACCTACGTAGTTCGCTTTCAGGTGTTGCCCGACAAGCGCTCGAACGCTTCATGTCGCTGCTCGACGGCGTACTCGACGCGATGCGCGGCGAGCGCGATTTTCGTGAGGCGGTGCTGCATCGCGATCCTGATTCGCCGTGTCGGCTGATGCTCTATGAGACGTGGGAAAGCCCTGACAACGAAAGCGAAGAGCAGATTCATCGTCCGTACCGTCGCGGCTATCACGAGGCGCTCGCCGACCTGCTGGTGCGCCCGCGCGAAGTCACGCAATGGCACACCGTGCGCGCAGACCGATGCGCCGCGCGGCTCGAATCGCGCGATGCCGAAGAACTGGCCGAGGTGCGCGCATGAGCATGCGAACGTTCGTTTCCAATGCGAGGGCGATGCCATGACGATGCAACACGTGCGACAAAACTGGTTGACAACACATCGACGTCAAGACAAACTCGAATGCATGCTGACCCTCATCACCAACGCCTACGTCATTAAAAACCGTCTGGCACGCCATCGCGGCGGGCCTATGGGAGCGTGCGTGCGTTAGTAACTGCAGCAGTCAGCGAATCGATCCCAAGGCCCCGCCGGAAACGGAAGGGGCCTTTTGTTTTGGGTAAGCCTTCCGGCCTCTGGCTCAATTGACGGAGTGCATGATGGACAAGGCTTGTCAGCAGTTCACCGATGACGAATCACTTTGCTTTGCGCGCTCACACGAAGAGCGTTTGCCGAGAGTCGTCGTCCACTTTGAAGTGCAACCTGGCGCGACGATGTCGTGGCGCGTCGATGCGAACACGGAGCTTCTCGTGCAAGGCGCGCGCGTGTGGTTGACGCGCGCGGCGTCGCCGTACGACCACTGGTTGCAGATCGGCGAGACGTTCCGGCTGCATCGCGGGGAGCGCGTCTGGATTAGTGCGGACGGCAACGTGCCGGCAAGGCTTTCGTTGACGACGCATCCCGTGGCGTTGCAAGGCAGACTGGCGCGTCTGCTGGAGCGCTGTTCTTCATTGGGCGCGGATATTTTTGCACCGCGGTCGCGGTGAGTTGTTTTTCTTTTGCTGCGCAGGGTTGGGGGTGTTTGCTTTTGCTTTCGCTGGCATCCGCGATTCGTTAGCGCGCTTCACGCGTCGCCCCTGGGCGTTTGCCTTTGCGCTGGCATCTGCGATTTGCTTTTGCTTTCGCTGGCATCCGCGAATGGTTAGCTTGCTTCAAGCGTCGCCGTTCGTGTGTTTTGAGCTTTTCGCTGGCATCCGCGTTACGTTAGCTCGCTTCAGGCGTCGCCCCTGTGCGGGGCGGCACCTACTTTTCTTTGCCGCCGCAAAGAAAAGTAGGCAAAAGAAAGCGGCTCAAACCGCCAGCTCTTCTTCTTGCCTGAGGGCCCTCAAAGGTTCTTACACTTCACGCGGCAACGCACTTGTTAATGCCCGTTGCCAACGCTTCGAACATCTGCCTCACCCGCTTCAAATATCCGTACCCAGTCAAGCGGCAGCGAATGGTATGGGCCGCCCAGGTGGCAAACTGTGTGTAGGTTGTCGCACCGCAGAACTCGGCGCTCTTACCAGAAACACCAACCTTGCTTTTCAGTCCGGAGTGATGCGTGTATAGCGCGAAAGCCGACACACAGTTTGCCACCTGGGCGGCGGTGGACTGTCTGGCGCGTCATGCAGTGACGCGGGTGTATGAAGTGGGTGAGGCGCTCAGCAAGAGCGCTGGCAACGAGCAGGAATGATGTGATTGCCGTGTGAAGGATGGGGACGTTGGGGGCCCGTGGATAAGAACATGGGCTGGCGGTGTGAGCCGCTTTCTTTTGCCTACTTTTCTTTGCGGCGGCAAAGAAAAGTAGGTGCCGCCCCGCACAGGGGCGACGCCTGAAGCGAGCTAACGTAACGCGGATGCCAGCAAAAAGCTCAAAACACACGAACGGCGACGCTTGAAGCAAGCTAACCATTCGCGGATGCCAGCGAAAGCAAAATCAAAAGCAAAACGGGGATGCCAGCGCAAAGGCTAGAACACCAAACCAAACCAAACCAAACCAAACCAGACCAACCCCATCCCCTCACTCAAACCCGCTCAATCGCAATCGCAATACCCTGCCCCACCCCAATGCACATCGTGCACAGCGCAAAACGGCCTTCCGTGCGCTGCAACTGATACATCGCCGTCGTCACAAGCCGCGCGCCGCTCATCCCGAGCGGATGCCCAAGCGCAATTGCACCACCGTTCGGATTAACGCGAGCATCATCATCAGCAACACCCAGCGCGCGCAGCACAGCAAGACCTTGCGACGCGAACGCCTCGTTCAACTCGATCACGTCGAACTGTCCGATGTTCATGTTCAGCCGCGCAAGCAACTTCTGCGTCGCCGGCGCAGGACCGATGCCCATCACGCGCGGATCGACACCCGCCGTGGCAATCCCGAGCACACGCGCACGCGGCGTCAGGCCAAAGCGCTTCGCGGTCTCCGCGTTGGCGAGCAGCAACGCCGCCGCGCCATCGTTGACGCCCGACGCGTTGCCCGCCGTCACCGTCCCGTCCGGACGCACGACGCCCTTCAGCTTCGCAAGCGCTTCAAGACTCGTCTCGCGCGGATGCTCGTCCTTCGACACAACAATTGCATCGCCCTTCTTCTGCGGGATCGTCACGGAGACGATTTCCCGCGCGAGCGTGCCGTCCTGCTGCGCGCGCGCCGCCTTCTGCTGGCTGCGCATCGCGAACGCATCCTGGTCGGCGCGGCTGACGTTGTAGTCCGTTGCGACGTTTTCGCCCGTTTCCGGCATCGAATCGACACCGTACAGCTGCTTCATCAGCGGATTGACGAAGCGCCAGCCGATCGTCGTGTCGTAGATGTCGGCCTGACGCGAAAATGCGCTCGTCGCCTTGCCCATCACGAACGGCGCGCGGCTCATGCTTTCGACGCCGCCCGCGATCATCAACCCGGCCTCGCCCGATTTGATCGCGCGCGCCGCGATGCCGACGGCATCCATGCCCGAGCCGCACAACCGGTTCACCGTCGAGCCCGGCACGTCTTTCGGCAGGCCCGCCAGCAACAGCGACATGCGCGCGACGTTGCGGTTATCTTCACCGGCCTGGTTCGCACAGCCGTAAATCACGTCGGCGACGGCGCTCCAGTCGACGTCCTTGTTGCGCTCCATCAGCGCCTTGAGCGGCACAGCGCCCAGATCGTCGGCGCGCACCGACGACAGCGAACCCGCGTAGCGGCCAATCGGCGTGCGAATCGCGTCGCACAGGAAAGCTTCCGTCATGAGATGTCTCCAGTAATGGCGGGGCCGGCGTATCGTTGAAGGCGCCAGCATCGGCGCATTGGGTAGCGCCCGAAAAAACGTGCCGATAAAGCGAAATTTGTTCTATACTCGAACAAACGATCATCTATCGAACATTTCAGGTTCGATAATAGGCGGGGCGTGGAAAGACTGTCAAGCGCGCCGGAGGGTGGGTGGGTCGTCGAAAACGGCAATAAGGTACGGCGAAAACGGCAGGAATGCGCGCTTCGCCGGGTTTTCCTGAGGCCGGTTCGCGCGCGCCACACGCCCCCGTCCACGAAGTTGGCGAATCCTGGCGCTTGCGCTATCGTCACGCCTTTCCGTAGCGTAACGACCGCTTGTCCCGACGTCCGCACGTTTCGCACCGATTTCACATAGTCCCATGAGCAAACTACCCGCCGCGTCACAAGCCGTTCCCGTCAACGAGACGGACGCCCCGGACAAACCGGGCGACTCGTACGTGCAGTCGTTCGCGCGCGGCCTCGCGGTGATTCGCGCGTTCAACGCCGAGCGGCCGGAGCAGACGCTGACGGACGTCGCGTCCGCGACGGGTCTCACGCGCGCGGGCGCGCGCCGCATTCTGCTGACGCTGCAGACGCTCGGCTATGTCGAAGCGGAAGGCCGCCTGTTTCGCCTGACGCCGAAGATTCTCGACCTCGGTTTCGCCTATCTGACGTCGATGCCGTTCTGGAATCTCGCCGAGCCATTCATGGAAGAACTGTCGGCGGAAGTTCACGAAAGCTGTTCGGCGGCCGTGCTGGACCGCACGGAAATCGTCTACGTGCTGCGCGTGCCGACCCACAAGATCATGACGATCAATCTGTCGATCGGCAGCCGCTTGCCGGCGTATTGCACATCGATGGGCCGGGTGCTGCTGTCGGCGCTCGACCCGGCGGCGCTCGACGCGATCCTCGACGCGTCACCCATCGTCGCGCACACGCCGCGCACGATCACCGACAAGGACGAGTTGAAGAAGGTGATCGCGCAGGTGCGCAGCCAGGGCTGGTCCATCGTCGATCAGGAACTGGAGGGCGGGCTGATCTCGCTGTCCGCGCCGATCCGCAACCGGCGCGGGCAGATCATCGCCGCGATGAACATCAGCGGCAACGCGCAGCGCAATTCCGCAAAACAGATGGTGAAAGCGTTTCTCGAGCCGTTGCAGAAAGCCGCGCAGTCGGTGTCGAACATGGTCGCGTTGCGCGGCTGAGGCCGCTCGATGCCTGTGGGCGCACCGCGCCTGCTCTCAACGCACCCGATCAACGGCCCAGATAGCGCTCCACGAGACGCGCCCAATACGCCGCTCCGACGGGCAGATTGCGGTCGTTGAAATCGTAGTGCGGGTTGTGCACCATGCAGCCGTCTTCGCCGACGCCATTGCCCAAGCGCAGGAACGAACCCGGCCGCTGTTCGAGCATGAACGCGAAATCCTCGCTGCCCATCAGGATATCCGCGTTCGGCTCGACGTTCTCCGCGCCGACCAGTTCGCGCGCCACCTCGATCGCGAACTCCGTTTCCGCGTCCGTGTTCACGACGACGGGATAGCCCTCGACATACTCGACGTGCGCCTTGCCGCCATAACTCGCGGCTTGGCTCTCCGCCAGCTCCGTAATGCGCTGTTTCAACAGCGCGCGGACTTCCGGGCTGAACGAGCGCACGCTCAATTCGAGCTTCGCGCTCGACGGAATCACGTTGTTCGCCACGCCCGAGTGCATCGTGCCGACCGTCACCACGGCGGGCTGCGAAGGGTTCACATTGCGCGCGACGATGGTCTGCAGCGCCATCACGATGCTCGACGCGATCACGATGGGATCGACGGTCAGATGCGGGCGCGCCGCGTGGCCGCCGACGCCTTCGATCGTGATCGTCGCCTTGTCGCCCGCCGCCATGAACGCGCCCTTGCGGAACAGAAACTTGCCCGGCTCCGCGCCCGGATGGTTATGCACGCCGAACACGGCGTCGCACGGAAAACGCTCGAACAGGCCGTCTTCGATCATCTTCTTCGCGCCGCTGTCGATGCCGCTTTCCTCAGCCGGCTGAAAATACAGATGCACGGTGCCGGAAAAACGGCGGGTGCTCGCGAGATGCTGCGCGGCGCCGAGCAGCATCGTCGTGTGGCCGTCGTGACCGCAAGCGTGCATCTTGCCGTGCGTGCCGCTCGCGTACGGCAGCCCCGTCTGCTCGGTGATGGGCAGCGCGTCCATATCCGCGCGCAGGCCGATGCTGCGCGTCCCGTCGCCCGCCTTCAAGGTGCCGACCACGCCCGTCTTGCCGACCCCGCGCGTCACCTGCCAGCCCCACGCTTCCAGCTTTTCCGCGACGAGCGCCGCCGTCGCGACCTCTTCGTACGCGAGTTCCGGATGGTGGTGAATGTGATGGCGAATCTCGCGCAGCGCGGCGGCGGCGGGTTCCAGGTCGGTGATTTCGGTAAGACGGGTGGCGTCGGTCATCAGGTGAACTCCGGGGTTTGCCCACTGCGTCTTGCGCGCAGCGTTAAAACCGCAAACTATAGCAACGCGCGGCTGTGCCCGTAAGACGACCACATCTTGAGCTTACTTGACGCTTTCACTCGAAGCGGGCTCGGCGGCATGCTTCCCGTCATGCGTGTGTGCGAAGCCCTTCAGCACGTTGACGAACGCGAGGCCTGCTTCTTCCAGCGAGCCGGAGTTGTCGATATGCGTCAGATGCGCGCCGTCGGGCAGCGCGAACGGCGCCTGACGCGCGAGGCGTGCCGAAACCTGCTCTTGCGTTTCGCGCCCGCGCGCCGACAGACGTGCCGCAAGAATATGCGGCGCCGCGTGGATATGCACGACTTCGAGATACCGATAGCGCTTCAAGGCGCGCGACAGATACGCGCGCGAGCCATTGACGACGACCGTGCAACCGCGCGCGAGCCAGGCATCGATCTCGATGCCGATGCCATAGTGCAATTCGTGACTCGACCATTCGAGCGCAAAGAGCCCCTGCGCCGAGCGTGCCTCGAACTCGGCGCGGGTCAGCGCGATGTGATTTTCGTTATGCCCTGTCTCGCGCGTGATGTAGCGATGCGCGAACACGACGGACGTGCCCGCGACATGCTCGCGCGCGAAATGCAGCAACGAGTCCTTGCCCGCGCCCGATGGGCCGACCACATAGATCAAGCGGCCTTTCATGCGTTCCCCCGTCCTCCGTTCGCCGTGAACGCGAGCCGTTGCCACAACATAAACGGCTCGCCCGGCGCAGGCTCGACGAAGATCGATGCGCCGTCGATCGTCAACGGTCCGAGACGCTGCGCCTCACGATGCCACCATTCGACGATCGTGGCGCGATCAGCGGCGTTGTCGAGCGAATTGGACACCGTCATGTGAAAGCGAAACTCGTCGAGCACATACGGATATCCCCATTCGACGAGCAATTCGCGTTGACGTTCCGTGAGCGGCGCTGCCATGCGTTTTGCAATATCCGCTCTGGATGGCGCGACGCGCAGTGGCGTGAAGGTGCGCAAGGCATCGGCGGCGAGCGCGCGCATCTGTCCGTCGCCGGATGGCGTGGCAGGACGCAAGGCCACGAAGTCGCCCAGCGTCGCCGCTTCGACGGCCAATGCAAACGGCACCTGCGTTTGCGCCCAGTTTTCCGATACTTCGAGCAGATCGGCGACGCTCACATGCTCGGCGAGATGAAACGGCGCGACCAGTGTGCCGTGCCAGCCGTAACGGCGCGGCGAGGCCGTCAGTTGCGCGAGCGGTTGCGACAGCGCGGGCGCGTCATGCGGAACGAGTGATGTACCGCTTTCGGCATCGCGTGCGAGCCATGTCGAACCGGCGTCCCACCAGCCCGACGCACGCGCCGGCGCGTAATAGATTGCGAAGCGCGCCTGTGCGCTCCACGCATGCTGGATCGCCGCACTCATACGTCGTGCTCCACCATCAGTTGCACGCGGTCGGCGGCGAAGTGCGTGAAGCCGTATTTGATCGGCGTGCCTTCCGTATCGACATCGACGTTCTCGACCCACAACACCGGCTGCTGCCGGTTGATGCCCAGACGCCGTGCAACTTCCGGCTCGGGCAGCACGCTGCCGATACGGCTCCACTTGCGCAGATAGTCGGTCACGCCGTACTCGGCCATCGCCTTCGTCATGCCGCCCACGCGTTCGAGCACATCGGGCAGATCGGCGAAGCGCGCGGCCGGATAGAAGTTGCGCGCATACGTGAGCGGCACGCTGTCCGCTTCATGCAGCGACTCGATGCGATAGACGAATGCGCCCGCGCGAAGTCCCAGCGCCTTTGCGACAGTCGGATCGGCCTTCACGCGCGCCGCCGACAGCATCGTGCCCGCCGCCGAATGATGTTGCTGACGCAGGTTTTCGGTGAAGCGCGTGCGACGGCCGATCGTGTAATCGATCGCGCCCGGCTGCACGAACGTGCCGCGCCCCTGCTCGACGCTGACGAGTCCTTGAGCCGCAAGACCCAGCATCGCGCGGCGGACCGTATGGCGGTTCACGTCGAAGCGTTTCGCCAGCTCGCCCTCGCTCGGCAAACGTCCATCTTCGCCGAAGCCGCTTGCGGCGATCTCCTTCGCGAGTATCTGCTCGATCTGCCGCCACACGGCGACGCCCGCTCCCCGCTCTAGCATCGTGCCCGGCGCTGCGCCGTCGTTCGATGTCATGGTGCTGTCATTCCCTTCGGTTCAAATAAGCGTTCTGTGCATTGTAGTCCGCAAGCCGTGGCGGAAATATGAAACCGCGCCTTCTGTCACGAGCCAGCGACAGTTTAACTCTAAACGTCTAGACGTTTAGATGAATAGATGCTCAAATGTCTGGACTCGCCGTAGACCATTCCTCTCCAGGACACCGCCAGGAAACCCGATGAGCGCCGCCTCCCCTCCTTCAGCCGACTCCCCCGCTTCCACCCATCCTGCCCGCCGCGCGTGGATGGCCGTCATGGCCCGCTCCGCGCGCGCCGATCTCGAAGCCGCGCTGACCCGCGCGATGGAAGGCCTGCCGCTTCCCGCATTCGACTGGCTGCGTCCGCCCGAGATCGGGCTGGCGATGGTGCGCGGGCGCATCGGCGGCACGGGCGACGCGTTCAACCTCGGCGAAGCGACCGTGACGCGCGCGACGCTGCGTTTGCGCGACGAACGGGATGAAGGCACCACCGTCGGCGTCGCATGTCATCTGGGCCGCGACCGCCGCCGCGCCGAACTCGCTGCTATCGCAGACGCACTGCTGCAAACGCCGCAGCACCACGCACGCTTGCAAGCGCAACTGATTGCGCCGCTCGCCTCGCAACTCGTCGCGCAACACGCGCAACGCAGACAAGACGCTGCATCGACGCGCGTCGAATTCTTCACGATGGTCCGAGGCGACTAATGAACACTTCCGCTCAATCCCCGCAGATCGCGCTGTCGACGCTGACGCCGGGCTTCGCCGATCCCGTGCACGACACGCAATCCGTGTTCCGCGCGCTGCTCGACGCGCTGTCGCGTCCGGGCAAGCCCGGCACGATCGACAATGTACTGCCGGCATCGCGCAGCGACGCGCGCAACACGCTGCCGCACGCGCGCGCCGATCTCGCCGCCTTCGCCGCGCTGCTCGCGCTGTGCGACTACTCGACGCCCGTGTGGCTCGCCCAACCCGACGCCGTGCTCGGTTCCGCCTTGCGCTTTCACACGGGCGCGCCGCTCGTCGACGAACCGCAAGATGCCGCGTTCGCGTACGTGCACGACGCGAGCACGCTGCCGCCGCTGTCATGCTTCGCGCTCGGCGAACCTGAGACACCGGAGCAATCGGTGACGCTGATCGTGCGCGTCGATTCGTTGACGCAAGGCTCGCCCGTCGTCTTGCGCGGCCCCGGCATCGAACACACGCATACGATCTCACCCGCCGGCCTGCCCGAGCGCTTCTGGCGCGAGCGTGCGGAACTCGCGCCGCTCTTTCCGTGCGGCATCGACTGTTATCTCGTCTGCGGCGACACGCTGATCGGCCTGCCGCGCACGACTCACGTGGAGCTGAACTAATGTACGTTGCCGTCAAAGGTGGAGAGCGCGCGATCGAAGCATCGTGGCGCCTGCTCGACAAGGCGCGCCGTGGCGACACGCAGTTCGCCGAATTGAGCGTCGCGCAAATTCGCACGCAGTTGCGACTGGCCGTCGCGCGCGTGATGACGGAAGGTTCCGTCTACGACGAAGAGCTTGCGGCGCTGGCAATCAAGCAGGCTGCGGGCGATCTCGTCGAAGCGATCTTCCTGCTGCGCGCGTATCGCACGACGCTGCCGCGTTTCGGCTATACGCAGCCCGTCGATACGGAAGACATGCGGGTCGAGCGGCGCATCTCCGCGACCTTCAAGGACGTGCCCGGAGGCCAGATGCTCGGCGCGACGTACGACTACACGCAACGTCTGCTCGATTTCACATTGCTGGCCGAAGGCAATGACGACAGCGCACTATCGGCGAAACGCACGGAATCCGCCGCGCAGGAAGCCATGCCGCGCGTCGTGTCGCTGCTCGACAAGGAAGGCTTGATCGAACAGGAACGCGTCACGCAAGACGCGCCGGAACCCCGCGACTTGACGCGCGAGCCGATAGCGTTCCCCGCGAATCGCGCCACGCGTTTGCAAAACCTCGCGCGCGGCGACGAAGGCTTTTTGCTCGCGATGGGCTATGCAACACAACGCGGTTACGCGCACTCGCATCCGTTCGCAGGCGAAATCCGCTTCGGCACGGTCGCAGTCGAAATGGAACTCGATGAACTCGGCGAAGCCGTCGAGATCGGCGAGATCGACGTAACGGAATGCCAGATGATCAACCAGTTCGCGGGCAGCACCGAAGTGCCGCCGACCTTCACGCAGGGCTACGGTCTGGCATTCGGTCATTCGGAACGCAAGGCGATGGCGATGGCGCTGGTCGATCGCGCGCTGCGTGCCGAAGAACTCGGTGAAACGATCGGCTCCCCGACGCAGGACGTCGAATTCATGCTGTCGCATAGCGATAACGTCGAAGCGTCGGGCTTCGTGCAGCATCTGAAGCTGCCGCATTACGTCGACTTTCAGTCCGAACTCGAACTCGTGCGGCGGCTGCGCGCAAAGCATGCGTCACGCGAAGACCACGACAACGAGGAGCAAGCCGCATGAACGCGCCCGACACGACGATGCAAACGGCCGCGCACGACAGCGCCGCCGAAGGCTACAACTTCGCGTATCTCGACGAACAGACCAAGCGCATGATCCGCCGCGCGCTGTTGAAGGCCGTGGCCGTGCCGGGCTATCAGGTGCCGTTCGCGTCGCGCGAAATGCCGTTGCCGTATGGCTGGGGCACGGGCGGCATTCAGGTGACGGCGTCGATCATCGGGCGTGACGACACGCTGAAGGTGATCGACCAGGGCTCCGACGAAACCACCAACGCCGTGAACATTCGCCGTTTCTTCGCGCGCACCGCGGGTGTGAACACCACTCGCAAGACCAGCGAAGCGACCATCGTGCAGACGCGTCACCGCATTCCCGAAACGCCGCTCACGGACAAGCAGATTCTCGTCTATCAGGTGCCGATGCCCGAGCCGCTCTATCGGCTGGAGCCGCGCGCGGCGGAATGCAAGAAGCTGCATGCGCTTGCGGATTATGGGCTCATCAGCGTGAAGCTGTACGAAGACATCGTGCATCACGGCAGCATCGCGACCACGTACGACTACCCGGTAATCGTCAATGGCCGCTATCTTGCGTCGCCGTCGCCGATCCCGAAGTACGACAACCCGAAGATGCACATGAACGCCGCGCTGCAACTGTTCGGCGCGGGACGCGAACAGCGCATCCACGCAATTCCGCCGTACACGCCCGTCAAAAGCCTCGATTTCGACGACCATCCATTCGAAGTGCAGCGCTGGGAGCATGCATGCGCGCTGTGTGGATCGAAGGAAAGCTTTCTCGACGAAATGATCGTCGACGATGCGGGCAAGCGCATGTTCGTGTGCTCGGACAGCGATTACTGCCACGACCGGCGCGAACAGCAAGGCACTGAAAGCAACACAGGAGAAAGCGCATGACGCCGCTTCTGAGCGCCCGCGCGCTCACCAAACAGTACGGCGGCCGCAACGGTTGCCGCAACGTCAGCTTCGATCTGTATCCGGGCGAAGTGCTGTGCATCGTCGGCGAATCGGGTTCGGGTAAAACGACGCTGCTGAACACGCTCGCGCTGCGCAATGCCGCCGATTCCGGCACCCTGCACTATGCAAGCGCGCACGGCGAAACGCTCGATCTGCTCGCGCTGTCCGAGCCGCGCAAGCGTCTTTTGATGCGCACCGAGTGGGGCTTCGTGCAGCAGAATCCGCGCGACGGATTGCGCAACGCCGTGTCGGCGGGGGCGAATATCGGCGAGCCGTTGATGGCCGTCGGCGCGCGCCACTACGGCAAGATTCGCGACACGGCCACGCAATGGATGGCGCGTGTCGAACTCGATACCGCGCGTATCGACGAACTGCCTTCGGCGTTTTCGGGTGGCATGCAGCAGCGTCTGCAGATTGCGCGCAATCTCGTCATCGGGCCGCGCCTCGTGTTCATGGACGAGCCCACGGCGGGTCTCGACGTATCCGTCCAGGCGCGTCTGCTCGATCTGCTGCGCACGCTGACGTCGACGCTGCATCTGTCCGTGCTGATCGTCACGCACGATATCGGCGTGGCGCGTCTGCTCGCGCATCGGCTGATGGTGATGCAAGGCGGCGAAGTGGTCGAAGCGGGTCTCACGGATCAGGTGCTCGACGATCCGCAGCATCCGTACACGCAGACGCTGGTTTCCTCCGTTCTTCCCGTTTGAGGTCTCACGCGATGCCAACCTCCATCGAAACATCGTTCATCGACAACGACGCGCTGATGCTGCGCGCCGTCGGTATCGGCAAGACCTTCACGCTGCACGGTCAGGGCGGCGTGCAGATCGACGCGCTCGCGGGCGTGTCGCTCGACGTCCAACGCGGCGAGTGCGTCGTGCTGGTCGGGCCGTCGGGCGCGGGCAAGAGCACGTTCTTGCGCTGCCTGTACGGCAACTATCTGGCGAGCACGGGCACGATCGCGATTCGCGACGACGCACAGCAAGCCCGACATCTGTCGATCACGGGCGCGGAACCGCGCGACGTACTGCATTTGCGGCGCGGCGTAGTCGGCTACGTGAGCCAGTTTCTGCGCGTGATTCCGCGCGTGAGCACACTCGATCTCGTCGCCGAGCCTTTGCTGTCGCGCGGCGTCGATGCAGATGAAGCCCATGCACGCGCCGCCGCGCTGCTCGCGCGGCTCAACGTGCCCGAGCGTTTGTGGCCGCTCGCGCCCGCCACCTTTTCGGGCGGCGAGCAGCAGCGCGTGAACATCGCTCGCGGTTTGATCGCGGGGCATCCCGTGTTGCTGCTCGACGAGCCGACCGCGTCGCTCGATGCCGAGAACCGCGACATCGTCGCTGATCTGATCGTCGAGGCGCGCGAGCGCGGCGCGGCGATCGTCGGCATCTTTCACGACGAAGATACGCGCGCGAAAGTCGCCACACGCAGGCTGGAATTGACGCCACCGCTGCGTCGCACAACGGCATTACACTGATATCGATCCGATACGGAGCATCGACATGCTGATCAAGAACGCCCGCGTCGTCACGCGGGACGAAGTTTTCACTGGCGTCGTGCGCGTCGAGGACGGCGTGATTCGCGACGTCGCGCGCGGCACGACGTCGGCGGCCGGCGCGCAGGACTGGGAAGGCGACTATCTGCTGCCGGGCCTCATCGAGCTGCACACGGACAATCTGGAAAAGCATCTGTTGCCGCGGCCGGGCGTCGAATGGAATACGGACGCCGCGTTCGTGATCCATGACGCACAGGTCGCCGCCGCGGGCATCACGACCGTGTTCGACGCGCTCGCGATCGGCTCGCGCTCGAACGTCGGCTTGCGCCGCGCCGACACGCAAACGCGCTGCGCCGAAGCGCTGCAGCGCTTCTCCGAGCGCAAGCTGCTGCGCGCCGAGCACTTCCTGCATCTGCGCTGCGAAATCGCGACGGCCGATGTGGTTGAACTGTTCGATACGTTGAAAGACCATCCGCTGCTGCGTCTCGCGTCGGTGATGGATCACACGCCGGGCCAGCGCCAGTGGCACGACCGCGAGCAATGGCGCCGCTTCCAGGAGCGCCACGGCAAGATGACGGACGAACACATGGCTGCGACGCTCGTCGAACTGGAGGACGAACAGCAGCGTTTCGCGGATGCGCACCGCCGCGAGATCGTCGAACGCTGCAAGGCGCTGGGCGTGCCCGTCGCGAGCCACGACGACACGCTGGTCGAACACGTGCAGCAAGCCGCTGACGAGGGCATCGTGCTCGCCGAATTTCCGACCACGCGCATCGCCGCCGAAGCCGCGCACCGCCACGGCATCGCGACCATCATGGGCGCGCCGAACATCGTGCGCGGCGGCTCGCATTCGGGCAACGTGTCGGCACTGGAACTGGCCAGGGCGGATCTGCTCGATATTCTGTCGTCCGATTACGTGCCGTCCAGCCTGCTGACGGCTGCGTTCGAACTCGTCGAGAAAGCCGGCTGGAGCTTGCCTCGCGCGATGGCGACTGTGTCGGCGGAACCGGCCCGCACGGCGGGCCTGCATGATCGCGGCGCAATCGAAACAGGACTGCGCGCGGACTTCGTGCGCGTCACGATGCTCGACGCATTGCCGGTACCGCGCGCGACCTATCGGGGCGGCGAGCGTATCGTTTGATCGCGAACCGTGTCCGCCGCCGGCCAGGCGCTTGAAAGAAAGGCGTTTGCCGCACTGCCGCATTCATGCCGAACGCCTGTATCGCGGCGCTTTTGCCTTCGTTTTGCTTTCAGTGCGCTCTTCCTGCCCCATATCACAAAAGCGTCCGTTAGAGGCAATACTCCTGTGCCATCCGGTGTTTCACTAGCACCGCAAATATTTTGATTTGTTAAGCTTGGCGCGCGTTGCTGGCTGGGCCAGCCGGCAACCGATATAGACAAGCCCGGCACAACGGCCGGGCAACGTCGCGCAGCGGCACAACCGCATGCGGGACACTTTGAACCACTCCCGGGAGTACATCAGTGAAGAAACTGCTTGCGGCTTTGACGGTTGCCCTGCTCGCCACCGTATCGATCGGCGCACACGCCAAAGACTGGACCACCATCCGCTTCGGCGTCGACGCCAGCTATCCGCCGTTCGAATCGAAGGGTTCCGACGGCAAGCTGGTCGGTTTCGATATCGACCTCGGCAACGAAATCTGCGCGCGCCTGAAGGCGAAGTGCGTGTGGGTCGAAAACGACTTCGACGGCATGATCCCGGCACTGAAGGCGAAGAAGTTCGACGGCGTGCTGTCGTCGATGTCGATGACGCCGCAACGCGCCGAACAGATCGCTTTCTCGTCGAAGCTGTTCAACACGCCGACGCGCCTCGTCGCCAAGAAGGGCTCGAACATCCTGCCGACGGCGGAATCGCTGTCGGGCAAGACGGTTGGCGTCGAACAGGGCACGATCCAGGAAACGTACGCGAAGACCTACTGGGAGCCGAAGGGCGCGAAGGTCGTGCCGTACCAGAACCAGGACCAGGTCTATGCCGACCTGATCTCGGGCCGTCTGGACGCCGCGCTGCAAGACGCTGTGCAGGCTGAAATCGGCTTCCTGAAGACGCCGCGCGGCGCTGGCTTCCAGTTCGTCGGCAAGGACCTCGAAGACAAGAAGATCCTCGGCGAAGGCGCTGGCATCGGCATGCGCAAGGAAGACACCGATCTGAAGGCGAAGGTCGACAAGGCGATCGCCGACATCATCAAGGACGGCACCTACAAGAAGATCGAGAAGAAGTACTTCGACTTCGACGTGTACGGCGGCTGATCCTCACTGCCACGCGTTCGCGCGGTTCGCCCGCGCGGCGCGCCGGCATGCAGACGGGCTCCATTCGGAGCCCGTTTTGCTTTTGACGCCGATGCAGGGTGGTCCTTGCGCATGCGCGGCGGCGCAACGTCGCCCGCGCTGCGCAAATGGGCTAAGATCGAACGATTCACGGCGCAGCCGTTGTGTGCGCCACCGTTTTCAGCAGTCAACCGAAGTCTCATCTCTGCAACTATAGGGCGCCCGCGCGTTGCAGGCGGCGCCACACCAATCATGCAAACCCTCAATCATCCGCTGATTTCCCCGACCCTCGGCACCGCTCGCAGCCTGACGAGCTTCCACTACGGTCCGAGCGGTGGACAGAAGGTCTATATCCAGTCATCTCTGCACGCTGACGAACTGCCCGGCATGCTGGTGTCGTGGGCGCTGCGCCGCAAGCTCGAAGCGCTCGAAGCGGCAGGCAAGCTGCGCGGCGAAGTCGTGATCGTGCCCGTCGCGAACCCTATTGGGCTGAACCAGCATGTGCTCGGCCTGCTCGCCGGCCGCTTCGAAACGAACACCGCGCAGAACTTCAACCGCAATTTCTATAACCTGTTCGACCTGATCGAACCGGTGATCGAAGCGCGTCTGACGACGGATGCCGACCAGAACCGGACAATCGTCCGTCAGGCCATGGGCGAAGCGCTCGACGCGCAAAAGCCGCGTACCGAAGTCGAATCGCAGCGCCTCGCGCTGCAACGGCTCTCGTACGACGCGGACGTCGTGCTCGATCTGCACTGCGACTGGGAAGCGGCGCTGCATCTGTACACGAACCCGGACCTGTGGCCCGACGTCGAGCCGCTTGCGCGCTATCTGGATTCGAAGGCTTCGCTGCTCGCGGTGGATTCCGTCGGCAATCCGTTCGACGAGATTCACAGCTTCTGCTGGTCGGAACTGCGCACGCGCGTCGGCGACCGCTTCCCGATTCCGAATGGCTCGATCTCGGTGACGGTCGAACTGCGCAGTCAGCGCGACGTGTCGTATGAGTTCGCCGAGCACGATGCGCAAGGGATCATCGAATATCTGACGCATCGCGGCGTGATTGCAGGCGAAGCCGCGCCGATGCCGCCGCTCGAATTCGCCGCGACGCCGCTCGCCGGCACTGAGCCGATCGTGACGCCCGTGAGCGGTGTCGTCGTGTATCGCCAGGAAGTGGGCAAGTGGATCGACGCGGGCGAGCCCATCGCCGACATCGTCGATCCGCTGACCGATCAGGTCATTACGTTGAAGTCGACGGTGGCAGGCGTGATGTATGCGCGCCATCTGTCGCGCTTCGCGCAGGCGGGGATGGAGATCGTGCGGATTGCGGGCGCGAAGGCATTCCGCACTGGGCAGTTGCTGTCGGCCTGACGACCATGGCGGCGCGCACGCCGCCTCGCCATTGAATGAGAACGCCCGCTTCATGCGGGCGTTCTTTTTGGCTCCATCCAAATGCATATCGGCGCTTGTTTCGTGGCGACACTAAACAAACCGGCTTGTCACCCGTCTGACGGCGTCGCGGTTATCAGGCATATGCACAGATTTGTGCACGACCCTTTCGTACGCAAAGCAAATCTTGTCGCATTTGTACTACATATTTAGCAAAAACATTTGCTGTCATATTCCTTTCCCTTCTCCTCGTTACATTTGCGCCCGTCGCGCGACCTCCCGCAGAGTCTGGCTCGCGATCGCCATTTTTCAATCTGGAGAAAGTTTTGAACAAGAAAGTACTGACCACCGCTCTACTCGCCTCGGCATTCGCAGGTACCGCACACGCACAAAGCAGCGTCACACTGTACGGCATCATCGATGCAGGTATCAGCTACGCAAACCACTCGAAGACCGCATCCGGCGGCAGCGGCAAGCTGTTCAAGTATGACGACGGCGTGGCGCAAGGCAGCCGTTGGGGCCTGCGCGGCACGGAAGACCTGGGCGGCGGCCTGAAGGCACTGTTCGTGCTCGAAAGCGGCTTCAACAGCGGCAACGGCACGTCGGGCCAGGGTGGCGCGCTGTTCGGCCGTCAGGCATTCGTGGGTCTGTCGAAGGACGGCATCGGCTCGCTGACGTTCGGCCGTCAATACGCGTTCACGACCGATTATCTGGGCAGCAACTATTCGACGGGTGGCCTGACGGTTGCGGGCAACTACGCTTACCACATCAACGACGTGGACCAGCTCACGTCGAGCCGTATCAACAACGCGGTCAAGTTCAGCAGCGCGAACTACGCGGGCCTGACGTTCGGTGCGATGTACGGCTTCTCGAACCAGGCAGGCGCCTTCGGCGGCGCACCGGCCACGGGCACGGCAGCGGCTCCCGTCGCGGGCTCGTCGCGCGCTTACAGCTTTGGCGTGAATTACGCGAATGGCCCGATCGGGTTGGGTGCAGCGTACACGGATATCCGCTTCCCGGGCCAGGCATCGCCAGCATTCTCGACGTCGATTGCCAACGTCACGACGGGCACCGTGCGCGACCTGCGCACGTTCGGCCTTGGCGGCCGCTACATCATCGGACCGGCGACGCTCTACGCGCTGTGGACGAACACGCACTTCGAGCCGATCACGGGCGCGTCGACCACGTACAACAACTTCGAAGGCGGCGCGAAGTACGCATTCACGCCGGCGCTGACGACTGGCCTCGGCTACACGTACTCGCGCCTGACGGGCGCGACGACGGGCCACTTCAACCAGGTCGACGCAAGCGTCGACTACGCGCTGTCGAAGCGCACCGATGTCTACGGCCTGGTGATTTACCAGGACGCGTCGGGCAAGACGGCTTCGGGTGCGCCGATCCAGGCTCAGATCGGTTCGTCGACGTCGTACTTCAACACGTCGGGTTCGGGCTCGCAAAACCAGCTGGCGTTCCGCGTCGGCATGCGTCACAAGTTCTAAGCGGTCTTGTAGGGCGCGGCGCTTTCGCGCGCTTCGCCTGCATGCTTGCAGATGGACTGGAAACGCCCCGCTTTTTTGCGGGGCGTTTTTGTTGGTGCGGATGGGGGAGCGTGAAACTCAGGCCATCAATCGGGCGACACGAATACCCGCACGTCCCCGTTCGCCGTTGGCATCGTGAAGTCGTTCGTGCGGCCGGCACGCACGTCGAAGAGCAGGCGTTCCAGCCGCTCCAGTCGTGCCGCCTTTTCGTCGCCGCTCACGAGGGCATTGTCAGAATCCTTCAGCAATGCAGCGCGCGCGCTGATGATGCGCGCGACTGCGCTCGATTTCGATGTGAAAACCTCTTCCATGTCGGGTACTTCCTTCCCGCTGCGGCCACATGGAAAGCTTCATTTCGCATGCCGCTCCAGCAAAGTTCATCAAAGGCGTCGCCCGCATTGCCGGACGCGCGATGATTCTATGAGCTGGCGCAAATTCTTGCCGTGACGTTGACATATCTGCGCGACGCCCACGCCCCCGCAAAAATCATCCATTAAAAATTATGATAAACATAAAAAACATCAACTATCATAAATGCACCGGCGATCCTACTCTTCAGTTCACCCCACGGCATCGCGCGAAAGCAGCGATGTGAAACAGCGGGACGAGTCACAGGAGTCGATCATGAACACCGCCGCCCAATCGCTGCACTCTCAGGTCGAAAAGTGGCTCGCCCCCGGACCACAGGGGCAGATTCGCGTCGTGCGGTTTGGGCATCGTCGCAGGGACGGAACGAGATACGCGCACGTCGAGGCGTCAACGACGTGCGGTGCGCGGGCAATCTTCTTCTTTCGTCATCACGACGGCGGCTGGTGCGTCTTTCCGCCTCACGCAGACGGGCCGTCGATGGCGGCGCATCCCGGCGTGTACTGTTAGTCCCGTCGCAGCAGAGGCGGCTTTTTTCAGTTCGCCGAAACGAACTCCGCGAACTTTTGCACGTCGACATTGCCGCCGCTGATCAACACGCCGATCCGCTTGCCCTTGAGCTTGTCCTTCATCTGGCGCGCGGCGGCGAAGCCCAGACAACCCGTCGGTTCCACGACGATCTTCATGCGGGCCGCAAAGAAACGCATGCAATCGACGAGTTCCGCGTCGCTAGCCGTGAGCACATCGGTCACGTCGCGCTGGATGATCGGGAACGTGTAGTCGCCGAGATGCTGGGTTTGTGCACCGTCGGCGATCGTCTTAGGCGTGTCGATGTGAACAATCTTTCCTGAGCGGAACGACTGCTGCCCGTCGTTGCCCGCTTCCGGCTCGACCGCGTAAAGCGCGCAATCGGGCGACAGCGCGCGCGTCGACAACGCCGAGCCCGACAGCAACCCGCCGCCGCCGAGCGGCACGAAGAACGCATCGAGCGGGCCGACTTCGTCGAACAGTTCTTTCGCCGCCGTGCCCTGCCCCGCCATCACATCCGGATGATCGTAGGGCGGAATCAGCGTCAGGCCATGTTTCCGCGCGAGTTCGCGGCCAATCTGCTCGCGGTCCTCCTTGTAGCGGTCGTAAATGACGACGTTGCCGCCGTAGCCTTTGGTCGCCTCGACCTTCATCTGCGGTGCGTCGTGCGGCATCACGATCGTCGCGGGCATGCCGAGCAGGCGCGCGGACAGCGCGACCGCCTGCGCATGATTGCCCGACGAAAACGCAACCACGCCCCGACGGCGCTGCTGCTCATCGAACTTCGACAGCGCGTTGAACGCACCGCGAAACTTGAACGCGCCCATGCGCTGGAGGTTTTCGCATTTGAAGAATACTTCGGCGCCGAACGCTTCATTGACGGTTCGCGAAGTCAGGACGGGCGTGCGGTGCGCAACGCCTTCGAGCCGCTTCGAGGCGGCGACGACGTCGTCATAAGTGGGCAGAGTGAGCATGGTCATCCGGGATATCGAGTGGTGAGCGACGCGGGCGTGGAACGCGAGCTGCCGCGACGCGCAATTATCCCGCTGGATTGATCGAATTGTGACTAGACATATTGTCTATGTCAATACATTTTGTAAATTCGTGACATCGATACAGCTATGCAGCGCTATTTGCGCCAAGGCGGCGGATCCATCGCGGCGCGCGCAGCGTCGAGAAAAAGCCGCACCCGTGCAGGCACGCCCTTTCGCATCGGCACGAGTGCGACGA
Organism: Paraburkholderia caribensis; assembly: GCF_002902945.1. NCBI lineage: Bacteria > Pseudomonadati > Pseudomonadota > Betaproteobacteria > Burkholderiales > Burkholderiaceae > Paraburkholderia > Paraburkholderia caribensis. The sequence continues at coordinate 2,235,622 of NZ_CP026102.1, forward strand.
TCGGCGCGGGTGCCAACCGCCACTGCGGCAACAGGCGCTTGAGTTTTCCGCTTTCGATCAGCGCGCCCGCGTCCCATTCGGATCGCACCATGATGCCCAGTCCGCGCATCGCCCAATCGCCGATCACGCCGCCATCGTTCGACGAGAGTGCGCCTGTCACGCGCACCGTTACGGTCCTGCCCTGTTTCGCATGTCTGCCCGACGCTCTTTCGAAACGCCAGCGCGATACATCCTCGTCGTTCTCGCGCAGGCACAAACAGGGCAGATGCGCGAGTTCTTGAGGATGCGCCAGCGCGTCGAGACTGGCTGCAAGCCGCGGGCTTGCGCACAGATAGCGCTCGTTCGGCGCGAGCACATGCGCGACCCACGACGAATCTTTCATTTCACCGATATGGATCACGATATCCGCGCCCGCGCTGTCGGCGAGCGGGTTATCGGAGAGATTCAGGCTGGCCTTCACGTTCGGATACATCAGGTGAAAGTCCCGGAGAACGGGCGCCACGTGAATGCGCCCGAAACCCAGCGGCGCGACGATGCGCAAGCTCCCCGATACCGACCGATGTTCCGCGGCGATCCGCTCGGGCAGTGTTTCGAGACGTTCGAGCAGATCGATTGCTTCGAGCATCAGCCGCGTGCCTTCGTCCGTGAGCGAAATACCGCGCGCCTCGCGCACCGCGAGATGCACGCCAAGACGCTCTTCGAGCTTTTGCAGCCGCACGGTGAGCGCGGGTGGCGTGACGTCGAGCAGCCGCGCAGCGCCCGCAAGCGAATGCATCGTGCCGAGCGCCCTGAACATGCGCATGTCTTCGAGATCGACCATTAAACTGGATTAAATGACACGTTGATGGATCATTAACCACACTGTATCCCAAAGGCCCTACAGTGACTGCGCACACTTCGCAACAAGGAAAGCACTGTGACTCTCGCCTCGCTCAACACGCCCGCCGCCATCGTCGATGTCGACGTCATGACGCGCAACATCCAGCGCATGCAAACGCGGATGAACGCACACGGCGTGACGTTCCGGCCGCATGTGAAAACGACCAAATGCGAGCATGTCGTGCGTGCGCAGCTTGCCGCCGGCGCGCAAGGCATCACCGTTTCGACGCTGAAGGAGGCGGAGCAGTTCTTCGCCGCAGGCATCGGCGATATCGTCTATGCAGTGGCCATGGCGCCCAGCAAACTCGAACAGGCGCTGCAACTGCTGCGATGTGGCTGCCGCCTGAAGATCATCACGGACAGCGTCCATTCGGCGCAGGCCATCGTGGCGTTCGGCAACGCTCATGCAGCGACGTTCGAGGTGTGGATCGAAGTCGACGTCGACGGACATCGTTCGGGCATCGCGCCGGATGACGATCTGTTGCTCGAGGTCGGGCGCATTCTGCACGAAGGAAAGATGAAGCTGGGCGGCGTGCTCGCGCATGCCGGATCGAGCTACGACTACAGCACGTCGGCAGAGCTTGAGCGAATCGCTGAGCAGGAGCGCGCCGGCTGCGTGCACGCAGCCCAACGGCTGCGCGCAGCCGGCCTGCCTTGCGACACGGTCAGCATCGGCTCGACACCAACCGCGCTCGCCGCGCGGCATCTGGAAGGCGTCACGGAGGTTCGCGCGGGCGTCTATGTGTTCTTCGATCTCGTGATGCACAACGTGGGCGTGTGCGGCAGCGACGAGATCGCGCTCAGCGTGCTGACCACGGTGATCGGTCATCAGCAAAGCAAGGGTTGGGCGATCGTCGACGCGGGCTGGATGGCGATGAGCCGCGACCGCGGCACGCAGCGCCAGAAGCAGGACTTCGGCTACGGGCTCGTATGTACCGAGGACGGCGTGCCTGTCGAAGGCTTTGTGATGAGCGCCGCGAATCAGGAGCACGGCATCGTCTCGCAAGCCGGAGCGCCGGACACGGCGATCGCGCAGCGTTTCCCGGTCGGCACGCGGCTGCGCATTCTGCCCAACCACGCATGTGCGACGGGCGCTCAACACCCGGCGTATCACGCGCTGTCACGCGACGGCAGTGTGTGCGCGTGGCCTAGATTCTATGGCTGGTAAGCACACGCGGTCACTTCGTATCGTTGTACACCGTCGCACGCGATACGCCCAGGTGCGCAGCAATGATTTCCATCGACTTGCGCACCTCCAGAAAACCCGCCTGCTTCAATTCCTGCATCAGCGCGCGCCGGTGCTCGGTCTTCAGCGCCTGCGGCGTGGTGGACAGCGACATCGCATATTGGTCGATGCGCTCCCGGATCGCTTCGGCATTGGCTGGATCGAGCGATTCCTTCGCACCGACGCCAGAAGCCCTGCAGAACTGCTCCAGCACGTTCTGAATGCCGCGAAACAGATTCAGATCGACATTCAGACACAACGCGGCGATATAGCGTCCCGACGAATCCTTGATCCCGACCGACGTGCTCTTCGCCCGGCGGCCGTCGCCAAACTGGTTCGGATAGTTGGCCAGCAACTGCGGATAGTCTTCGTCCGCGATCCGCGCGAGTCCGAGTTCCGTCGCCGGGTCGCCGACAGCGCGCCCGGACAGGTTGTTGTGAATGGCGAGAATCGCATGTCCCGGGTCGCGCAGATCGTGGACGACGACCTCGCAAAATGGCGCGAACGTCTGCCCCAGACCGTCGGCGATCTGCATCACCTGAGCAAGAAGCGATTCGTGCTCGCGTTCCCACGTGCTTTTTCTCATGGTAGACGTTTAATCTAAAGTTACCCATATTGTACAGTCAATCGCAGTCGCAGCCTTAGCGAACCAAAGCGCGGCGCGGTTTCATGGTTCTTGAACGCCATCCGGCATCGCCTATATTCGACTCATGCGTGACGCATCGAACGCAGCGCCTTTGAGTCGTAACGACGTTGCAAAACGAGTGAGGCCGTTCATGTGCAATACGTATGAATATCCGCGCCAGTACAAAGGCCCGGGCCGCCGACGATTTCTCCGGTTGACTGGCACCGCAGCCGTTGCAGGCCTGGCCCAGATCACGCTTGCGTCCGGCGAGGCACATGCCGACGCATTGACCCGCGCACAGCGTGACCGGATGTCGCCGCAGGAAATCATCGACGATATGAAACAGGGCAACGCGCGCTTCCAGAAAGGCGAGCGAAAGCCGCGCAATTATCTGGGCGAGCAGCGCGCCAGCGCAGCCGGGCAATATCCCGCGGCCGTGCTGTTGAGTTGCATCGACTCGCGCGCACCCGCCGAAGTCATCATGGACCTCGGTATCGGCGATATCTTCAACTGCCGCGTCGCGGGCAATGTCGAGAACCCCGATATCCTCGGCAGCATCGAGTTCGCGTGCAAGCTGTCGGGCGCGAAGGTCGTCGTCGTGATGGGTCACACGGCCTGCGGCGCGATCAAAGGCGCCATTGCGAATGCGGAGCTGGGCAATCTCACCGGGTTGCTCGACAAGATCAAACCCGCCGTTCAGGCCACCGGGTACGACGGCGAACGCTCCGCAACGAACTACGCGTTCGTGAATGCCGTGGCGCGCAAGAATGTCGAACTGACGATCGGCAACATACGTCGCGATAGTCCCGTGCTGGCAGAAATGGAGCAGCAAGGCACGATCAAGATCGTCGGCGCGATGTACAACCTGAGCACGGGCGCGGTGGAGTTTCTCGCTTGATGGGTAGCCTGATGGGCAATTGGCAAGGCGATCGAATTTTCTGTTACCCTGCGCCCTTTCTCCCAGCTTGAACCCGTAAAGATGGATACCCCTTTCAACGAACGCGGCGTGTCGGTCACGCGCAATGCGCTGTCGGCGGCCGGCCAGGTCTTTCCGTTGCGCGAGATCAAGGACGTGCGCGTCGTCACCGTGCAGAAGAACAAGCTCGTGCCCTGGGCAATTTCGCTGATCGGCGCGGTGGGCGCAGTGGTTGGCGGCATGTTCGCGTCGCCCGTGGGTGTCGTGGCGGGCGTGATGCTGATCGTCGTCGGCTGGCTCACGTGGATCACGCAGGACGTCACGCATCGCCTGATGGTCGAGACCGCGGGCAGCGAACGCGAAGCCCTGTCGAGCATCGATCTGTCGTTCGTCGAACGCGTCGCGCAAACGGTCCGCGACGCGCTCGCCTCCGTCGCCGCCAGCGCGTCGAAGACCCAATAACTCGCACATACTGCCTCGCCGTCTTTACACAAAATTGACGGCCCGCGTAGTCCCTTTTTGCATCGGCTTGAGACGCCGCCCGCTACAGTGAACGCGTCTCCACAGCCGCGCCGCCCGCTTCGCGGCGGCGCATCGACGATGCATACCGCTTTCGCTTCATCGCGCACGCTGCCGCGCCGCGCGCCCGCCATCGAACGCTCCACACCAGCCGCCCTGTCGCTCGTGACGATCGACGTGACGGTGCCCGGCACCTCGTCGGCAGCGGGCCGCCGGGCGCTGCTCGCGGCGCTCGGCGAAGGCTCGCGCCTGTTCGTGATGACAGTCGATAAGCGCAACGAATCCATCACCTTTCGCGTCGACGTCATGGCGCGCAGCGTCGGCGATGTAGTCGGCGCACTCGCGGGCGCGCTGCGCCGCGCGACCATCGGCCGCGTGCGCTCGATCGCTCTTACGCAACGCGCCGCGCGGCAGCACTAACACAACGCCAGTCACCTTCACACATTTTTGCAGGTCGTGGTGAGCGCGCGCGTAGAGTCGGCGCTCCCGTCATCACGCGTGTCCTCGCGCCAGGCCCGCGCACACCGCCGAGCCGGATCGGCTGCACCCGCCGAAGCCTGAACGGCCGGTATCGCTGTCATCGCAGGTCACGCATTTCTGCAAGGTGTGTGCGATGTCTGTCCATTTCTTCCGGCGTCTGGCCGGCTTTGCGGGCGCGTTGATCGTGCTCGCGCTCGCGGCCTCGCTGTCGGCCTCGCTGTCGGCCTGTTCAACGCCGATTTCCACGCCCGTCCCGCCCGAGATGAAGGCGAGCCTCATCAACGAAGGACGCGACGGCCTACTGGTGATGCTGTCCGCGGAACGCAGCGACAAGCGCGGCCGCGCGTCGATCGGGCTGCCCGTGCAGATGGACGGCAAGGCTGTCTATCTGATGCTCGATACGGGCACGAACGGCGTGCGCGTGCTGTCGAAGGTCTTGCCGCGATCGAGCTATCCCGCTGCGGGCACGCGGACCTCGTACGCGTTCGCGACCGACGCGCAGGTCTCCGGCGCAACCGTCACGGTGCCCTTCAGCATCGCCGGCACGAGGCCTGTCGATCTCGCCGTACAAGCTGTCGACGAAGTCAGCTGTCTGAAGATCAACAAGCGCTGCGTTGCGCAGGACGGCTACACGGGCGAATTCGGCTGGGCGTTCTCGGGCATTCTCGGCATCGGCGCCGACGACCCGCGCGCCGCCTGCTGCACGCAGCCGCTGCGTGCGCTGCCCGGGCATATCGGCCAGCGCTATCTGGTGCGCGCCAAGCTCGATCGTCCGCTGCTCGTGTTGAGCCCGTCGAACGCGCTGACGAAAGACTTCACACTCGTCCCGTTCACGATGGGCAAGGACGGCTCCGCGCAATGGCCCGTCGGCTGCGTGCAGGTCGGCAACAAGATGCGCTTCTGCGCGCCCGTCGTGTTTTCGACGGGCGGCACCGACATGATCCGCGTCGAAACCGACAAGGCGCCCGACTGGGCCGACGACGTCGACGAGCACAAGCCGATCGCGCAAGGCAACTACGACGTGGTGCTGGGCGTGGGCGACTGGGCGCACCGCTTCAACGACGCGCAAACGACCATCGCGAAAGCCGCACCCGGCGCAAATCGCATCGTGATCGGGCTGATGGCGCTGCAGAACATCGACTTGCTGTTCGACTTCGCGCATGGGCAGCTCGGGCTGCGCGCGCTGCGCAACAACGAGCGCATGGGTAGCTGACGCAACGTCCCGCACACAACCGGCACGAAACAGAAAAAGCCGCCGCGCGATGTTCAATCGCGCGGCGGCCTTTTATCGTGCGTACGTCACGTCACATCGCGTCATTCAAGTTCGAGCGGCTTCACCTTCCAGATATCCCGTGCGTACTCGGCGATCGTACGGTCCGACGAGAACTGCCCCATGCCCGCGACATTCTCGATCGCGCTCATGGTCCAGCCGCGCCGGTCGAGATAACGCTTGTCGACTTCATCCTGCGCCTTCGCGAACGCGGCGAAATCGGCGAGCACCATGTAGTGATCGCCCCAATCGACCAGCGTGTGGAAGATGTCCGAGAAGCGCAGCGGATCGTCGGGTGAGAAGAAGCCCGTGCGAATCTGGTCGAGCGCCATCTTCAGTTCGGGATCGTGCTCGTAGATTTCGCGTGGACGATATCCCGTCGCGCGCAAGTCGTCGACCTGATCCGCGGTGAGTCCGAAGATGAAAATGTTCTCGCGCCCCACGGCATCGCAAATCTCGATGTTCGCGCCGTCCATCGTGCCGATTGTCAGCGCGCCGTTCAGCGCGAGCTTCATGTTGCCCGTGCCCGACGCTTCCGTGCCTGCCATCGAAATCTGCTCGGACAGATCGGCGGCGGGAATGATCAGCTCGGCCACGCTCACGCCGTAGTTCGGCACGAACACGACCTTCAACCTGTCGCCGATGATGGGATCTTCATTCACCGCCTTGCTGACGTCGCCGATCAGCTTGATGATGGTCTTCGCCATCCGGTACGCGGATGCCGCCTTGCCCGCGAACATCACGACGCGCGGCACCCAGTCGCGCTCGGGATGCGCGCGAATGCGGTTGTAGCGCACGATCACATGCAGCACGTTCAGCAATTGCCGCTTGTATTCGTGGATGCGCTTGACCTGCAGATCGAACAGCGCATCGGGGTCGAACGTCATCTTCGTGTGATGCTGCAGGCGCTGGATCAGACGCAGCTTGTTCTGCCGCTTGGCTTCATGAAAGGCGTGGATGAACGACGGGTCGTCGCGCAGATCGCGCAGCTTGCCGAGCTCGAACAGATCGCGCCGCCAGTGCGTGCCGATCTGCTGGTCGATCAGGTGCGACATCGAAGGACTCGACTGCGCGAGCCAGCGACGCGGCGTCACGCCGTTCGTGACGTTCGTGAAGCGCTCGGGCCAGATTTTCGCGAAGTCGGAGAAGATGTCGCGTGTCATCAGTTGCGAGTGCAGCTTCGACACGCCGTTGACCTTCTGGCTCGCGACGATGGCCAGATGCGCCATCCGCACGCGCCGCTGCCCGTATTCGTCGACCAGCGAGATGCGCCGGATCATGTCGACGTCATGGCCCGAATGCTCGCTGACGTGCTTCAGAAACTCCGCGTTGATCTCGAAGATGATTTCGAGGTGGCGCGGCAACAGGCGCGCGAGCGTTTCGACGTCCCACGTTTCGAGCGCTTCGGGCATGAGCGTGTGGTTCGTGTACGAGAACATCTGCTGGATGTCTTTCCACGCTTTCGCCCACGGCACATGGTGCACGTCGACGAGCAGACGCATCAGTTCGGGAATCGCGAGCACCGGGTGCGTGTCGTTCAGATGCACCGCGACCTTCTCGGCGAAGCGGCCGAAGGTGCTGTGCGTGCGCTGATAGCGGCGAATCAGGTCCTGCATCGTCGCCGACACGAAGAAGTACTCCTGGCGCAGACGCAGCTCGCGGCCGGCGGGCGTCGAATCGTCGGGATACAGCAGGCGCGAGACGTTCTCCGACATGTTCTTCGCATCGACGGCGCGGCGATAGTCGCCCTGATTGAACGCGGACAGATCGAGTTCTTCCGTGGCGCGCGCCGACCACAGTCGCAGCGTGTTCGTCGCACTCGTGGCGAAACCGGGGATCACGGTGTCGTACGCCATCGCGTTTACGTGCTGCGTTTCGATCCATTCGACATGACCGTCGCGCTGCACCGTGCGTCCGCCAAAATGCACGATGTATTGCACTTCGGGGCGCGGAAATTCCCACGGGTTGCCCGCGCGCAACCAGTAATCGGGCGTTTCGAGCTGCTCGCCGTCGACGATCTGCTGCTTGAACATCCCGTATTCATAGCGGATGCCATAGCCGAAGCCCGGAATGCCGAGTGTCGCCATCGAATCCAGAAAGCATGCGGCGAGGCGCCCGAGGCCGCCGTTGCCGAGCGCGGCATCGGGCTCGAGATCGACGAGTGCGTCCATATCGACACCGAGGCCCGAGAGGGCTTCCTTCATCTGATCATAGATGCCGAGCGCGAGCAGCGCGTTGGTGAACGTGCGCCCGATCAGGAATTCCATCGACAGGTAATACACGCGCTTCACATCCTGCTCGTACTGCAGGCGCGTGGTCTTCATCCAGCGCGCGACCAGCCGGTCGCGCACGGCGAGCGCCGCGGCGTGCAGCCAGTCCTGCGGGCGCGCTGTCACGGCGTCCTTGCCGACGCCGTACATCATGCGGTTGGAAATCGAGCGCCGCAGCGCATCGACAGTACTGTTGAGCTGGTCGAATTCCAGATCCACCGCTGTCATCGAAGCCTCCGGTAAAACGACGCGGCACGCGCTGAACGGCTTGCGTGTTGGGTGCGGGCGGCGCGAGCCGGTCTGGTGGACAAATAAGCAGAGTAGGACATTTTGGGTAATCCCGTGTCTGCGGCGATTGCGTCATCAAGAGCTCGCTAATCCAAGCAGACAACGCCTACCGCTGCGCAGTTCCATGACTGCCGGGTTGGACTTTGCCTGGCTTAACGCTGAAGTCCTTGTATCTGGCACGATGCCGGTGCAGACGGCTCTGTTCCTTGCACTAGTATGGATGAGTAACAAGGCGGATCGGAGACTGTATCGTCATACCGCGTCCCGCCGGGTCCCTGCTGTACAAGCCGCTAGCGTCGTCGCGCTGCTGTGGAGGTCGAAATGAACGCACAATCCGTGCTCGGTATCATCCATGCGCAGGAACTGCTCATTGTGTCGCTGATCCGCGCGCTTCCGCCCGGCGAGCGGCGCAAAGTGTCAGACGAGTTCCAGGATCAGGTCGAACTGGCGGAAGCACCTCATCTGAGCGCCGGTCACGATCGCGAGATGACCGAGGCATTCAAGGCGCACATCCGCAAGCTGTCGATTCTGCTGGCTTCGTGTAACTGACGTTGTGTCGCGCCGCTGGCGCATTTCGTCCCGTTGGCGCGCACGGGCATTGACAGTTAGTTGCGACGCGTAGGCGCGGGGCAGAGCTTCCAGACAGCTTTCAGAAGAGCTGTTTTTGGGCGGCTCCGAGCACGATCCGCGCCGCTCTGTAACAATCGCTTCATTCGCTGCGAGCACGCCCGTCGCCCCATGATGCGGCCGATGCCGATATGCGCCACGCTCAGTCCTCTGCAGAGCCAGTCCTTGTCCGAGAACACACCCAATCCGGCCCGCGTCGCCGACGCGCCGATGTCCGCCGGTCACCGTTTCGCGATGGCGGCGATCATGCTGTCGGTGGCCCTCGCCTCGCTCGATACCGCCATCGCCAATACTGCGCTACCCGCCATGGCTGCGGATCTGCACGCGAGACCGGCGGCGTCGGTATGGATCATCAACGCCTATCAGCTGGCGATGGTCGCGACGCTGTTGCCGCTCGCCGCACTCGGCGACATCGTTGGGCACCGGCGCATTTACATCAGCGGGATCATCGTGTTCACGGCGGCCTCGCTGGCCTGCGCGCTATCGCCGACCTTGCCCTGGCTGGCGGGCGCGCGCGTCGTGCAGGGTCTCGGCGCGGCGGCGATCATGAGCGTGAACACCGCGCTGATCAAGCATCTGTATCCGCCGCATCGGCTGGGCGCGGGCGTCGGGCTGAATGCGCTGGTGGTGGGCGTGTCGTTTGCCGTGGGGCCGACGGTTGCGTCGCTGATTCTGTCGGTGGCCAGCTGGCCTTGGCTGTTCGCCGTCAACGTGCCGCTCGGCGTGCTGGCGTTGTCGTTCGCGTTGCCGGGACTGCCGCACACGCCGCGCGGCACGCATCACTTCGACCGGGTTGCGGCGTTGCTCAACGTGATCACGTTCGCCGCGCTGGTGTTCGCGCTCGGCGAAGCGGCGCAGCGCGCCTCGACGCCTGTCGTGCTCGGCGCGGCGGCTGTCGCGATCGTGTTCGGCGCGCTGCTGATGCGTCGCGAGACCGGCCACCCCGCGCCGATGCTGCCCGTCGATCTGTTCAAGCTGCCCGTGTTCGCGTTGTCGGCGGTCACGGCCGTGTGCTCGTTCGCCGCGCAAGGGCTCGCGTTCGTTTCGTTGCCGTTCTATTTCGAGGACGTCCTGCATCGCAGCCAGGTCGAAACCGGCTTTCTGATGACGCCCTGGCCGGTGATCGTCGCGCTGGCGGCGCCGTTCGCGGGACGGTTGTCGGATCGCTATCCGCCGGGACTGCTCGGCGCAATCGGCCTTGCGATTCTATGCGCGGGCATGGCGGCGCTCGCGATGTTGCCGCCGCATCCCAGTGTGATCGACATCTCGATCCGCATGGCGATCTGCGGCGCGGGCTTCGGATTTTTCCAGTCGCCGAATCTGAAGGCGCTGATGGCGAGCGCGCCGCCCAATCGCAGTGGCGGCGCAAGCGGGATCATCGCGACCTCGAGGCTGATTGGGCAGACGACGGGCGCGGCGCTGGTTGCGTTGAGCTTCAGCATCGCCGGACGTCACGGCCCGACGCTTTCGCTGGCGACGGGCGCCGTGTTCGCGGGGGCTGCGAGTATTGCGAGCGGGTTGAGGTTATTTGCGCCGTCGCATCGGGGGCAGGCGAGTGTCACGGTGACTACCGTGACGGCGAAAGAACAGTAGGTAGCGCGGGCGAGTATTGCACTCGCCGCCAGCACGCTTCACGCAAACCAGGCGTGAAGCGGCGCCCTCTCTCACCGCGCGAAGTATTCCTTCACAGCCGTCACGAACGTATCGATATCCGCGCGCGACACGTCCATATGGGTGACAAACCGCGACGCATACAACATCTGCGTAAGGATGCCGCGCTCCTTGAGCCACGCCTCCAGCGGCGCGCAATGCGCTTGCGGAAACTGCGCGAACACCATGTTGGTCGCCTGCGACTGCACCTTGACCTGGTCGATCTGTGCAAGTCCCGCCGCGAGATGCGCGGCGTTGTCGTGATCTTCGGCAAGCCGTTCGACGTTGTGATCCAGCGCATAGAGACACGCGGCCGCCAGCACGCCCGCCTGCCGCATGCCGCCGCCCAGCACCTTGCGCCAGCGGTGCGCAACGTCGACCAGCGCCTTGCTACCCACCAGCACCGAACCCACAGGCGCCCCGAGCCCTTTCGAGAAGCAGATCGAAACCGTATCGAAAGGTGCGCACAGCGCTTCGACGGGCTGCTTCGACGCAACCGCCGCATTGCAGACGCGCGCGCCGTCGAGGTGAGTCGACAGCCCGCGATCGCGCGCGAGCTGCGTGGCCTCGGCGACGTAACCCGCCAGCAGCACCTTGCCGCCGATCGTATTTTCCAGCGCCAGCAGACGCGTGCGCGCGAAGTGGTTGTCGATGGGCTTGATCGCGGCAGCGATCTTGTCGAGGGGAAGCGAGCCGTCGAGCGCGTTTTCGATTGGCTGCGGCTGGATGCTGCCCAGCACGGCTGCGCCGCCGCCTTCGTACTTGTAGGTGTGCGCCGCCTGGCCAACGATGTATTCGTCGCCGCGCGCGCAATGCGCCATCAGCGCGGCGAGATTGCTCTGCGTGCCGCTCGGGAAGAACAGCCCCGCCTCCTTGCCCGCGCGCTCGGCGACGGTGGCTTGCAGCCGCAGGACCGTCGGATCGTCGCCCCAGACGTCGTCGCCGACTTCGGCGGCTGTCATCGCCGCGAGCATGTTCTTGGTCGGACGGGTCACGGTGTCGCTGCGCAAATCGATCATGTGCTTTTCCTCGAGGATGACGGGTCGCCCCACGTGCAACGGCACGACGCGTGAAGCGTGCGATTGAGTCCGCAAGTTTATCAACTCCGTCTCAAGGCGTCTCCAGCGCCCACTCCTTCGAATCGAACGTATCCGCGAACACCTCGAAGTCTTCGATCGGCAGCGGCCGGCAGAACAGATAGCCCTGGTACGCCTGACACCCCGCATCGGCCAGGAACTGCCGCTGCGCTTCCGTCTCCACGCCTTCCGCGATCACGCCCAGGCCGAGACTCTGCGCGAGCGTGACGATCGCGCGCGCGATCACGGCATCGTTCGGATCGTCGAGCACGTCGCGCACGAACGACCTGTCGATCTTCAATTGCCCCAGCGGCAAGCGCTTCAGATACGACAGCGACGAATACCCGACGCCGAAATCGTCGAGTGAGAACACCACGCCTTTCGTGCGCAGCAGCATCATCTTGCCGATGATGTCCTCGACGTTGTCCACCAGCACGCTCTCCGTCAGTTCGAGCTTCAGACGGCTCGGTTCCGCGCCCGTGCGCGCGAGCGCATCGAGCACGCTGGCGACGAAGTTTTCCTCGCGCAGCTGCTGCGCGCTCACGTTGACGGCAATCGACAGATGCGCCCGGTCGGCGCGCGTCGCCCACTGCGCGAGTTGCCGGCACGCCGTATCGAGCACCTTGTCGCCGACCGGGAGAATCAGCCCCGTCTCTTCGGCGAGCGGAATGAATTCGGCAGGCGGCACGAGGCCATGCTCGGGATGCTGCCAGCGCACCAGCGCCTCGGCGCCCGTCACGCGGT